>CADBTR010000048.1 GCA_902797675.1 uncultured Lachnospiraceae bacterium
CGTAAGTTTCCTTTCTTTACTCACCACCTATAGAGGTGGGAGATTGAATCGGAGTGCCGTTCAATATCGTATGCCTTCAAGCTTCCAACCTGCCTGCTTCTGTTTGAAAATATCATTTTTCCCGCAGGTCGGAGAGCGAACCGCCCACCTGAAAACAGTAGTTTTACAATAACTCACATCGCAAAAAAATACAAGAGGAAAGATAAAATTTCTCTTTACATTTTATTCTTTATTCGCTACAATACAGTTCTTGGAGTAATTGATTTTTCATTATCGGACATTCTGAAAGGAACTTATTATGGCAAAAGATACTACGAAAAACATGACCGCAGGCAATCCCTTCCGGCTGATTATCAGCTTTGCACTGCCTGTCCTTTTCGGTCTCTTATTTCAACAATTATACAACATGATCGACACCATGATCGTAGGAAAATTTTTAGGTCCGGACGCGCTGGGCGCAGTGGGCGCAACCGGTTCCTTAAACTTTCTGATCATAGGTTTTTGCGCAGGTATCTGCAATGGCTTCTCCATACCGGTGGCGCACCAGTTCGGTGCCGGAAAGGAATCCAACCTCCGGAAAGCAGTCGCAAACAGCCTGTGGTTATGCATCTTCTTTGCCGCGATCATCACACTGTTTACGGTGATCTTTTGCAGAAAGATCTTAATCATTATGAATACGCCGAATGCTTTGCTTGATGATGCCTACAGATATATCATTGTCATATTCGCAGGAATTCCGGTCATTTTCCTCTATAATATGGTTGCCGGAATTATCCGCTCTCTGGGCGACAGCAAAACGCCGGTCTACTTCCTTGCTCTCGCCTCCATCATTAACATTATTCTGGACATCGTATTCATCTACTGCTTTCATACCGGTGTAGAAGGTGCCGCCTATGCGACCATCATCTCCCAGGCTGTATCGGGAATCTCCTGCCTGATCTTTATGAAGAAACGGTTTACGATCTTACAGATTCAAAAAGAAGAATGGGCATTTGATCCCTATTGGGCAAAAACACTCTGCCACATGGGAATCCCTATGGGATTGCAATATTCCGTTACCGCCATCGGCAGTGTGGCTTTGCAGACTTCCGTAAACAGCCTTGGAAAAATCTATGTCACCTCCGTCACCGCCGGACAACGTCTGGCTCAGATATTCTGGTGTCCTTACGATGCTTTGGGAACCACCATGGCAACCTACGCCGGGCAAAATATCGGAGCAGGCAAGATTGACCGTATCGGACCGGGCATGAAATCCGCAATCAAGACCGCAGTCATTTATTCGGTGTTTGTCTTCATCATTTTAAACCTGCTGTCACCGAAATTATTGCTTCTTTTTGTAAACAAAGGAAACACATCCATTATCCATTGGGCGCGCACTTACATTCTGTTCAACAGCAGCACCTATATCCTGCTTGCCCTTGTCAACATTATCCGTTTTACGATTCAGGGATTGGGCTTCAGCAATTTTGCGATCCTCGCGGGACTCTTTGAAATGATTGCAAGAATCATTGCCGCTTTCGGACTGGTTCCTGTTTTGGGATATTACGGAGTCTGCCTTGCCGATCCGTTAGCGTGGATCTTCGCCGACGGATTTCTCATTCCGGCATACCTCAGATGTATGCGCATTTGCAAAAAGCGTATGAAACCGGCAGATTAACACCCCAACGCCTGTACTGACGAATGTGGCAAGCAGCGCAGGCGCAGTGACCGCTGCCGGATCCGGACTTCCGTACTTCGCCCGATAAGCGATGATACTGACCGGAATCAATTGCAGTGAGGAGATATTAAGAATCAGAAAATTACACATCTCCTCGCTGGCAATTTTATTTTTTTCTTCTTTGTCCGACGCAGACCGCAATTTTTCCAGTTCCCGCATAGCCTGAAGTCCGGCAGGCGTTGCCGCGGAAGCAAGCCCGAACATATTCGCGGTAAAATTAATCGCAATATATTCCAATGCCTTATGATCCTTTGGTATCGCCGGAAACATAAAATGTAAAAAAGGTTTCATTTTCTCTGTGATTTTCCCCAGTATCCCTGTTTTCTCAGCAATCTCCATAAGCCCGCACCAAAATCCCATAATTCCAAACAGGATAATGGAAAGAGAAATTCCCTCTTTTGCTCCCTCCGTCAAAGCCTCAGTCACCTCCGACGCCCGACCTGTTAGGATTCCGAAGATCAGACCGGAAGTAAGCATCATTCCCCAGATTCCATTCAGCATTTCCATCACCTCACTGTAACCCAACAGCAAACCGGTATCTTTCCAGACTATTCTATGACAAAAACGCCTCTTTATAACCCCAGCTGTTCAATATTTATAAGATTTCCGCTGAGATCACATACCACATCCTTACGGTATTTCCGTTTGTGAAACCACATCCGATTATCAACAATCTGTTTAAAATTATTGGTAACATAGATATAATTTCCCCTCTCCTTTGCATAAGAAAGAGGGATAATCTTCTGAAACTCGATGGATGTCGCCTCCGAAAAACCATAATAATCTATAATTTCATGATAATGTACGCCGATCCTGCCAAGAAAATTTTCTAAATCCTTCATTTCGGAAAAATTCATAACCGTATATTTTGATCTTCTCTGACAATCTGTCACCTGTTCTCTCAGCAAAAAAACCATACAGGTCTTATTCCCCTCCTCCGGCAACAGTAATTTATTATCCGAAATACCGTTTCCCATAGTATCATACTCCGTTTTTTCAAGAAGATCATACAGATAATAAGCCTTCGCTCTGTGATCATAGAAATTACCATACCCCCTTAATGTAATTTCAGAAGTCAGATTTCTCCCCATCATTTCAGGAGATACCTTTTCATTAAAACCGTTTAATTCTTCAAACACAAAACGATTGATTGCAAAAAGCGAAGAGGATAATGCGTATCTTGGATTGGAACAATTTACGATCTTCTCCTCCGGGTTCCGATTCTTAAACGCATGCATAAGACCGCCTGCAGACTCCATATATCCCGTACTCTGTATCTGACCGGTATGATAATTCACAACCATGGGCTGTACCGCCAGAATATTTCCCTGTTCCAGAGACTCCGCCAAAAATTCAAAACATCTTCTCACCGGCATCATATTCGGTTCCAGGAAAATAAAGATATCCGTATGAGCATACAGCACCGCCTCATTATATGCCCTGCTCCGCTCCCGAATCTCTGTCGGCAGACATACCTTTTCCCTGAATCTGTCAAAATATTCTCCGATCAGACTCTGATGAAGTTCCTCATATCCCCGCTGATAAACAAAGACCAGTTCAAAATCCCGCAGCTGGGGATATTTGCTTAACAGGTATAAAAAATTCCTGGTCTCCACCTCACCGGTTCCCAAAATCATAATAATACTTCCTTTTTTCATTTGTTCCTCCTCATAATCCATTGCTACCATGCTTATTATAATACTTTTTTATACTTAGTTTTAAGAAATTGTTTATTTTAGAGTAGATTTTGTATATTTTTTATGTTATATCCCATATATGAGGATTTTTCCTTAGATATTGTCTTTTCATTTCATACCATTTCACCTAAACTGTTGTTGTTAAGCTGACTACATAAAGGGAGACCATGAAGAAAGAATATTTTTACAACACAAAACATACTGGAAACATCATCCGTCAAATACGGACAGAACAGAGAGTTTCACAGATGAAGCTGGCAGAAATCTGCAGTATTTCCGAAAGTCATTTGAGAAAGATTGAAGCCGGAACCACCAACATCAGTCTGGACGTTCTCGTTTCAATCTGTAACAGCCTTGATATTCCTCTTGAATACCTCTTCACCCATTCTACAATCCTTCAGGAATCACATGATACGGGCGGAGAGATCCTGTCGGGACTGAATTCACATCAGCAGCTCAAATTTCTTCAAATACTGGAATGTTTCATTTATAGTAAAGAGGGGGAATGACCTTTGAAAAATATATCAGCGGTTAACTATATTTTGCTGGGACAACGCATCAAACAGTGTCGTTTAAAGCAGAAAATGACCTACAAAGATTTATCTGATTTATGTAATATCAGCACAAAGACACTTCAAAATATTGAAAGCGCCAATTCAAAGATTTCCACAGCCAACCTTGTAAATCTCTCAAATGCACTGAATGTTTCCATCGACTATCTTTTGGCAGACTCTCTGAAAAACAAATCTGCTGCCGTCCGCTTTAAAATGGGGGAACTACTGGAACACTTAAGCCAGAAAGAACGGAATGTGATTACGGAAACGGGAATGCTCATGAATCACCAATTGCAAAAATATCATACGGTAAAGTAATCTTGCGCATTGCTATTTGCGACAGAGATGCAGCAATTTGCAGTAAACTGGAAACCATCTTTCAAAAGACAATGGGAAAATATCAATATTATCCGGAAGAATATGTAAATGCCTGTGAGCTATACCATGACATCGGAACAAAACCTTTTTTTGACCTGATCCTGATGGAATTAACAAATGAAAATCTTCTGATTGTGGAAAAAATACTTATGAACATCTCGAAAGCTGAAAAAAAATTTCTTCTGATCTATATCACGGACACCATACAAACCTCTGATCTTTTTTTCAGGGCGATCAATACCCATCCTTTTTCGGTAATAAAAAAGCCCCTTTATCAACCTGATATTTCCAGACTGTTTCATGCCTGTATGCAGACATACTATGAAAACGACCGTTTTTTTGAATTCCGGATCCGCGGTTGTCATTACCGGATTCCCGCAAAGCAGATCCGCTTTATTCAAAAAAACGGAAGGAAGCTTTACATTGACACAACAGACGAAATATACGAAACCTACTGCAATATTCAGGATGCATACTCCTGTCTGAAAAACATTTCCGATTCCTTTATCCGTATTCAATATTCCTGTATCATCAACAAGGCTTATGTAACACGATACACACATTCCAAAATTTTTATCGGAGCCAAAGAATTCTCCATTTCAAAGAACTTTAAAATTTCTTAAACACCGGCTGCCCGCTTGTATGCAGCTTAACTTTTCTTTTATTTTCGCACTTTGCATAATTTTCCCCCACCATATTTTGGTAAAAACGCTGATTTTCATTTTCCATCTTGTCAGTTTCCTGTTTATATATTATGATGAACTTGTAATATGCGTGTATGAAGGTAAGCAAATGTTACAAGAAAGGAGGATTGTGGGGTTGTAATTTTACACAATGTTACAAAAAACTAAAAACTATATATTGTAATGAATTCAGAAAGGAAGTTCATAATTATGAAGGTACGATCCAATGGCAAGGGAAGCTTTATGATCAAAGCTTTGGCTATGGCAGTGGTAGTTGGCAGTACATGCCTGGGGGTTGGCATGACCGCAGATGCAGCAGCAAGCTCATCATCAACTTCGTCAACGACTCGGATATCAGTTCATGATCCATCCGTATTTTACGATTCTAACAGTGGTTCCTATTACATCTTCGGTTCTCACATGGGACAGGCTTCCACAAGTGATTTACGAAACTGGTCGGCACTTGGCACACAGGGCTATGAAAACAAAACGCTCTATGCCAGTGAAAACGTAGAAGGCGTTTACTATATCCAGAATAAGTACAGCGGTTTATACTTAGATGTAGCGGATGGTTCTTCCGGCAACGGAGCAAATATCCGTCAATGGTCCTACAACGGATCCAACGCGCAGAAGTTCAAATTCGTCTCTCTCGGAGACGGCTACTATTACATTCTGACGGGAGCATCTTCCTATAAGAGCTGTGTTGACGTAGAAAGCGGTTCAGCAAATGACGGTACCAACATTCTTCAGTGGGAATACTGGGGCGGCGAGATGCAGAAATACAAAGTAATTCAGCAGGCCGACGGCACTTATGCAATTCTCACAAAAGCAAGTAACGGAACCTCAGGACTTGATGTCTACGACTGGTCCTCCGAAGCCGGCGGAAATATCAACGAATGGAATTATTGGGGCGGCGACTGCCAGAAGTGGAATCTCGTAGAAGCAGAATCCAACAGCGGCAGTACCAAAGCAGCCACAGGAGAGGCACTGGAAGATGCACTCGCATCCTCATTCCTCTGGGCAGGATACAATGACTCCGATTGCTCAGGCGGCTATGCTGTATGGGCTCCGGACATTATCTACAATTCAAACTATGTATGGAATGACGGAAGCAAGGGTGCTTACATGATGTATTACTGCACCTCCTCTACCTACATTCGTTCCTGCATCGGATACGCAGTATCCAAATCAGCCACAGGACCGTTCTCCTATGTAGATACTGTCATTTATTCCGGATTTACACAATCTGACAATAACGTGACGACAACATCTTCTCTGGGAACCAAAACGGTCAATACTTCTTATACCAACACGAATATCCCTTCCCTGATTTCGGAAGGAAAACTCAGTTCTGTAAGAAGCAGCTGGTTTAAGAGCAACGGTGGTTACAATAACACCCTGTTCCCGAATGCAATTGATCCTTGCGTGCTTTTCGACGCCAGTGGAAATATGTGGATGACTTACGGATCATGGTCCGGCGGTATCTACATTCTGCAGCTTGACAAAACAACGGGTCAGCCGATCTATCCGAAGACAGCCAGCGGAAGCACAGACGGCTACTTCGGTAAGAGAATTGCCGGAGGCTACACAAAGTCCGGTGAAGCTCCTTATATCCAATATGACCCGACAACAAAATATTATTATCTTTATGTAACTTACGGTTGGCTTGGAGTTGACGGCGGATATCACATCCGTATGTATCGTTCCAAAACCATTAACGGTACTTATATTGATGCAGCAGGCAACAAGGCTGAATTCTCCTCCTCCACCAATCAGGCAGATTGCGGAATCAAAGTATTCGGAAATTATGATTTCTCTACTTTGAGCACCGAAGGATATAAATCCGGCGGACACAATTCCGCATTTATTGATACAGACGGTCAGAGATATCTTGTATACCACACAAGATTCAACAACGGTACCGAGGGACATGAAGTTCGTGTACACCAGCAGTTTATCAACGAGGACAACTGGCCTGTAACTGCCGTATATGAGTACCTCGGAAGCGAGATTTCCTCAACCGGCTACAGCGTATCAGAGATGACCGGTACCTACGAGTTCGTAAATCATGGCAAAGATGCTTCTACCGCAAATGTTGGCATGCTTACCACCAGCAAAGTCACATTAAACAGTGACGGTACAATTACCGGAGATGTGACCGGTACCTGGAGTTATACTTCCGGAAAGTATTATTGCCAGATGAAGATCGACGGAGTTACCTACAAAGGTGTATTCTTCAAGCAGAAAGATGAGTCGGCTACCCACAAGGAAGTCATGACTTTCACCTGTATCGGAAGCAACAACCAGACGATCTGGGGAACAAAAACAACAGTTGCTCTTTCCAGCGTGGAAGGTACATTCTACATCAGAAATGCATTCTCCGGTCTTTACCTTGATATTGAAAACGGAAGTGCAGAAAACAACGCAAATATCCAGCAGTGGGCTTACAACGGATTTGACGCGCAGAAATTTAAGATCGTATCTGACGGAAACGGCTATTATCACATTTTAACAGGCGCTTCCGGTTATACCAAGTGCGTGGATGTTGCAGGAAAGAAAACTGCGGACGGAACCAATATCGCGCAATATACATATAAAGGTTCCTCTAACCAGCAGTTCAAGGTCAGCCTGCAATCTGACGGAACATACGCCTTACTCACGAGAGTGACGGGTTGCGCATCCGGATTAGATGTTTACAACTGGAGTACAGATCTTGGCGGAAATATCAATCAGTGGAATTTCTGGGGCGGTGACTGCCAGAAGTGGATTTTAGAACCGGCAGACTAAACCTATTAATTTAGATTTCACATTTCAACAACGAAAGCCTGCGACAAAAATCGCAGGCTTTCTCTTTGTTATGCTACTGCTCCAAATCGCTCCCCCCTATATTCGCAAAGGCAACGATATAATATAATAACTCTTTTATAAAAAATTGACAGATAAAACAAAAATGATACTATACAAGATAGCACATTATATCTATTTTTCATTCTTTAATGTGACTTACAATATAAGCTGACAGAAAATGCGAAATATCCGCACATGCAGCTGCTATTACTATGAGGAGGACAACTTATGAAAAATTTTCGGAAAGTGCAGGCAATCATTTTAACCATTGTGATTACCCTCTTGCCAATGCTATCGTCATATCAGATAAGAGAGGCAAGAGCCGAGGAAACCCTTACCTATACGATTGACGGTCAGGGTCTGCCGGACAAAATCACAGATTCTGCCGGAAACACAGTTCCGGGCTACTCTTATTGTCTGGACAGCAAAGAACACACACCTTTCGCATCTGTGACGTCTTTGACATACACCCGCTGCAAATTATCAGAACTTACGCCATATGTGAAAGACCAGGCATATGATGCGGGAAAAGGATATACGGACGAAGTAAAATCCCGTATCTTGAAGATTCTGATGGAAGAAGACGCAATAAAGACCTATATAGAATCTCTGAACGACTCTGCGGCAGCAGCAAGAGAACGAATTGTAACAGCGGGAAGAAACACGAAAACAGCTGCTCAGATGAGTTCAGGCTGGAATAGCATCTGCAATGAATTCATGAAAAAGCTTGTATGGTTATCAGTCCATGAGCAATCCCAATGGGATGAATTCGTCACTGATTTTGAGGGAAATATTTCTCCAAAAGCCGACAATTACTATTACGGCGAAAAAAAATACGGCTATTTTTCAGACGATCCGATGAATGACCCAGATTCTCTCTGGAATATATTCTACCAGCCAGTTATGAACTATATCGATACAGAACTTCGCGATTATTACGCAGACGGTTATGATGCATGGGTTTACGTAACGACAAATTCCTCATACCAAAATATGCTGGGAACCCCTATCGGTATGGAGATTGCAAAAGTGGATTCCGTTACCGGTGAACCGCTTGCAGGAGCGAACCTTGTTCTCACACCTGCAGACAGTGCTACAAATACAGCATTAAAGGCATCTATGGCCGAACTGAAATTATTGCAGAACGGTACAGAAATCACCTGTAAAAAATATATTCCCTCAACGGCAACAGGCAAATGTTATGTCGAATTCACATCCGGAAATTGCGGCACAGTGATCCCGAATCTTCCGGCCGGAACTTATATCTTATCCGAAACCACTGCACCTGACGGATATGCCTGCTCAGGGAAAGAGATCACATTCTCTGTCGATGTGAATGGATATGTATATACATCAGGATCAAAAGGTTCCACAATAAATTCATCTCGCAAATTTGAGATCAAAAACACCCAGATAAAATTCCTAAAAAAAGACGCCACTACCGACGAAACTCTGTCGGGCGTTAAAATCGAACTTATGTCTGCATCTGACGAAAAGGATATCGGCAGCATTACATCCGCTTCAGATCCTGTAGTTATTTACGGACTGGAAAGTGAAGATGCATTCTATCTCAGAGAAGAAGCCGCCAAAGCAGGCTATATTACAGTCTATGTTGATCAGGACGGAAATGAATACGATATAACAAATGACTGGATATTAATTAACATGAATGAAGATGGAAAACCGGAGATCGACGACAGCGAGTGGTACGCTGATTTCGGACTGATATCTGTCTCAGATGATACCGTTATTTTAAAAAATACACAGACAAGTGTAGATATAGCAAAAGTAGACATTACGAATAAACAGGAAGTGGCAGGCGCTCATATCCAGATTCTCAACAGCAGCAATGCAGTCGTAGATGAATGGGATTCTTCTGCAACTGCGGCTCATAACGTCAAGGGACTTCTTGTCGGAGAACAATATACTCTTCATGAGACCATCGCTCCCGACGGATATACCGTAGCTGCCGACACCACTTTTACCATCGGTACAGACGGTACGGTTGCCTACTCAGGTACAACAAGA
>CADBTR010000049.1 GCA_902797675.1 uncultured Lachnospiraceae bacterium
ATTGCTGCCGCCTCCAGCAAGCAGGTCGCAGGGCTAAAGCCATGCGACATTCAAAACCACTTGTCCGGATCATGCCGCTCACATCGTTATCATCTGTCATATCTGAAAATCAGTTATTTATCTTCCGTTAATTAATCTTTACTCCGCCGTCTGCAGTCTCTCCCATATCCATCGAATAGAACGACTGTGATCCCTCCAGCAGCGGAGAATTGCTTCCCGGGCTCCACAGGTACAAGTTATCCATTACCTCCGGCCACAAAATATATGCCACGGTAAAGGTATGTTTTTCATTCTGATGATCCCGATAATAATCTTTATGCTGCCCCGCTGTCTCCCCCTCGGAAATGATCTCATAATCGTCAGGATATCCGACGACATAAACACGATTTCCCTCTCTCCTGTAGATCCAGAAGGAAGCCGGCAAAATTTCCTGATAATATTCTTCCGTATTTTGTTTTTGTTCCAATTCAACGGTAAGGAACAGATATTTCAACTCCGAAGCCTGATAACCATATTTCTCACAATAAATCTGCGTCATATCTTTCAGATAATTTCTTCCGGCAAAACTGGCCGGAATATCATCATAACGATCCGCAACAGAAACAGCCGTCACCGTACACATTCTTGTATCAAAGATCTCACCGTTATCACCGTTTTTCGTTTCTATGGTATCCCCTTTTTCGTGAAAATAAACCTCCGCAACTTCTGTTCCCTGTTTCAGGGATTCCGCAATATCTTTATTCGTCAGATTGCGAAGTTTTAAAGTTGCAAGATCTCTGCTCTCCAGCACACTGCTTTCTTCTCTCTCCGTCACAAACAGATCGCCATCCGTCTCTTTCTCATATAAATTCAGATCCAGAAATATTCCGGTCTGTGTGCTTACATCCTTTTCGTCAATCCGCAAATACAGATGATATACATTCGCCGGTTCGATCAGAAATACCATCTCCATTTCCGCTTTTTCTCCGGCTGCAAGCACCGCATAATCACCGGCTGTTTTTACATCTTTTCCGTCAGAATCCACGCATCGGAAATCATCCACTCCGGAAGATTGCGCGATCATGTTATCTTCTCTGACATTAAACAGATTATATGTATTTTTTTTTAATATTTTCTCCCCGGTTCCTTTATTTTCCACCGATACTCTTACTCTCAGATAGCGAAACTCCTCTTCAAACATTAACTTATTCAGTGTTGACTGCCGATAGTCCTCCCTTGCTTCCTCCAGCTTCCCGCGCTTCTCATAATAGCCATCTTCATCGGAAAATTCTTCTGTCAATTCAACGCTGCGAACCTGATAGGTGATTTCTTCCTGATCACCGACTTCCTGATAAGAAATCTTCTGGTCATCCCGAATATATTCCGCTCCCGAGGGCGTCCGTCCCAAAATCACGACATCATCCCCGGTTTTCGCTTTTGCCGGTTCTATGATCTGACCTGTCTGTTCCTTTTTACTCTTAGAAGAACTTTGTTCTTTTACATAATTAAGTCCTGCAAGCGCCGCAAAGATCGCAGCAATACAGACGCAAGTAATCACTGTTTTCTTCATATCCCGATTCCTTTCTGATTTTCTTGTTTCAGGAGTTTCCCGCCGGAAATCGGAACGATCTGATCTGACAGATAATTCAGTTCCTCACTGTCATGACACGCTATAATGATAACAGCCCCTCGTTCTTTTTCCCGCAAAATCAATTCCTTCACCTTTTTTACCGCCTCTTCATCCAGCGCATTGATCGGCTCATCCAGAATGATGAGTTTCGGTTCCTCCATAATTGCCGCCGCGATTCCAAGTTTTTGTTTCATACCCAGAGAATATTTCCGATATGTTCTCTTATCTTTTGGATCCAATCCAATCTCTTCTAAAATATCTGAAATCTTCTGATCTGAAATCTGATTTCGGATTCCCGCAAGAATTTTCAGATTATCAAATCCTGTTTCATTTGGTAAAAAAGCCGGATTTTCCAACAGCAGTCCGACACTCTCCGGAAATCCCATATCCTTTCCGAGGACTTTTCCATCGATCACAACCTCACCCTCTGTCGGATGGATCAAACCGGTGATCGCCCTCATAAGCATCGTCTTTCCGGAACCGTTTTTCCCCTTTAATCCATAGATCATGCCGGACTCAAACCGGTAATTCACATGATCTAACACCACATTTCCCTTAATCACCTTTGTATAATCTTTTATTTCAACAACCATATTTTACCTCATATCAAATCTTTTCTTTTTATATAGAATGTTCCTGCCAAAATAGAAATCAGCGCAATTCCCGCTGCGATCGGGAATGCTTCGGAAAACTCGATTCCCTTTTCATGGAGAAGGATTGTTCTTCTCATCATGAGATAATTTCCCGGAAGATAGATTCTTAATTGATAGAACGAAAATAAATATAAAAACAATACGGTAAAAAAACCTCCCGCCGGAACCGTCATCATAGACACAACCACCTGCAAACAGGACATCGCAAATACAGTTACTACAGGCAACACATAAAGATACAGCAGCCATTCTCCCGCTTCCGCCGTCTTTTGAATTCCAAACAGGGCATCAACGACTTGCAGATCCGGAACAGATTTCATATTTCCGGTCAATATGATTGCAAAAACATAAATCATCAGGAAAAATATCAGCACATTGAGCAAAAGCCAGATACATTTTTCAAACCACCAGATTCCCTGAGAATAACATCTTATAAAAATCTGCTGTCCTCTCTTTTGCAGATCCCGTATCGGATCGTAAGCGATCTGATATGCGAAAAGCGCCAGCAGCAAAAACAATACAAGCGGAACTTCATAAGGATAAACGTCTTTTATAAATTCATGTGAACCCAGAAATAAGTAGCAAAGATACGTTCCGCAATCATCCTTTGTTTCCGGAATCCCCAGATATTTCAATTCCCTGACAAATTCTATTTTGGCATACAACATGATCAGCAATACAATTCCGGAACATAACGCCAGTTTCGGCAGCCACCTTTTTAGATCCGTTCCCAGCATACGCATGCTGATCTTCCATACTTCCTTTTTCCCCCCGCCATCTGACGGAGGCTGCGAATTAACGATATTGCCATTCAATGTAATTTACCTCCGGATAAAAATCAATATAGAACTTCATGGAATGTTTTTTACTTTCCTTTATCATCTCTTCCGACACTACAAAAATCAGGAATTGTGTTCTTTTCTCATTCGGAGCGAGCATATCCGGATTTTCACATTCCATATCCGTCAGATAAGAAGAACCGTTACCGTCTCCTCCACATTCCACACACCATTTTGTAATTCCCGTATTACAGCTGTGATCCGTTTTATTCTCTAATTCCAATTCCACAACCGCATACTGTAATCCGGAATAAGACATATCATCCATCCCGGCTTTTGTCAGATTCGTTGTCTTTTCCAGTAATTCCTCATCATCCATGATCTGAATATCCAGAATCCCGACATCAAATTCTTTTTTCTCAATCCAATCCCCCACATGATATGTATTTTTTTCCTCATAGGCGTAAGTCCGGTTTATCCTTATAAACAATACAAACCATATAAGAAAAATCATAATCGCAATCAGGATCCGGCTGATAATCTTCTTAGAATACATCTTTTTTCCCCTCCCTGATCAGATAAAATGCGAAAATAACCGTAAACATTCCCCCGATTGATACAAGATATTCCAATATTCCGCTTTTCTCCACCGCATTTGACATTGCCAGCACCGGCAGATGAAAATTTGTTGCGTTTATCACCTTACACAAAAACTCCAGCATCAAAAAAAGCACATAGGGAAATATCGTGATCAAATATTTATTTTCAATCAATTCCGTCACCAAAAGTCCGCTTGTCGCATAGATTCCGCCAATGATAAAATCGATTAGCAAAAAGCCGCCCAGATAGAGCAGCGGATAACTGTAGCAAAATGCCAGCCGCGGAAAAGCAAACATACCGATCGCCGGATTCGGCGGATATGCCGGCAAAAGTGCACTGCACATCATCATATCCAGAATCTGGGGAATGACAAAAACCATTCCGCCGGAAACAAAAATCGCCGTAAATTTCGCGATCAGATATTTTTTCTTATCTGTCCTTGTTACGATCTCTTTTGCATATCCGGAGGACAGATCGTTATAATAGGAATTTGTATAAGGGATTGCCGCGATCAACGGCATTAATTGAAAGAAAATGTCTCCGATACTGCTATAAAGATCGTGCCCCCAAAAAAACATATAGCAGGAAAAGGGAATCGGCAGATCCCCTATATTCCTGTTTGCAAGATGATATTTCCACACAACTGCCGAATGACAGGCAACAAATGCAACTCCGATCAAAAGTGCCACCATCAAACCTCTGCTCCTGAACATTCTTCTCATTTCCATTTTTATACAATTCATTGCCTGCACCTCATATTAAATCTCAATCTCATAGCGAAAGAAAAAAATCTTTTCTATTATCTATCATTAATTGCAAATTTCAATCAATATACAGACCATGCAAATTTAAACACAGTATAATACGAATTCGCTTGTCCTCTAAAATGAATACGAGCATATTTATATCCACTTTCCTTTACATAATTAATCATCCTATGTTCTTTATTTACCCAAAATGAATAATATGGATTGTTTCCTATAACACCTGTCGAGGAAGTAGCTGTATTAGCTCCCTGAACTGCCCCTGAACAAGTTGTCATACTGGCGCTTGATTCATAAAACGCACCCGTACACCTTGCAAAAGCAGAATCCGTATATTGTTTCACTTGCCAAGCTGTATTCGCCGTTGTACAATAATTTGAACGGCACTCCGATTCAATCTCCCACCTCTATAGGTGGTGAGTAAAGAAAGGAAACTTACG
>CADBTR010000050.1 GCA_902797675.1 uncultured Lachnospiraceae bacterium
GATTCAATCTCCCACCTCTATAGGTGGTGAGTAAAGAAAGGAAACTTACGTAGGTCGCAGGGCTAAAGCCATGCGACATTCAAAAAATCAGAGGAGGGAAATATGGGTTATAAGTTAGCGGTTTTTGATATGGACGGAACGATTCTTAATACGTTGGAAGATCTTGCGGATGCAGCGAATTATGTGCTGCGCCGTTATGGTTTTCCGGAGCGTTCCCTGCAGGAAGTGCGCAGTTATCTGGGAAACGGTATCGCAGCTCTCGTAAAATGCGCGGCTCCGAAGGAAACCGAGGAGGCGGTTTTGAAGAAAATGCTTGCAGACTTTCTGCCTTATTACGGGGAACATTGTGAGGATAAGACAAAACCTTATGAGGGCATTACCGAATTGATTCAAAAACTCCGTTCGGAGGGATATCTGACGGCGGTGGTGTCAAATAAAGCGGATTTTGCCGTACAGCAATTATGTGAAAAATATTTTCCCGATTGTTTTGATTGTGCCATCGGCGAGCGGGAGGGAGCGCGAAAAAAACCGGCTCCGGACAGTGTATATGCGGTGCTGGAGGAATTGAAGGTCACAAAAAAAGACGCCGTCTATATCGGAGATTCCGAAGTCGATCTGAAAACGGCAAGAAATTCCGGGCTGGATGAGATCATTGTCACATGGGGATTCCGGGAGGAAGAACAGATGCGCGCTCTGGGCGCCAGGAGAATCGCAAGGACGCCCGGGGAAGTGTACGAGATCATAAAAGAACATTGAACGCACAGCTAAAACTATGCGACATTGAACGGCAGGGCTAAAGCCATGCGACATTCAATTCGGGCAACAAAAAAAGCAGATAACGGGAGTCGAACCCGCCTTTCCAGCTTGGGAAGCTAGCGTTCTACCGATGAACCATATCTGCATCATGTGGTATACTTTTTCAACCAAGAAGAAGTATACCACATTTTTTTTTCAAACGCAAGGTTTTTAATCCATATCCATCAATTCCTGTTGTAAATTGCTGTAGTCCGTTCTTCCCTCTTTGATGAAATTGATCGCGGAAGAAGGATGGCTGTTGAATATTCCGGTCAGAAGATAAGGAATATCGAATCCCCAATTGTACTCTTTCTTCATATCCAGCATATATTTTTCGATAAAATTCATGATGACGGAAAGATTGTATTTCGGATTCCGCAGGAAACCGAGCAATGACTCCATAAAACAATTGCCGGCGCCGCGTCCCATACCGCAGGTGGTGGCATCCAGAAAACTTACGCCCTTTGTCAACGCTTCGATGGTATTGGCGAAAGCGAGATTCTGATTATTATGAGCGTGGATACCGATCTGCTTACCGGTTTTCGCCGCAAAATTCAGATATTTATCTGCCAGACGCTCAATCTGTTCTGGATAAAAGGCGCCAAAGCTGTCTACTAAGTAAATAACATCCACACAGGATTCGGCAAGCAATTCCAGACCGTTGTCCAGATCCTTATCATTGACCTTTGACACTGCCATCAGGTTTGCAGAAGTTTCATAGCCCTTATTCTTGGCATCTTCGATCATCTTGATGCCGGCAGGGATCTGGTGGATGTACATGGCTGTGCGGACAAGGTCAATGACGCTCTCGGAACGGTCAAGCACATCTTTTTTATAATCGGTTCTTCCTACATCGGTCATGACGGCGATTTTCAGATCGGTCGGATTATCACCGACAATTTCCCGAATGGATTCTTCATCGCAGAATTTCCACTTTCCGAAATCCTCCACCTTAAAAATATCTTTTGATGCTTTATATCCGAATTCCATATAATCAACGCCGGCTTCTACATTTGCCTTGTAGAGGGCTTTTACAAATTCATCGGAAAAACGGAAGTTATTTACAAGACCTCCGTCCCGTAAGGTACAATCCAACACTTTAATATCGGGTCTCCAGGAAACCAAAGATGCTTTTTCTGCCATAATAAAAATTCCTCCTAAAAAATGATTTAAAAAAAGTTTATAATCAAATTTGTGATTGTTTGATCGTTTTATATAATGCTTTAGCGCTTTAAAGCGTTACACTTTAAATTGATAAAGCGAACAAGAGTATTAAAACATATATTTGAGAATTTGTCAAGGGGAGAATAAGGAAAAACTATCGAATTCCTGCGGAATTCTCGTTGTCCGGGGTTCCGGGTGGCTTCGCCACCAGTCCAGCATGAATGTCCAAAACCTTACGAATACA
>CADBTR010000051.1 GCA_902797675.1 uncultured Lachnospiraceae bacterium
AGGAGGTACTCTTATGTCGTTAAAAAACAAATTATTTCTTCAATATTTAAAATTTAAAAATCTTCTGAGAGACGGATTAGATGGCGTTGGCGTCGTCGAAGTAATCCTGATTCTGGTTGTGATCATCGGTTTGATCATTATCTTTAAGAGTCAGCTCACAAGCATTGTGAACAGTCTGTTTAAAGGGATCAAATCCGATATCAAATCAATTTAATCTCATGAGAAAGGATCTCAAAGCCTCCGGCACTGTTACTGTATTTTTATGTCTTACATTTACCCTGATCCTCTCGATTTTAATGATCCTGCTTGAGACTGCTCATGTCCGCGCCATGAATTTTAAGACAAGAAGTGTTTCTTATACCGCGCTGAATTCTCTGTTTTCCAATTTTTCACTGCCCTTATATGAGCAATTCGGGTTATTTGGCGTAAACGGTACAAAAACAGAAACGGCGACTTATATTCAGAATGAAGTCAACCGGAATTTTTCAATGCCGGCAGGACTGTCAGGATTTTATTGTGATTTTTTTAAGATCAATTCCTTTGACAGCGCCCCGTCAAAACTCAGTTATATGACAGATGACAATGGAACTTATTTTGCCCGACAGATCATAGATTTCATGAAATATCAAGCGCCGGTTTCCACTTTGGATTTTTTATCCGGAATTTCCTTTGTCACATCTGAGAAAAAAAAGAGCATCGATCTGTCCTCCTTAGATTCGGAGGATGAAGAAACGGTAGACGATTCTTATCCGCTCTCGGAATTTTCCGATGATGCGGTTGATGATACGGAACGAAAAGAAGATGATGCAAAATCAGAAAAAAAATCCATCATAGAAAAAGCACAGGAATTTCTTTCGGATCCCTCCCTGACGATTTATCTCGGGAATACCTCCGGCGTTTCCTCATACAGTCAGGATCTGTCTTCTCTCCCCTCCGTCAAATGCTCCTATAGCAAAAAGAATACCGTCTTAAAAAGCTATTCGGATCAGATTCTATATCTCCTGTATTTATCAAAATATTTTTCGGATTATACAAAAAGCATATCCGAAAGTAAGGCATTTCAATACGAACTGGAATATCTTCTGAGCGGAAAATCCTCCGACGAGGAAAATCTCTCTCTTGCTATTCAAAAATTACAGCTTTTAAGAACGGAATTAAATCTTGCCTATCTTTATACAGATACCGCAAAACGGACGGAGGCTCATTCCGTTGCCGCCGCGGCTGTGGGATTGATCCCGATTCCATTGATTGTTGAATTTACGCAGCTTGCGATCATGAGCGCGTGGGCATATATGGAAGCTGTTGCGGATGTACGAACATTGCTTGCCGGAGATAAAATTCCCCTTTTCAAATCAAAGCAGGACTGGACTCTTTCTTTATCCGGTATTTTGGTTTTTGATGGAAATGTAAAATCAAAAAGTTCAGGTCGGGGGCTTTCTTATCGCCAATATCTGTTTTTGTTTTTATTTCAAAATCTGGACACGGCGCAGATTTACCGCGCAATGGATTTAATCGAACTGACGATCCAAAAAAAATATGACAGTTCTTTTAAAATGCGTCATTGCCTGATTTCCGCCGGATTTGCCTTTGAATACGAATACAGACCGGTTTTTGTTCTTCCAAATCTTCCCTACAAAAAGAACAGTATTTTCTTTACAAATTTTAATTTAACTTACGGATTCTGATTTAGCAATGAAAGGAGGTATTTCAGGTTGTTCTCCGTTACAAAATATATCCAATATTGCTGTAATGATTTCAATACGTCTCTCCCGGCATTCTATCTTGCAGCCGCCTTAAAAAGTAAACGTTATCGGAGAACAGCCTTAAGTACCTCGTTCTCCGGGGGAAGTATGACGCTGGAAGCCGCTCTTGTATTTCCTTTTTTCCTTTTTCTTTTCGTCGCTTTTTCCTATTTTTTTCTCATACTCAATTTCCAGATGAAATTGCAATTGAGAATGACGGAAACGCTGGTGGAATGTAATAAGACCGCATATATTTTAAGCGATCAACAGAAAACTCCTTCATCCGCCCCTGTAAATATCGCTATTCTCCGCGCCATTTTCTTTAACCGGGAAACAAAAGATTTATGCAAACGCATGCCCGTAAAAAACGGAGAATACGGCATATCGCTGGCTTACAGCAGCGTAGATCCGGATACTATGACAGCGGACCTTGTCATCACTTATACTATTAAGATCCCGTTTATTCCGGATTCCATCGGGAATATTTCGTTTGTACAGCATTGCAGGGAAAAATTATTTACCGGGAAAAAAACGGGCGCACTCTGCGATCCCGCGGATATTCATGTTTTCGTTGCGGAACATGGAAGTGTCTATCACACGGATAAATATTGTTCTTATCTGCTGAAATATACAGACACCATCCCATTTTCCTCTCTTGGGAATTATTCTTCAAGAACCGGAAAATCCTATCGCAAATGCAGCGCCTGCGCTTCCCCTGCAGACAGTAATGACATGATCTATTTATGCGATGACGGTTACGTTTATCACACATCGAAAACATGCCGCTACCTGCGAGCAACCACATACGAATTTCCTTTAAGTGAGGTTTCTTCTCACCTGCCGTTATGTTCCAGATGTAAAATTAAATGAGGTACAATTATGCATCAAATATTTTTTTCTTTTTTTCCTGCCGCAGCATATCTGATTATCTGCTGTGCTACGGATTTAAAAAATAAAACCATAAACATAAAAGTCAGTCTGATTTTTCTGCTTTTTGGAATTTTCGATTATTATTTGATCTTAAACGGTAATTCAAAAACACTGCTTTTCAATCTCATAACTCCGATGATTTTAATAATATTCGGACGATTGAGCAAAGGCGGAATCGGATACGGAGACGCTTTAATTTTCTTCGTTCTGTCTTTTTATCTCTCCGGTTCCGGCAACCTGTATATCCTGTTTTTTTCTCTTCTTCCCGCCGCTTGTTTTTCCGTAATTCTTCTGATGCGAAAATATTCCGGAAAAACAAAACTTCCCTTTGCCCCTTTTATTCTCTGCGGTTTTCTGATTTTTACATTCACCGGAGGTGGCTTATGATAAGAACTACAGAAGGTTCCTTTACCGTAGAAGCAGCCGTAATATTGCCGTTTCTTCTTATTATCATTTTTCAGTTTTTTTCTTTGCTCTTCACTTTAGAAGAGACCATTGAACGCAACAGTACAGAATATATAAAAACAATAACATCGAAGAATGCCGAAAAATCAACGAATACAGATATTCTTCGCATTTACAAAGTTGGAAAGGATCAATTGCCATGAATATTGAATATCGAAAAATCTTTAATAAAAATTACGCCATTATTGATGATTATAATGTAGAAAATTATCAGGAATGTTACCGCAGTAAAATGATGAAAAGCAATCATCCGGAGCATTTTCTGACTTATGATACCCAAAGTCTGAACGGAAAAATCCGGTTTACTTACGATATTTCCTCCAAACAATCGGTTTTTAGTTTTTATGAAAATTGCGACATCGAATTTCAGACCATCCGCCACTTCATTCTCTCTCTGAAAGAAGCGCTGGATACTTTGAACAATTATCTTTTAGAGCCGGACTTTATGATTCTCGACCCCCGTATGATCTATATGAATGTCGCCACAAAGGCATTATATTTTTGTTATTGTCCTGGCGAGAATCATCCCTTTTATGATTCTTTGAATGAGTTTTTAAATTTTCTTTTGTCAAAAATCGATCCGGAAGATCACAATTCCATCATCCTTGCCTATTCTCTGCAACAAAGTTCGATAAATAAGAATTATACCATCGATGATCTGCTGGAAATTATCAACAAATCCGTTTTTCAGACTCCGCCGGGACAAAAAGAAGAACCGGATATTATCACGCCTTTATCTTCCGAATTTTTATCCGGTCACAAAGAGTCAGATAATCCGGAACATGTTTCCTCCTTTGATTTCGAAAACATAGATCTTACAACGGGAACAATTTCCAAAAATGTCACAACCTCCCCCGAGGCTCACAAAAATTCCCTGTACATGTACGGTACCGTATCTCTCTTTTCTCTTATCATGTTTTTATTATATTTTAAATTCGACCTGATCTCACAGGAAATCTGTCTGATCTCCATTGCTGGGATCATTGCCGTCAGCGTATTTTTCCGGAAAAAATTTTCGGAAAAAACATCTCCTATTTTGGAAAACTATTCTGATTTTTCGGGTGCTTCGGTTTCAAAAGAAAAACATCCCGATTTTTCAAGTACGCCGGTTTCAAAAGAAAAACATCCCGATTTTTCAGGTACGCCGGTTTCGGTGGAAAACTACTCTTCTTCCTGCGATGTTCCTCATATTGACCGGCAGCATGAAAATAAGATCGTCGATATTTTTCCGGATCAAAATACTTCCTATGAAGATACTGTAATTATCGGATATCACTCCCCTAACAGCTGTCCGAAATTAGTATATACCGGAACGGATTTTAAAAGTGAAATAAATCTGACACATTTTCCCTTTATCATAGGAAAAATGTCCGACAATGTGGATATGGTCATTGACAATCCTATGATCAGCAGAATTCATGCAAAATTATATTGCAAAGATGATATTTATTATATTGAAGATATGAATTCCTCCAATGGAACATATCTTAATAATACGATCCTGCAACCTCATTCTTTGACAGAGTTAAAAGAGGGTGATTTTGTCACCTTTTCCCACCTCACTTATTTATTCCAATAAAAACCGGGAAATACTGATATACCACGATCCCTCAACTGCATCCAGTCTCTTTGTCAGACAAAATAATGGAAGATAATATTTTTCTCTTGTTTTTTTCTTTATAATACATTACACTATTACAGGAACATGCAAAACAATGACAGGAGTTATTATGTATATCAAAGAAACAATTTCCGCTTTGGCAGCACAGGGATTCCGCCATGAAAAAAATACAGTCAGCAACATTCACTTTATGACGAAACAGGAAAACCCGGAATCTGCTGAAATATGCATCCTGATGAATCTGACAGACGGATTTACCGTCAAACCCGATTCAATCCGCCTGCTTAAGGAGGAAGTAGAGAGAAAATTATATTTTAACGGCAAGAGAAAAGTATCTTTTTTCCTGCTTATCTTTTCGGATCATCTGGAGGAAGCCCGCAATTTTCTTTCCATCAATTGTCCGACATGGATCGTGGACACCATCGGAAAACAACTTATGATCTATGAGGGACAGCCGGAAGAATATTATCATCTTACCAAAACTTTTGATTATCTTTTTTCCGACGCCTACAAGAAAAAAATGTGGAACCGGATTCCCTATGGAACCATCAGTCTGATTGCCGTAAATATCATAGTATTTCTTTATATGAATTTTTATACGAAAGATCCGGAAGATCTTTTAATGCGGGGCGGATGTTATTGGAAATATGTATTTGAAAATAAAGAATACTACAGACTTTTGACCTGTACCTTTCTCCATTTCGACAGCAATCATCTTTTGGGAAATATGGTGACTCTGGGTGTATTGGGAACTGCTCTGGAACAGCGTCTCGGACATATCCGCTTTTCTCTTATTTATTTCTTAAGCGGAATCGGTGCAAGTTTTATTTCTGCTCTCCACTATATGCACCATGCTTCTGATACGATTTCACTTTCGGCGGGAGCTTCCGGCGCTATTTTCGGTATTCTTGGCGGATTATTTATCACATTATTATTACTTCGGAATGAAGAATATCGAATCTCCCCGGTGAATATGATTTTTATGATCATTCTCTCCATCGGAAATGGTTCCTTAAGCGGCTCCATTGATAATGCGGCTCATATCGGCGGTTTATTATTTGGTATTATTCTCACATTTATTTCTTGCTTATCCCGAAGAAATGAGCTAAAATAAAGCTATCAAAAGAAAGGCATACCATTATGAATATCAATATTTATTACGGTGGACGTGGAATCATCGAAGATCCCACCTTATATGTATTAAAGACAATTGAGAATGTTCTGGATGAGCTGCATGTAAAATTTCAGCGATATAATTTATATGAATTGAAAAATACCATTACAACCCTTCCCCAGACATTAAAAGACGCTGACGGAATCATTCTTGCAGCAAGCGTGGAATGGCTTGGAATCGGAGGATATCTGCAGCAATTTCTTGACGCCTGCTGGCTCTACGGTGATAAGAATAAAATTGCAGGGCTTTATATGTGTCCGGTGGTTATCTCCACGACTTACGGAGAAAAAGACGCAAATCTCATTTTAACCAACGCCTGGGAATTATTAGGTGGAAAATTATGTGACGGAATCTGCGCTTATGTGGAAGACAGCATTGATTTTGAGGGAAATGAAGATTACCGCGCGCTGATTGAGGGAAAAGCCGAGAATTTATATCGGGTCATTTCCAAAAAGAAAACCGCTTTTCCGTCCAGCAGTATGTCCATTCGCCAGAATTATATCAAATCCGGACTGGAATTGACTCCGCAGGAAGGGGAACAATTATCAAAATATGTTTCTGATGATATTTATGTCAAGAAACAAAAAGAGGATATTGAAGAACTCGCCTCTTTCTTTAAAGATATTTTGAATAAACAATCTTCCACGGAAGACGAATTGATTTCCGCTTTTAAAGAGCATTTTCACGGGCAGCCGGGATTTTCCTCCAGCTATGCTTTTTACGTGGAAGACAAAGATATGGATATCGCCGTCAGGGTAAGCGGATCCGATATTACTGTTTCATATGAAAAAATTTCCGCTCCCGATATTTCCATGCGTTTAAAAGATTCCGTTCTGGAGGAGATCACAAGCGGACGATCCAGTTTTCAAAAGGCTTTTATGACCGGAGAAATGACAACCAAAGGTAATTTTAACACAATGCGTATGCTGGACAGATTATTTGAATTTTAAGAAAGAAGGTACACGAATATGAAAGATGAAAATTGCATATTTTGCAAAATAGGAGCAGGAACCATTCCATCCTACACAATTTATGAAGATGAAGATTTTAAGGTATTTCTTGACCTGTCCCCTACGGCATACGGACATTCTTTGATCATTCCAAAAGAACATTATAAAAATCTGATAGAATTAGATGATTCCGTTGCCTCTAAAGCACTTGTTCTGGCTAAAAAAATCGCAACTGCGATGGAAAAAACATTTCACTGTGATGGAATCAATATTCTTCAGAATAATGGAGAAATTGCAGGACAGACCATGTTTCATTTCCACATCCATGTGATTCCACGTTACAAAGATGATAATTTAAAAATTATATTTGACCAGCAATCCTTAAAGGAAGAGGATGCAAAGAAGATTGTCGCATCCCTTACCGAAAACTTATAAATCAGCCTTATATAATTTTATCAGAGGAGCCGGATATGAAAAAAATTTTATTGACCGGCGGCGGAACTGCCGGACATGTAACCCCGAACATTGCTCTGATTCCGGGATTAAAACAATTGGGATACCAGATCAAATATATGGGTTCTTATGACGGAATCGAAAAAAAATTAATTGAAGAACTTGGTATTGATTATATCGGAATTTCTTCCGGAAAATTACGCCGCTATTTTTCAATGAAAAATTTTACCGATCCTTTTCGTGTATTAAAGGGATTTCATGAAGCAAAAAAATATATGAAAGAATATCGTCCGGATGTTGTATTTTCAAAAGGCGGTTTTGTCAGCGTACCTGTGGTTTTTGCCGCAGACCGGTATCACATTCCCGTCATCATTCATGAATCGGATATGACTCCCGGCCTTGCCAACAAACTGGCAATTCCGCACGCTTACAAAGTATGTCATAATTTTCCGGAAACAGCAGACCATCTTCCTGCAGGAAAATCTGTACTGACCGGTTCTCCCATCCGAAAAGAATTACTTTCCGGAGATAAAAACGCCGGCTTAAAAATGTGCGGTTTTACAGCAGAAAAGCCGGTGATCATGGTAATCGGCGGCAGCCTCGGCGCAGCTTCCGTAAACCGGATGGTTAGAGACTCTCTTCCTGTTTTGTTAAAAAATTATCAAATTGTGCATCTGTGCGGAAAAGGAAAACTGGACGAAACTTTAACCGGAACAGCCGGATATATTCAATTTGAATATATCAAAGATGAATTAAAAGATTTATTTGCCATGACCGATCTTGTGATTTCCCGTGCGGGGGCGAATGCGATCTGCGAAATCCTCGCCTTAAAAATTCCGAATTTATTAATTCCTCTCTCTGCGAGAGCCAGCCGTGGCGACCAGATTTTAAATGCAAACTCTTTTAAAAAACAGGGATTTAGTGAAGTTTTGGAAGAAGACGATATGACAAAAGAGCAATTTATCGAAACGGTAGACCGGCTCTATAAAAACCGGCAGAACTATATTGACTGCATGGAAAAATCTCCGGGTAAAGATTCCATTCAGGTAATCCTGAATCTGATTGAAGAAGCCTCTGCCAAAAGCAGGTAGAGAAAAAGAGTAGGGGGATTTTCCCTCTACCCTTCATCTGAAATAATATCCAGCGCCTGATTCAATGCTTCTTTCTCTTCTGCTCCCAACGGAATATAGGATTCCCCTTTTATAATTTCTTTAATATAGGTATAACATCCTTCCCTGCTATGCATTGCATTAATGACAAATCCATTATTTTCTCCGTTTAACATAGCAAGAGCAAAACTTAATTTTCCACCCATTTCATTGAAAGCATCATACTTTACGATACCTGTTTTCTGTACAGTTCCAACCATTTTTTCAAGAATTTCATTGTTTACCCTTGAATTATCTTCCGTATCTTTAATCATCTTGTCTATCTGATCAAATCTCTCCGTGATGACATCTTCCAAGGATTCCAGATCTTTTCCCCTCATAAATGCCTCATATCTTTTTTCCATTTTTCTTCTCTTATTTCCGACAACGATCATCCAGATCATTAAAATTACATTACATGCCAATAAGATAATAATAAAAATTGCAGGATCTGTTTTGCCCAGACCAATTGAATTCAATATCTGACTTTCCATTTTTCTTTTATTCCCTTTCGATAGATTTCATTAATTCCATAATTCTCTCTAAATCATCATTTGAATAATAATCAATTTCTATCTTTCCCTTTTCCTTGCTTTTTCTTTTTATGGAAACCTTACTTCCAATAATTTCCTTAAGTCTGTTTTCAAAATCCTCATAAACAAAATCATCTCTAAAAGTTTCCTTTGATTTCTCTTTCGCAGGAGCCGGCTGATTCATTTCCTTGACAATTTTTTCTGTTTCCCGCACACTGAGCTTTTCATCAAAGATTTTATTTGCCAGTTGAATCTGTAATTCCTCGTCTTCGATTCCCAACAGCGCGCGGCCATGACCGCTGCTGATCATTTCTTCAATGATCATATTTTGAACCTCTTTTGACAATTTCAGTAATCTCATGGAATTTGTAATCGCCGTTCTGCTTTTACTAACCCGTTCTGCTACTTCATCCTGTTTCAGATTATAATCATTTAAGAGATTTTTATAAGCCATCGCTTCTTCAATAGGATTCAGGTCATCTCTCTGGATATTTTCAATCAGAGCAACCTCCATAATTTCCTGATCCGTATAATCCTTTACGATAATCGGAACTTCCTTTAGTCCCGCCATTTTTGCGGCCCGCCATCTTCTCTCTCCTGCAATAATTTCATAATAATCCTCTCTCTTCTGCACAACAAGAGGCTGAATAATTCCCACACGCTTGATACTTTCCGCAAGTTCCAACAATGTATCTTCATCAAAATTTTTCCTTGGTTGTTTTCGATTGGGTTCCACCTCAGAAATCTTTACATTCATCTCCGCCTTTTCTACGACCTTTTCTACGACCCTCTCAACAACATTTTCTTTTTCTTCTTCCACCTTACTTGGAATCAATTGTCCCAATCCTCTTCCAAGACCACCTTTTCTCGCCATATATCTATTCCTTTCCATATTCAGCTACTTCTTCCGCCAATAGCCGATAACTTTCCGCTCCTGTTGATTTCGTATCATAAAGATTAATCGGAAGTCCATGACTTGGTGCCTCCGCTAATCTGATATTTCTCGGAATAATTGTCTTATAAATATTCTGTTTTAAATTATTCTTTACATTTTCCACTACTTCCAAAGACAAATTTGTTCTTGCATCATACATCGTAAATACAACGCCTTCGATTTCCAATGTTGGATTTAATCTTTTTTTGACAAGATTAATTGTATAAATCAGCTGTGATAATCCCTCCAATGCATAATATTCACACTGGATCGGAACAAGAACAGAATCTGCAGCGCACATTGCATTAACTGTCAATATATTCAAAGATGGAGGACAATCTATGATAATAAAATCATATTCATCCTTAACCTTTGCCAGTTCCTTTTTCAAAATAAATTCTCTCTCTTTTACTTCCAGCAGATCAATTTCCGCTCCCGCAAGATCTACATTAGAAGGAAGTACCGAAAGATTTTCAATCTCTGTACTTTCAATAGCCTGTTGAATCTCACATTCTCCGATAAACATATCATAAACTGTTTTTTCCAGACTATTTTTATCAATTCCTACTCCGCTTGTTCCATTTCCCTGAGGATCAATATCTACTAAAAGAACTTTCTTTTTTATTTCAGCAAGACATGCGGACAAATTAATAGAAGTCGTTGTCTTTCCCACACCGCCTTTCTGATTTGCCACTGCTATAATTCTTCCCATAATTTCATTCCTTTCCAATGTTTCACGTGAAACATTTACATAGCAATTCCATTTTTTATTGCGTAAACTGCAGCCTGTGTCCGATCAATGACGTTGATTTTCTTAAACAAATTTGAAATATGATTTTTTACCGTACGTTCTGTAATATGTAATTCATTTGCGATTTCTTTGTTTGACAATCCTCTAACGATCAAAACAAGAATTTCTTTTTCTCTTTTTGTCACTCTCGAAATATGATCAATATCAATGTCCTGCTCATCTATTTCATATAATTCATTTTTCGGTTGAATTTGATCCTGATCAATCAAGTTTTTAATTTGAAGAATCAAACTATCCAGTTCCATTTTCGTTCGGTTGACATCAACCTGAACAAAGGCATTGCAATTCTCACACTTATACAAAATATCTCTCAAAATTTTTCGGTATCTGTTTCTATCATCTGCTTTCGTATTTTCTTCTATCTTATCTTCCGAACTTTTTGAAATATCGATACATTGTAATTCATCCTTATCACCGGAGTTCAAAATCTCGGCATTTTGTTGTGATTCAATATAATCATCTATTTCTTTTTTTAAAGTCATCATCTTATCTGTTTCTGTCTGGTTTTTATCAATCTTTAATTGCAAAGATTCTGTTTCAGAATTAATCTGCTTAATTTTCTCTTCAAATGTTTCTATTTGTTCTTTATAGAAATTATTTTTTGATGATTTTGGTGAAAATAAATCATAGGCGTCGTCAATCTTATAATTAATCGACTGTATTCTTTCATATAAAGAATGTTTTTCAAAATTTAAATGATCTATTTGTTCTTTACATTCCGAAATTTCCTGTTGAGCCTGCTTCATACGAGAATGAATATATTCTCTGGTTTGCTCTAATTCCATTTTTTCTACTCACCTCCTCTAATAACGTTCGTTTATTATCTGAATAAGTCCGGTCGGATGCCGATCCCGTAACCACCTAAAGTACAGGTGCTAACGGTATCTGGCTCCTCTAATAATCTTCTAATGTTTCACGTGAAACATTTTCAAAGTTCATTATAGCACAATACATTTTAATTTACTATAAAAAAAACAGATTAATATGTATCTTTTTAAAATCATCTATGGTAAAATATCTATAGAACACTTATAGAACGCTATTTTAGAAACAATATTTAGAAGGAGACTCTCATTTATGAAACTAAAAAAAGGACTTTCCCTTATTCTTTTTTCAATTGCCGGAATTCATTTTTTCAACAAATATACAGATTATAAATCAAAAATTCCTGTAGAAATACCGGAATATAATACTTATGATTACCACTGGACTTATGGAACGATTCATTATATAAAAGCCGGATCCGGTAAACCTCTTTTACTGATTCACGATTTGACTGCCTACAGCAGCAGTTATGAATGGCACCGCATCATTTCAAACCTGTCGAAAGATCACACGGTCTATGCTCTCGATTTACTGGGGTGCGGAGAATCTGATAAACCTTCTCTGACTTATACAAATTACGTTTTTGTAAAATTGATCACGGATTTTATAAAAGATATTGTAAAAGAAGCCTGTACGATTATCAGTTCCGGCAAATCTTCAACCATTGCCCTGATGAGTGCCAAATATGATTATCCGGATCAGACCATGATTCAAAAAATCATTATGATCAATCCATCTTCTCTGTCAGAAGAACAGACAGAAATTACAGAAAAAGATCAGAAAAGAGATATGCTGTTTCAATTACCGATCATAGGAACCTTTCTCTGTAACCGTCTCAATAAACGGGAAGATATAGAAGAATTATTTTATAATGAATATTTTGCTGACTCTTATCAGGTAAAAGGAAAATATATCGATCAATACTATTCTTCCTATTTTTCAAATGGCAAAAGTTCAAAATCACTTTTTTCAAGAATTTATAATCATTATACAAACTTTGATTATCGGATTGCACTGGATGACATTCAGATTCCCCTTTGTATCATAGGCGGGGATAAAGAACAGGGCATAAAAGAAAGCCTTTTTAATTTTTCAAAATATAAAAACTTAAGCTGGTGTCTGCTGGAAGAGACAAAACATTTACCGCAATTAGAAAATCCCACTGCTCTCACCGAAAAAATAGATCAATATTTAGATTAAAATAACTATTGAAGGTCGCATGGCTTTAGCCCTGCGATCTACGTAAGGAACTGTTGATAAATAACTTGAACATTTTGCAACAGTTCCTAAGTTTCCTTTCTTTACTCACGACCTATAGAGGTGGGAGATTCAAAAAAAATCAGTCACTTTATCTCCGGCATTTGTGAAAAACAGTTATGTCTTTTTTTGCATTATGCCCATTCAAAAGAGAAAGTGACTGATTTTAACGTCAACCATCATTTAATTTTTTATTTAACGCATTTAAAACCCGTTTCTTATCCAGACTCCAAAGGGGTGCAACAAGAAGTTTTCTGCTTCCGTCTCCCGTCATTCTGTGAATCACACAATTCTTCGGTAATACAGCGATGCATTTTTTGACAACAGCAATATATTCTTCCATCGTCATCATCCTGATTTTTCCCGCTTCATACTCTTTTTCCAGATCTGTTTCCTTTAAAACATGAAGCAATTGCAATTTAATCCCATCGCTTCCGATTTGCCCTACATAGCGGGCTGTCCGGATAATATCTTCTTCACTCTCCCCCGGAAGTCCCAAAATCACATGGGTAATGACAGACAATTTTCTCTCTTTTAATTGCCTCACCGCTTCCTCATATACTCTCAAAGGATATCCCCTTCTGATATAAGATGCAGTTTTCTCATGTATGGTCTGCAATCCCAATTCCACCCACACCGGCTTTTTCTTATTTAATTCCTCAATAAGATCAAGAACCTCGCCGGGAAGGCAATCCGGTCTTGTAGCGATTGACAGAGCAACCACCTGGGGATGTTCCAAAGCTTCCATATATTTTTTTCTCAAAATATCAACCGGAGCATAGGTATTTGTAAATGCCTGAAAATAAGCGATATATTTTCCGGAATGAATTTTCCGTTCAATCAATGTTTTTCCTGACTCAATCTGATCGGTAATGGATAGATTTCTGTTCTGCGCAAAATCTCCGGAACCCGCTCCGGAACAAAAAATACATCCCCCTGTTCCTATTTTGCCATCTCTGTTCGGGCAGGTAAAACCTCCGTCAATGGCAATTTTATAAACTTTATCCCCAAAGGTATCCCTGCAATATTGATTAAAAGAATAATAATTCATTTTATAAAAAACTCTCTAATTTTTTCTTATTCAGATTTTCTCCGATTACGATCAATATATTTTGACCTTCTGGAATCTCATCAATCTCCAGACCATCCGACGTTCCGTTTAATTCATACCACAATTCTTTTTCCGGATCATAATAAAACCCCTTCACCCGAATAATATTTCCCAATTCCGGATTTTGAAAAAATAACGGAATCTTCATTTTCAAATCTTCCAACGAAATTTCAAGATTCATAAAAAACATAGAATCAAACTGATTCTGATCCATGGAAAACATTTTTTCATAAGAATATTTTTGATAATGATTCTTTTGAATGTTCTTCAAATCCTCATCCGTAAAATCAGACATATTGATTGCAAATAAATCCGGATCTTCTCTTTGTAAAACACGCTTGCATTTGATCTGCTTCAAAGCCCGATTGATATGGGCGATTGTTTTTATTAATTTGTCTTCTTGCGTCTCATCCATATGACTGAATACAATTGCGCCTGCATCTGCAATCTGGCTTGCAAGAAGATAATCCGAATCCGGCGTCATATTTTCCTCCAGATTTCCGCGGACAACCGTAATTACATGATCGATCTCATATCGACCGTCAATTGGCTCCTCATGCAGCAAATCAAAAAATTCATCCACATCAAAAATACCGGAGGGTTCTATTATCACTCTGTCATATCCAAACATTGCCATGGTGATCAGTTTTGTTTTAAAACGACGTCTGTGACAATCCGCATCGCATCCGCCTGCGATCATCTCCAGATCACATTTTTCACATTCCAGCTCTTTTAACAGCATCATATCCACATTGACCGCGCCGTAATCATTTTCAAGAATGCAAATAGATTCCCCCTGTTCCATACAATAAGAACAATATCTTTTTATAAATGTCGTTTTACCGGATCCTAAAAAACCGGTAATCAAATCAACTTTAATCATATCATTTACCTTTAAGAAAGAGGTTCTTTTACCGGAAGTCCGGCGCGACGGGGATATTTCTTCGGTGTTGACCGAACCTTTTTAATTTCTGCAAATACGCGTCGATATTCTGTTTCCGGCAAGGTGATCTCCGTCTTTTTTTCAAAATCACCGCCCAATTTACCATATACCTGCTCTGCAGCAGCCAATTCCTCTTCACAATTTGAGGCTTTATAAGCAATAAAATAACCGCCCTGCTTTACAAATGGAAGACATAATTCCGAAAGAGAAGAAATCTTAGCCACAGCCCTGGATACCGCAAGATCGAATTGCTCCCGGTACTCCTGCTTTCTTGCAAAATCCTCGCTTCTTCCATGGATACACTCCACATTCCGAAAACCAAGCTTTTCTACCGTCTCCTGTAAAAAAAGAATTCGTTTATTTAAGGAATCCAGAAGCGCAAGAGATATTTCCGGAAACATAATTTTTAGAGGAATTCCCGGAAATCCGGCTCCTGTTCCTATATCGATCACAAAAAAATCACCCTCCGCAATCTTTTTTTGAATCTTCTCTTTTTTCCACAAAGAACTGGAAACAATCGAAAGACTGTCCACAAAATGTTTATCAATAACCTCAAGAGGATCCACAATTGCAGTAAGATTCATCACCTTATTTTTTTCGATCAGCATTTCATAATAATCGCAAAATTGATTTAATTGATCATCATTTATTTCCAATCCCAATTGATTTATTTTCGTTTTTAAAATTTGTAAATGTTTTTTCATATATAACACCTATTTATCTTTATGCTGAAATCCGTGCTGTTAAATGTCGCATGGCTTTAGCCCTGCGACCTGCTTGCTGCCTACGGCAGCAATTCCCGTAGGTCGGAGATTCAAACTCCCACCTACGTAGGTTTCCTTTCTTTACTCACCACCTATAGAGGTGGGAGATTGAATCGGAGTGCCGTTAAA
>CADBTR010000052.1 GCA_902797675.1 uncultured Lachnospiraceae bacterium
GCGACATGTTTTGATTTTCCCGCGTTCATAGTAGTCATAGCCACGCCAAAAGGAATTGCCACTCGCGATTTCTAGAAGACCCACTTAACTCTCCTCACATCTTATCCAAAATATTCCTGCATCAGACTGTCGAACAGGAGCTGCGTTTCATCCAAAGCTTTCAGCACTGCAACTTTTGATTTGTCGACTTGACTATAGAAATCAACAAATTCTTTTTGTGCTCCTATCGGGGCATCAATTATCTCCATACTTTTGATTATTCCCTGAGAAATGTTGGGTTGCCCTCCACCTTTACATTGAGCAATCATCCAATCCTTTTTTGAAGCAATAGCGTAATACAAGTACTCAGGTAAGAAATGCTCGTTCGGAAGTATGCTGCATACTGCTTGATTCGTAGTCGCAGCCACACGAAGAATTCCTGTTACTCCTGCAGTTGCACCATACATTGCAACAACTACTGAATTTGCTGGCACCATTTTTGCAGAGGAATTATTCATTCCTTCTTCTGTAATGGAGTATTTTACAGAAGTTATGACCCCTGTATTTACTTCCCCACTTGTTAACCAGGGAATCTTACCGCCATCGTAGTATTCTGGATGAGACTTTGATGGAGTTCCTCCCGAAATCATTTGAACCACATCACCGAGTTTTACTAACGGATAATGCCCATCGAACATCTCGGCAAATCGGGCTTTGATGAGGTTGTCCATTTTTTCTAATTCCTCGCATCTACAATCTATGATACGAGTCAATAAATCAAGTCTCCTTACTACCTCCGCTTGAATGCCTTTATCCGGAACATCTAATTCCACATTTCCCAAATTCTTTCGGCTTATTCTTTTTCTTGTAGTTCCTGTTACATTGCTCATCAAGCGCGAATAGTATGCTTCTGATTGCATAAAGTAGCATAAATACTCTTTGAGAATCTTGCTCTCATCTGGTCTACAAATTGTGCAATCAACAGCCGTTATCATCCGTTCGGTCTTGCTAGGAATAATACAGGCTCGCCCTACAGGCTCAGGGAGTCGAGAAACCAGAACATCTCCGGGATATACTTCTGTACATTTCAAGTCTTCAAAGGTCTTTTCGGAGATGTATTTAGCTCGATCTGGTTTCTCAAGATACTTGCCCTCTCCAATATTTCCCGTCTGAACAAGCCTTATTCCCGATTGCGACTGATCCTTACTTTCAATCCAATCTCCATCTGTGAAGACTTTGCATACATCTTCTAATCTCATATTCATCCCTCCGAGGTTCCTCGTCGTGCTCATTCGGATTCCGCTTCGCTTCATCCTCATGCGTCCTGTCGGACTATGCATCCAATCTGCCAATCGTCTGTCCGCGAGCAAGCTCCCGGCAGCCGTTGTCATCTTGCCTGCGCACTCCTCGTCACCTCGACAAATCTCAATTGTTCTTGACTAATCAGTTAAATAAGATAAAATATAATTGAACCACTGAAAGGGCGAATGCCTCGTAGGTGGTGTTTTTTTGTTCTCATTTTGGGTATATTACGCAGCCAAAAGGATGTGTGCTGCTTGCCTTTAGATTTAGAATTCCGCCTTCACGAAACGTTTCCATTACCCGTTCAATAAAACCCTCATCGATGATTCTTTCTACGCGTCTAGGAAGTTTTTCTTTTTTATCTACTGCTCTATAGTACAGATCAGTAAAAAAAGAAATATAATCACATATTTGGATAAAGTAAGACTCTGTAGATTCTTTCTGCATAATGTCTTCTACCAGTCCCCTAATCGGTACGTTTTGATACCCACCATAGTGAGAGCGTATAGGATTATAAGCGCGAATCTCTCTGGCTGTTTTTCTCATAGGAGCAAGGCGTCCTTCATCAGTAATGACCAGATAATGCCATTTATCAGCTGAGTCATTTTCAATCCGTTGAATATTGTATGTTAGGGCATTTTTAAGGACCTGATAGTCTGGCGTTTTAATGTTCTCTTTATCAATAATCACATTTATAACTTTTATCTCAAGACATGAAATATGCTTAGCTATGCATAACAATAGCTGTCGCCGTTGTTCATCACTCCATCCATATGTTCGATATACGCCTTTATCTCGTACGAGATGCTTTGTGTGTATTTCTTCTTTAATATGAAGGCCATACTCTTTCTTCAAGTCTCTCCTAAAGGCGCGAATAGTGTCAAATGTATCTTGCCAGTGTTTGATGTCTAAATATACACTTGTCAGAACAAATTGTTTGCTTGAAAGGGTATTGGCCCCATCATCGCCAGTTTCGTCAAAGTATACAAGATATGTCTCCATGCCATTTACTCCTCTACGGTCTGCCTATACATCTCGTTAACTTTTAACCCTTGTCATTTCTAAAAAACAATTAAGTTTTTTCACTTTTTCCTTATCCAATTTTCGACTCTTTTAGCAATCGTTCTATCTCCCCAATTTCCTTGCTAATCTCCATTTCCAGTCCTTTAATCTCTGCCAAAATCTCCTCCGTCGGCGGGTACTCCACCGGCACGTATTCTGTCTTCTTGTATTTATTAATACTCAGATCATAATCATTGTCCGAGATCTCTTCCTTCAGCACGAAGAAGCTTTGTTCCGTGCGTTCCCGTCCATCTTCCTTATCCAAGTTATGGAATCTCTCGATGATATCCGGAATGTCGTTCTCTTTGGTTTCGCTCCGTTTATCATCGAGACTGAACCCATCAGCTTTCATATCATAGAACCAAACCTTGTCTGTTCCGCCATGCCCGGTCTTGGTAAAGATCAATATTGCCGTAGATACCCCGGCGTAGGGTTTGAACACGCCGGACGGCATGGAGATGACCGCTTCCAATCGATTATTCTCGAGCAATTCCTGACGAATTGCTTTGTGCGCTTTGGAAGATCCGAAGAGAACGCCGTCCGGAACGATACACGCACAGCGTCCACCCACTTTCAGCATGCGCAGAAATAATGTCAGGAATAGAAGTTCTGTCTTCTTTGTTTTACAAACTTTCAAAAGATCAGGAGAGACTGAATCATAATCCAAGCTTCCCTTAAACGGAGGATTAGCCAGAATCAGACTGTACTTTTCTTTGTCCGGATTCTGGTCGGACAGACTGTCGCGATACTCGATGAACGGATTATCTACGCCGTGCGTCATCATATTCATGGCGCCGATGCGGAGCATCGTGCGATCCATGTCAAAGCCATGGAACATGTGGTTCATATAGTGATTCTGATTCTGCCGATCAAAGAAGACTTCCTCCTTGCGATTCTCTTTCAGGTAATCACTCACCGCCACAAGGAATCCGGAGGTGCCGCACGCCGGGTCGCAAACGATTTCATCCGCTTTCGGTTCCATCAGATCTACCATCATGCGGATAATATGCCTGGGCGTGCGGAACTGCCCATTGACACCGGCTGTTGAAATCTTCGACAACAAGTATTCGTAAACGTCTCCCCTGGTGTCAGCCGTTTTCAGCTGCGCCATTTGCTCGTATATGCCATCCATCGCCGTAACGATGCGGTCCAGCATCAGCGGTGTCGGCACCTTAAAAATGGCATCGCCCATGTATTTGGAATACGCGCTTTCTTTATCGCCGTGCAACTCTTTAATAAATGGAAATACCCACTCCTGCACGGTGGTGTACATCTTTTCTGCAGGAAAATCATGGAACGTACTCCACTTCAACTGTGTTCCGTCGATCACACGCTCTCCGATTTTTACCTCTTTCGCAAAGATGCTCTCATAGGGAAGCCCCAGCATAGACGCCTCTTTTGCGCGAGTATTGTCCGTGTCATCCAGATCATGGATGAACATCAGATACGTCATCTGCTCGATTACATCCAGCGGATTTGTCAGTCCGCCTGTCCAAAAGATTTCCCAAAGGCTGTCGATTTTGCTTTTCAGTTCACCCGTAATCATATTTCCTCCATTTTTATTCTTCGCCGCGCCATGCGTATGATGTATATCGTCCGCCACCAATTTTTATGATTTCGTTAGTATCCAACAAGTTCTTCAAAGTACGCTCCACTGTCGTTTCACTGATATCCGGGCACTTACTCATGATCTCCGCCTTGGTTGTTCTACCTATGGTTGTTCGGATGATTTCTCTGACTCGTTCCGGTTTTGAAACGTGTTTTGTCACCAAAACATCAACTCTTGAGGTCAGTTCTCGATAAGCAGCTACGATGATTCCCAACATATAAGTAACGAATGGAGCATAATCGTTTTCTCCCTCGTGCCATTTTTCCGAGCTTTCCTGTAAGGCCTCGTAGTATCTTTCTTTTCCATCAGCAATCATCTTCTCAATGCTGATGTATCTCCCCGCGATAAATCCCGCGTGATAAAGAAGAAGCAGCGTGAGCAGACGACTCATTCTGCCGTTTCCATCATTAAACGGGTGAATGCACAGAAAGTCCAAAATGAACATGGGGATGATGAGCAGCGGATCCAATTTATCGTCCGCAAGCGCTTCTTCATAAGCATCACAAATCCGCTCTATTGCCTCCGGCGTTTCCCATGCTGATACCGGGTGGAAGCGTTCCCTCGTTGTTCCATCCTGCAGTTTTTCCGCAATTATATTATCTGTATTCTTGAATGAGCCTCCGGCGTTTGATGCGCTAAATTTGTAAAGATCACGATGTAGCTGAAGCATCATTCCCGGTCTCACGGGAATGTATTCATGATTTTCATGTATGGTCGAAAGTACATCTCGATAGCCGGCAATCTCCTGCTCATTTCTGTTCCTAGGCGTGGTTTTATTATGCACGATTTGTTTCAGTCGCTCGTCCGTTGTGATAATTCCTTCAATTCGGTTGGACGCTTCTGTACTCTGGATCTTGGCAATCTCAAGCAATTCATCGAGCAAGGCTTTTTGTGATTCCATGAAAAGAGTTTGCATCCCCCTATACTCCCGAATCCCGGAAAGATAGGCGACGATCTCAGGTGTCAAAAGCTTTTCGTAATTCTTTTTATAATCAAAAGATCTCATTTCTGCCTCATATAGGTTTAATTTCGTCATTCTTCCGTATATGATGCAATTGTATCAAAATAACAGTCTTCCGTCAAAATTAACTGCACTTTATTTCCGCCGATGATGCAATTTGGGTCCTTGATGATGCAATTCATGCTAAATTGAAAAATTCCAAAAGGCTAAAAAAACACAGCCTTTTGGAATCTTTCAGATCAGATTA
>CADBTR010000053.1 GCA_902797675.1 uncultured Lachnospiraceae bacterium
TCCTTCACTTCGGACGTTTCCGTCACATTCTGCCTCATAAATCCGGAATCTTCTCTGACTACAGGCGGCAATGTCTGCCGTCTGTGGGTTTCAAAAATCTCCGGACTTTTGGAAATCTCCCGCTTCAACGGCTCCGGGCTTTTCTTTTCCTCCGCCGTCACTTCCACAATAAATTCCCTGCCGGCAAGAGCCTGTTCGATGCCTTTCATCACAAACGGATATAAAATATCTCCGTTCCGGAAGCGTACTTCCAGTTTTGCCGGGTGAACATTGACGTCGATCAATTCCGGTTCGATCCGGAATTTCAATGCGGTAAAAGGATATTGATGCTGCATCATAAAATTTTTATATCCGTCTTCAATCCCCCGGTTTAAGATCTTATTCCGCACAAATCTGCCATTGATAAAATAATTTTCAAAATTTCGGTTTCCTCTGGAAACACAGGGTTTTCCGATATAGCCGTCTACACTTGTTCCCGCGCCGGCATCCTGAAAATGCACCTCGATCAGATTCGCCGCGATCTCCCTCCCGTAAATCTGATAGATCACATCTTTCAGGCTTCCGTTTCCGCTGGTATTCAGCATATGCTTTCCATTATTGATAAAGCGGAATGCCACCTCCGGATGTGCCATTGCCATATGCTGCACCACATCGCTGATATATCCCGCTTCCGTCACATTGGATTTTAAGAATTTCTTTCTGGCAGGCGTGTTAAAGAAAAGGTTCCGCACAAGAAAAGTTGTTCCGTCGGGAACACCCACTTCCTCTATCTCTCCCTCTTCTTCTCCCCTGATCTCATAACGGATTCCCATTAACTGTCCCGTCTGCTTCGTGATGACTTCCACCATCGCGATGGATGCGATGCTGGCAAGCGCCTCACCGCGAAATCCGAGGCTTTCAACCGTCTGCAAATCTTCGGCCGATCGGATCTTGCTGGTGGCATGCCGTAAAAAAGCCTTTTTTATGTCTTCCCTGCCGATTCCGCTTCCGTTATCCGTAATCCTGATTAAAGAAGTCCCTCCGTCTTTGATTTCCACTGTAACAGAGGTCGCCAGTGCATCGATCGCATTTTCCACTAACTCTTTTACGACAGACGCCGGACGTTCGATCACCTCTCCCGCCGCGATCTGATTAATTGTGATATTATCTAAAACCTGTATGATTCCTTCCATAGTCCTACTTCCATCTGTTTTTCAGCCTGCTTTGAAGCTTATACAAAGTATTCAGCGCATCGATCGGAGTCAGATTCCCGAGATCCAGTTCCGTCACTTCCTTGATGATATCATCTTCATTCACCGTATCAAAAAGCGACATCTGCGCCATTTCCAGTTCGTCGGGTTTTGCCTGTTTCTTTCGCTTATGGATCCCGTTTCCGTGCTCCGCGATCTCTCTGGCGCTCTTTGAAATATCGGCGTCCACAAGCTGCGCCACGATTTCCTTTGCCCGGTCCGTCACGATATCCGGCACTCCCGCCAGCTTCGCAACCTGAATTCCATAGCTCTTATCCGCGCCGCCCTTTACGATTTTTCTTAAGAATACAATATGATCCCCTTCTTCTTTGACAGCGATACAATAATTATTCACCCCGGCAATGGCGCCCTCCAGTTCCGTCAATTCATGATAATGAGTGGCAAATAATGTTTTTGCGCCCAGATGACGGCTGCTGATATATTCCACCACCGCCCAGGCGATGCTGAGCCCGTCAAAGGTACTGGTGCCTCTCCCGATCTCATCCAGGATCAAAAGACTGTTTGATGTTGCATTTCTCAAAATATTCGCCACTTCCGTCATTTCCACCATAAATGTACTCTGTCCGCTGGCAAGATCATCGGATGCTCCCACTCTTGTGAAAATTCTGTCGCATATACCGATATTGGCGCTGTCCGCAGGTACAAAACTTCCGATCTGCGCCATCAGAACGATCAGTGCACTCTGCCGCATATAAGTAGATTTTCCCGCCATATTCGGTCCTGTAATGATCGCAACCCTATTGCTGCCGTTATTCAGATATGTATCATTGGGAACAAACAGATCATGATCCATCATCTGTTCCACCACCGGATGTCTGCCGCCTTTGATGTCAATCGTTCCTTTTTCATTGATCTTCGGCTTTACATAGCGGTTTCTCTCCGCCACAAAGGCAAGGGAAGCAAATACATCGATTCCGGCAACTGCCTTTGCCGTCCGCTGTATCCGCTCGATATGTTCCGCAACCCGGTCGCGCACATCGACAAACAGGTTATATTCCAGAGTATACAGCTTATCCTCCGAGCCCAGTATCATCATTTCAAGTTCTTTCAGTTCCGGCGTGATATAGCGTTCCGCATTTGTCAAGGTTTGTTTTCTGGTATAATCCTCCGGCATAACAAAAGAATCCTTGTAAGTATTCGTGATTTCAATGCAATATCCGAAATTTTTATTAAATTTGATCTTCAGGGTTTTCACGCCGGTCCGCTCCCGCTCCTTTGCCTCAAGATCCGCAAGCCATTGCTTTCCGTTCGTTTTCGCTCCCCGCAGTTTATCCACTTCCTCGTGATATCCCTCTTTGATGATACCGCCCTCTTTGATTAAGATCGGCGGTTCCTCCACAATCGCCGATTCGATCAATTGCGTGATATCCTCCAGAGGATCCATATCTTTATTGATTGCCCGCAGCAATTCATCATCAAAATTCTGCAAAATCCGTTTGATATGCGGCAGCATGGCAAGAGAATTCTTAAACGCGATCATATCTCTCGGATTGACGGAATGATTCGCGATCCGCCCGATGATCCGTTCCAGATCATAGATCGGATTCAGATATTCTCTCAATTCTTCCCGGTCGATGGCGGACTGCACTAACTGCTCCACTCCGTTCTGACGCTTGAGGATCTCCCCGCCGTCTATTAAGGGCTGCTCCACGAAGGAACGCAGCAGTCTGGCTCCCATGGCAGTCTTTGTTTTATCCAGCACCCAAAGCAAAGAGCCCCGCTTATTCTTTTCGCGAAGTGTTTCCGTCAATTCCAGATTTCTTCTGGCAGAGGTATCGATCACCATATATTTTCCCGTAACATATGGCGTGATCTTCGTCAATTGCGACAGGGAATTTTTCTGTGTCTCGATCAGATACCGCAAAAGCGCGCCGGCGCTCAGGGCTCCCGTGGGGAAATCCGCAAGTCCCAGTCCTTCTATGCTGTGCACCTTAAAATGCTCTAAGATTGTCCTTTTTGCCCCCTCGTCATCAAAATACCATGTATCAAGGGGGAATACACAGATATGCAGCCGGTCCCGCAAATCCTCAAAATCAATTCCGCTGAAAGAAAGAGCCTCATTGCATATGATTTCCGATGGCATAAATTTATGAATTTCGTCCAGCAACATTCTGCGGGAATTCAGCTCCGTCACATAAAAATCGCCGGTAGTGACATCAGTTACCGCCACTCCGTAAGAATCCCCCGCATAAACGATGCACATCAGATAATTGTTTTTGCTCTCATCCAACGCCTGCGCGTTAAAATTCGTTCCCGGCGTCACCACCCGCACAACTTCCCGTTTTACAAGCCCTTTCGCAAGTTTCGGGTCTTCCACCTGCTCGCCTATGGCAACCTTGTGACCGTTTGCCACAAGCTTATTTAAATACAGCTCAACGGCATGATGAGGAACGCCGCACATCGGTGCCCGTTCCTCAAGTCCGCAATCTTTTCCCGTAAGCGTCAGTTCTAATTCTTTCGACACCAGCAGTGCATCATCAAAAAACATTTCATAAAAATCACCCAGGCGATAGAATAAAATGCAATCATGATATTGCTGTTTTGTCTTTACATATTCCTGCATCATGGGCGATAATTTTCCCATCTGCTCCTCTGTCAATTCCATTTGTGACCTCTCTTTTTCCTATGCCCGTTCTCCCATATAATAAAAGCCTTTGGCCTCCTGTAATTTCACCGGCAGGATCTGTCCGATCAATTCTTTTGTTCCCGGAAAATGCACTAAGATTCCGGAACTCAAACGTCCCGTAACATAACCTTCCAATTGGGAATTCTCCTCCTCCACCAAAGTCTCAAGGATCTGTCCCTCAAATCGTTTTGTCTGTTGTGTCGCAATGGTCTGCACTTCGTTTAACAAACGATCAAACCGTTCTTTTACCACTTCTTTGTCAACCTGATCTTCTCTCTCTGCCGCCGGCGTGCCGCTGCGCTTAGAATAGATAAATGTAAACGCGCTGTCATAGCGTACTTTCCGGACTACATCCATAGTCTCCTCGAAATCCTCATCCGTCTCACCCGGATATCCCACGATTAAATCGGTTGTCAAAGAAATGTCCGGAACCGCCTCTCTGATCTTATCCACCAGGCGTAAATACTGCTCTTTTGTATAATGGCGGTTCATGTCCTTAAGAAGCCTGCTGCTTCCCGTCTGCACCGGAAGATGCAATTGTTTGCATATTTTTTTTGAATGCCGCATCACTTCGATCAATTCATCCGACAAATCTTTCGGATGGGATGTCATAAATCGGATCCGTTTCAATCCCTGAATCTGTTCCACTCTTTGTAAAAGCTCCGCAAATGTAACCGGTTCCTCCAGATTCTTCCCATAGGAATTCACATTCTGCCCCAAAAGCATGATCTCTACGACGCCGTCCGCCACCAGTTTTTCAATCTCCGAAATAATCTCCTCCGGCTTTCTGCTTCGCTCTCTGCCCCGCACATACGGCACAATACAATAGCTGCAAAAATTATTACAGCCGAACATGATATTCACTCCGGATTTAAACCGGTATTTTCTCTCGACGGGAAGAGCTTCCACGATCTGATCCGTATCCTCCCAGATGTCGACAACCATGCGCTCCGACTCCAATCTGCGGTACAAAAGTTCCGCAAACCGGTACAGATTATGGGTTCCGAAAATAAGATCCACAAAGCGGTAGCTTTTTTTTATCTTTTCAACAACCGGCTTTTCCTGCATCATACAACCGCACAAAGCGATCATCATGTGGGGATTCTTCTTCTTGATATTAGAAAGATATCCCAATCTTCCGTACACTTTCAAATTCGCATTTTCTCTTACGGTGCAGGTGTTGTATATCACAAAATCAGCTTCTTCTTTTTCTGTCGAAACAAAACCGATCAATTCCAGTATTCCCAGGAGTTTTTCGGAATCCCTGGCATTCATCTGACAGCCGAATGTTTTGGTGCAGCACTCTAATTTTCTTCCGCACTCTTTTTCGAGTTTTCTCACTGCAGTCCTGCATTTTTTTATATAATAATACTGGCGCATAGGCTCATCACTTGGCGCAATTCCCGTCTCGTCGATCATCTCCAGTATCTTTTCAATCTCCTGTATCGTATTCATGAATTTACGACTCCTCAATCTCGTATTTTAATGATCTCTTATTTTTTCTTAATTACCTACGTCATTATACTGAAATTCCGATTGATTGGCAAGTGATTTTTCCCAAAAACAGCTTGCTTTTTTCAAAAAATATGCTATAATTATTTACTGTACTGTGTTATGCACGCGTAGTTTAATGGATAAAACGCGCCCCTCCGGAGGGTGAGCTGTGGGTTCGATTCCCGCCGTGTGCACTCTGAGGAGCTGTTTTTCGACAGCTCCTTATTTCAACAAGAAAGAGGAATATATCATGGAACATACTCCAATGGATGAATATAAAAAGAATCAAACTGAGACAGAACTGAACTCAGACGACATAGACATTGACATTGACATGGAAGAAGATGCGGAAACAGAAGCAAACATAAAGCCGGATGAAGACACAGAAATCGAAGAAGACATAGACGCAGAAGTTCGTGTGATTGAGGTAAAACACCGCACATCTTCTAAGCAAAACTCCCCCTTCGGTAAAACGAAACATAAGAAAAAAGATGTCTATGATTATTTTTTTGCCGCGAAGGATTTTTTATCTGCTCATAAACGAATAATTCTCTCCTGCCTTGCGGTTTTATTTGTGTTGATTATGGTTGTGGCGGGAACTAAAAGTTGTAAAAAGAATCATTCCGATGCAACACCTACCGACGCAAAACATTCCGAAAAGCAGGTGACACCTACGGATTCAAAAGAAACAGAAACCGCAGCAGAGACAGAGACAACTCCTGCTCTCTCTATCGAAGCATTACCGTCCGACAGTGAACTGACAACCCTGATCTCAAATTTTTATCAGGCTTATGTGATCAGCGGCAGCAAAGACGAAGTTGCAAAATATATTGATTCTGTCAACGGAATTGAAGACAGCACACTTTCCATCAATAAAAAATATATTGAAACAGTTTCGGATTTTACATGTTATGAATCAGCAGCCAAAGAAGACAATTCTTCTTATCGGATTATGATCGTAACTTATAAAATGAAATTGTATAATTATGATGAGCTTCTCCCTGCCATTGACATTCTCTTTGTGACTGAGGGGGATAACGGTTATCGGATCCATAACCAGACGGTAGGGGATCAGTTTGATGCCCAGAAAATTATGAATGATAATGATTATCAGATTTTAAAGCAGCAGACTTCTGACGAATTAAACAAACTGCTTTCTGCCAACGCCGATTTAAAGGAAGTTTACGACTTTTATTTAAATCCCGCAAAAGCAGAATCGGAATCGTAAATGATATTTTTTGAAACTTTGTAAAAACACCCCTGAAACATCTTTATCATGTTCTCAGGGGTGTTATTTTTTTCATTCTCTATTGCTATTCTTCTGCGCGCATAATCTCATCAGTCTCTCTGCAATAGCAATAAACATGATCTGAAAGAATTTCCTCCGGATCCAATTCACAATGGTTGACTTCCTGTACCATATGTTCCAATTCCGCCACTTGCGTTTCCCCTTTTTTCGGCAGCAATAAGACTTCATGGACACTGCTCGGCAACAGATAGAAATCACAATTCAGATTCTTTGCGAAATCAAAAAGGACCTTATGATACAACATACATGAAGCACCATATAATTGGGCGCTGTTTGTCAATACATACAATTTCTGACTCACTTCCTGCCCCAGCTTTAACTCCTCCGGACTTATTCTGCTCTCGCCGTATTCCTTTAATTGCTGCTTCCTCATCTTCTCCAGCAGTTCACTCATGCAACTGATCTCCGGCGGATATAATTCCGGCGTATGATGGATCGCCTCTCTGTAAACATCACCGATATCCGCCTCCCACATCTTCAAATGTTCTTCCCGTATCTGAAAGCACGCATTCTCTTTCTCATTTTTTTCCAGAGACGGCACCCGACAATAAAAGACAATGGCAAGATCAAGAAATCGCACATAAGGAACATTTTCCAATTGTTCCCGATTCCTCTCATAATTGATCACCCTGTAAAAAATACCGCCTTTGACATTGCCGAAATCACATATTTCTCCGATATCAAGATCCTTATCCTTTGCGCACTTTGCATACAGCTGAAGGATCTCATTTAAAATATCCGTTTTTTTCTTTCCCCGTTGATATTGTTCAAAAAAGGAATTCAGATAAATGGTCGGCGTAATATTCCGCTCCTGCTCCCGTATAATAAGACCGTCCAATACCACTCCGTTATTTTTCGGAACCTGTATGATCGTCACCTCGGCATTATTTCCCATCCGATTCCTGATCTCCCGACGGATTTCATTCAAAAATTCATAATAAGTCATAAATACTCCTTTCAAATTACAATTTCAGAAAGGAGTTATTTATAATTTGTTAAGGTATATTTATAATACATGAATTTTATGTTTTTGTCAAGTATTATTATTTATTTTTTAAAAACAATTACCCAATCGTCAATTTTTCCATAAACTTCATAGCCTGCCTGCCCGTATTGCTCCGTCCATGTCTCGGCGTCAAATTTATGACTGCCCCGAAGGCTTAACACCAGATAATCGGTATCATCCCGATCATCGATCCTGTAGATCTCATTCCGTTCAGCCATCACCGGAACATAGGAGGTCGTTGCCGCCACCGATGCATCCTTCGGAATACTCTGAAGCATTTCCCGAACCGCAACATAATAATCCGCATCTTTGCGATAATCGGCTATGCTTGTATTCCTATCGGAAATACAGGATAGAGAAAGCAGCACTGACGCTAACATCATCGAAATCGCAAGCCTGACGCTGCGCCTTCCCGGAATTTTTGCCGCCTCAAGATATGTAAGATACAGTACAAGGGCGCCGGATGCGTAGGCATACTGATAATAAATACTGTGCTGATATCCGTAATTGGACAGCAGGTTTAACACGATCAGCGGGATCAGCAATATATAGCTTGCAAAATTTCTGCTCCGAAACGGTAAAAACAGGATCGGAAGAAACATCCACAGGATAAATTCCAGTTTTTCGGCTGTCATCAACTGTTTAAGCACATAAGCCGGATCTTTTACCATATTCATGACGAGATTTCCGATTCCCTGATACCCCCCATATGTAAGATTTTCATATCGCCCGAAAGATGTGATCGCGCTTCCCGCGTCTCCATACTTTCCCATAAAGTGAAATACCACAAAAAAATAGACAACAGAAAAAAGGAATACCGCCCCTCCCGCAGTCCTTGTTTCTTTCTCTTTCCCTGAAAGAAATTTGTATAAACCGATGCATGCCGAATAAATCGGTGCATCTTCTTTGACACTTAAGATCAACAGGGTAAACAAAATGATGCCGATATATTTTTTCTTCCCCTTTTTTTTCATATCAAAGAAAAACAAGAGCCATAAAACAAGCGGCGCCAGAAATTTATTTTCATGGAAATCGAAAAACAGTCCTCCCCGAAACGTCGGATAGGAAAGGTAAGCAACGCAAAGAGCCACAGTCATAACCGGCTTCATCTGTTTTCTTCTGCACATCAGATACAACGGGATAACACCGGATATTACCGCCAAAAGCTGTACGATCACCAGCGTAAAGGGTGACGGAAAAACCATGTAAAACGGAAGCAGCAGATAAAAAAAGGGAGAAAAATGCACAATAAAATGAGAAAGCAATTTTGCCCGCTCACAGGTGGTATAAGGGATTCCTGTCTCTTTCAGATAATGAAACATCTGCACAAAGATTCCAAAATCATAAGTCACCGGTCGAAAAAGCAGCAGACGCAGGATCAACAACATTCCCAGATAAAAAACCGTAATCACGGATAAGATGATGATAAATCTGCCTGAATTTTTCTCAAAAAACCTTTCTGCCGCCTTTGTTTTCATCTTTGAGCAGACATAACGAACCACAAACAACAGCATAACCACCGTAAGTCCGGCAAAATAAATATCTGTCGTTGCAAGCACGATCCTTACCGCATAGAGAACAGACGCCGCAAACAACGCAAGCAGATCAACGGAATAAATATGTTTCCGACTATAATAGTAATCCAATCCCGTGATGGTCATAAAGACAGCAAATAATGTCTCGATATAGCGGTAATCCGATAATTGCCCAAGTGTCTCCAGACTATCGATCCGGTCCGGATTCCCCGCAAGAACCATAAGCCCCGTGATCAGAACTGCCGTGATTGCCCGCACGATCAGCATCTCCTGCATTGACAATTCGCTTTTTTGCATAGCTTAGTCTCCCTCCTGCTCGATACGGCTACACCGCTTTCATCTCATGTCCTTCGGACATTCGATGATGAGCGGGCGCCACAAAAAAAGACTGACCGTAACTTCTACGACCAGTCTCTTTGCATCTTTCATCCTTATACTCTTGATAAATATTCGCCTGTTCTGGTATCGATCTTGATCTTATCACCCTGCTCTACGAACAATGGAACATAAACTGTAGCACCTGTCTCAACAACTGCAGGTTTTGTGGCGCCTGTAGCTGTATCGCCCTTGAAGCCCGGCTCTGTGTCAGTGATGTCCAGTTCTACGAACAGAGGAGGCTCGATTGCAAATACATTTCCATTATAGGAACAGATCTTAACCATTTCATTTTCTTTCACAAACTTTAAGGAATCACCGATCTGATCGCTGTTTAATGCAATCTGATCATAAGTATTGACATCCATGAAGTTGTATAAATCACCATCAGAATACAGATACTGCATATCCACTCTCTCAATACGAGCCTGTGGAAACTTCTCTGTCGGACGGAATGTCTTCTCTACCACACCGCCGCTGATGATATTCTTTAACTTTGTTCTTACAAATGCAGCACCCTTACCCGGTTTTACATGCTGGAATTCAATGATCTGATAAACATTTCCCTCGATCTCCACTGTAATACCGTTTCTAAAATCACCTGCTGAAATCATTAATAATCCTCCTTCATTATGCGCATCGGTGTTCATGACGCATTAATACGTTTATTCTATAATACTTGACTGTTTTTTTCAACTATTTTTTACAGAAATTGAACATTTTTTCAGAATTTCCCCGCATATATCCTCCACGCTTCTGAAATCCGTGGGAATCGTCAGATCGGCAGCCCGCTCATAGGCTTCCCGTCTCGCTTCCATCAGCTGTTCAATATATTCCACATTCATATGTCCGTTCAATACCGGCCGGGATGTGCTGTTTCTCACGCGCTTATAGATCGTATCTGGCTGAGCCGTCAGCAAAACGATCCTGCCATGTTCCTTCATACAGGCTACATTCCCGCTGCGAAGCACCGTACCGCCTCCACAGGAGATGATCCCGGAAGATTCCTCCAGCAATTCTCTTAAATATCGCGTCTCAAGATCACGAAAGGCTGTCTCTCCCTGTTTTTCAAAAATCTCTGATATTTTACATCCGGCTTTTTTCTCGATGTAAGCGTCCAGATCTGTCTCCTTAAGTCCCGCCAACTCATGAAGTTTTCTCGACACCGTACTTTTTCCCGTACCCATAAATCCGATGAGCATAATCGTCTGTTTCATCTGTCTGCCTTTCCGCTTTTATAACAATTCCAAAATTTCTTTTAACTTTCCCGCTTCCAATTGTCCGGGAGCCGAAGCCTTCGCCCCTGCCCCGAAAGTGATCGCCGAGCCGAATACCCTGCCTGCCACCCGGCTTATGCTTCCAAGATTTCCCATCGAAATCGCGATCACCGGAATATCCATACAGGTATTTGCAATCGAAGATGCAGCCAGTAAAGTCAATACATCTTCCCGTGATTTCGGCATCACCGCTATCTTTGCAAGATCAGCCCCCATACGTTCCATCTGCATCAACCGCGCCACAATCTCATCTTTCGCCGGTGTCTTTTGAAAATCATGACTCGACATCAGTACCGCGATGTTCTGCTCCTTTGCCGATTCTATTACTCTTCTTACCACTTCTTCCTCGTGAAACAATTCGATATCGAGAATATCCACTGCTCCCGATTCTATGCATGTGATTAAGATCTCTCCATATTCCTGATCCGTTACCGTAAGATTGCCGCCCTCTTTCATAGTGCGAAGCGTGCAAAGCAACGGCTTATCACCCAGTTTTCCCGCAACCGCGACCAGACATTCCTTTAAAAGTTCCGGCTCCTTTGTCTCCTGTAAATAATCCACACGCAATTCTACCAGTTCCGTTGCCGGATTACCGGCACATTCTGCTGCCTGTGTTTCCGCCTGTGCTCTGCAGGCTGCCATAATCGGAACACATATTTTAGGTCTTCCCTCGCCAAGCGTAATATTTTTTATCCGGATCATCGTTTCACCTGTCCTCTTCCTGCCGGCAGTCTTCTCTCTTCACGCCCGCCGCCACGGTAATCTTTTCTCTCATATTCCTCCTCATCATCCTCATATTCATCCTCATCATCTTCATACTCGCTCTCATCATCCCGTTTAAAAATCCCTTTCACCCACGCAATGATCTTTGCAAAAAAGCCGGATTCTTCTTCCTCATAATCCTCATCATAGTCTTCCTCATCGTCACGATAGGCATTCAGATCACGCCTTTTGTAGGCTCCGTCTTCCGCCCCTCTCCGGTTTCCCGCGCGCAACAGACGTTCTTCCCGCTTCCGCTTCTCCATCTCTGCCTGACCTGCTTTTAAAAACTCCGACATTTTTGCCTGTCTGACGCGTTCTCTCGCCTCTTCCAGTTCCTGAAGCTTTCTGGCTTTCGCAAGCTTCTCCTCCCGCATCTTGCGTCTTTTATCCCGGATCTTCTTGATAATAAACAACGCAATGAAAAATACCGAGACAAACGCGCAGGTCAATATGATCTTAATCGAGGAACTGCGATCCTGCGGCTGTGCCGTTCCGTGCATTCCGGTACCGTTTAGTCTCGTCGCGCTGTCATCGGTACCCAAAAGCGACAACAGGACTCCGCCTACGATCAAAAAGCCGAAAATTGCAAGAGCAGTCACCGTATCACTGTCAGATTTTTTCTTTTTCTTCTTTTTTTTCTGATCTTTGTTATCTTTTTCTTCTCTCATAAGACCGGCCTCCCATCTTTCCAATCAAATCTCTTAAAAGTATATCATTGAATATGATATTTTTCAAGAAATATCTTGTCTTTCCGACGAATTCTCATTATACTGTATGAGAAGATTTTTTCCAGGAAAGGATTTTATAATATGATAAACGGACATACACAACTTACCGGACTCTTAGGAAGCCCTGTTTCTCACAGTATCTCACCCCTGATGCACAACGAAGCATTTCGCCTTCTGGATCTCAATTATGTTTACCTGTGTTTTGATGTGGGAACGAAAGGATTAAAGACTGCGATCGACGGTTTAAAAACGCTTGGCGCAAGAGGTTTTAACTGTACCATGCCCGATAAAAACCTTATGTGTGAACTTGCAGACCGGCTCTCTCCCGCCACAAAGCTGACCGGAGCGGTAAATACGGTAGTAAATGACAATGGAATCCTGACCGGTCACAATACCGACGGAATCGGTTATATCCGTTCTCTTGCGGATTCCGGTTTCTCTGTTACCGGAAAACGCATGGTTCTTCTCGGTGCCGGCGGCGCTGCCACCGCAATCGCCGCCCAGGCTTCCCTTGATGGCTTAAAGGAGCTTTCCATTTTCAGCAGGAAATCAAAATTCTGGGATCGGGCTGTCCACCTTGCGGATACCTTAAATTCCCAAACCGCCTGTCATGTTTCTCTCTATGAGTTATCCGATGTCTCTTCGCTTCGTTCCCGACTCGCAGAGAGTGACATTCTGACAAACGCTACTCCGGTGGGAATGGCTCCGGATACCAACCATTGCCTGATCACGGATCCATCCATGCTGCATCCGTCGCTTATGGTTTCGGATATCATCTACAACCCGAGAGAGACGCTTCTTTTAAAAACCGCAAAGGAAGCAGGTTGCAAGACCTGCAACGGTCTGTATATGTTGTTATATCAAGGCGCGGAGGCATTTAAAATATGGACCGGCAAGGACATGCCGGTAAAGGAAATCAAGAAACTTTACTTCCAATAATGATCGGGCAAGAACAGGAGCAGGGAAGATTTCATCTGCCCTGCTCCTGTTCTTGCGGGCATCTAATGCCCTGTTGCTACAAAAAAGGCGCATCCAAAGATACGCCTCTTAATCGTGCGGAAAAAGGGACTTGAACCCTCACGACGTTGCCATCACTAGATCCTTAGTCTAGCCTGTCTGCCAATTCCAGCATTTCCGCAATTATCGTTGCCTTTCAGCAACTCTGATAGTCTACCAAAAAGATTTCTTTTTGTCAAGTAAATATTTCTCTTTTTCTGATTTTTCTTCCAAAGCTTTGCAATAAATCTTTTCCACATCTTCCCCAAATCTCTGAGTGGAAAAACGTTCTGCTTTCTCTAAGGCAGATTGTTTATATTTTTCATCAAGTTTACCGTCTTTATCCAATATTTTGAGATAATTCGAGAATTCTTCAAAGTTCTCATATTGAAATCCATTTACACCGTCATCGATCACATCATCAAGACATTCATCTTTTCTGCACAATAACGGAACTCCGCTGGCCAATGCTTCAATATAGGTCAACCCCTGCGTCTCACTGGTGGAGGCGCTGACAAATACATCTCCAAGCTGATAATATTCATTTACCCGGTCTCTGTCTACTCTTCCGGTAAAAATCACATACCTGTCAGCTCCGACTTCCTCTACATAATCTCTCAAAGCTTTCATATCCGGTCCGTCTCCAACGATCAAAAGCCGGATGTTTTGCGAATGAACGCGACCAACATAGTCCACGACCTCTTCGATATTTTTTTCTTTTGCCACACGTCCCAGATAGATCAGCACAAACTGGTGTTCCAAAATTCCCAGCTCCTTTTTCTTTTGCGCGATAATCTCTTTCGATATCCTGGCTGCGTAGCGGTCCAGATCAATTCCTGTCGGTACGGTATAGATCGGCTGTTTTACATGATAGTCATGCAGCAGCTTGTTTACTTTATCTGTGGGAACGATGACATCCTGGGTATTCCTTAAAATCGCTCTGGTAAACATCTTGACCGTCTGCCTGCCGACTCTCTTACTGAAGGAAAAATAATGCGTATAATCTTCATATACCGTATGATAAGTGTGAATGATCGGCGCATTTGTTTTTTTCGCGATATGTCTGGCAAACAGATAGGTACTGAATTCACACTGGGAATGTATGATATCCGGTTTCCATTCGATAATTTCCTTTACCTCTTTTGTCGCCAGACTTCTCATCATACGCGCTTGAGGATATATTTTTCCGACACTGAAAGACTTGATATAATAAGTATTCCGCTCGGAGCAGTTTTTATCTGTCTGCACCAATGTCAAAACCCTGACATCGTGCCCCCGTTTTTCCAATTCATTTCTAAGGTTTATCACTGAAGTTACCACACCGTTTGTTGTGGGCAGGAACCAGTCAGTAGTGATCAACACTTTCATATGATTTTATTCTCCTCTATAATAACAATCCCTTGGTATCATTTGCTCAATAGGCATATAGAAACATGCAACCACCATTATAACGAATTTTATCAAAAACAGCAAGAGGATTTTCTATTTTTCTATTGACATTTTTTTATTTATCTGATAAACTAATGAAGTTGTCTGATTAAGATGATATGCGGAAATGCTGGAACTGGCAGACAGGCTAGACTAAGGATCTAGTGATGGCAACATCGTGAGGGTTCAAGTCCCTTTTTCCGCATTTTTTGTTAATTTGCTGAAAGCCCTGAATCCAACGGATTCAGGGCTTTTTGTAGCAACAGGGCATCAGGAATTTAATTTGTAACTATTCAGCAGCATGAATGTTCAACGACCGTCGAATACTTGTATTCGTAAGGTCTTGGACATTCATGCTGGACTGGTGGCGAA
>CADBTR010000054.1 GCA_902797675.1 uncultured Lachnospiraceae bacterium
CTTCTATAAACTCAAGTCTTTATTATAATGAATTTCCCCGCTATTTTCAAGACGCAGTTTATAAAATCTTTGTAACTATTCAGAAACCCGGACTTGAATTTCCGCAGAATAATTACAAATCTTTCTTCAAAACATAAAAAAACTATGATATAATAAAATCAATGTAACTATACTGAATTCAAACAACAGGAGGATTTCATGAATCCAAGAATAACTGAAGTCTATGACGCAATCAATCTGATCGTCCGTGGCAAAGAGACTCTCGTAAAGAAAGTTCTGGCTGCTATCTTTGCCAAGGGAAATATTTTACTGGAAGATATCCCCGGTGTCGGAAAAACCACGCTGGCTCTGGCTCTGTCCAGGGTACTGGGGCTTGACTACCGCCGTGTGCAATTTACCCCCGACGTTTTGCCAAGCGATATCACCGGTTTTTCCATGTATAACAGCAAAACAGGGGAATTTGAATATAAAGCGGGAGCAGCCATGACAAATCTGCTGCTGGCGGATGAGATCAACCGTACCTCACCGAAGACCCAGTCTGCCCTTTTGGAGATCATGGAGGAAAACCGGGTGACGGTGGACGGTGTCACCCATACCCTGCCGGATCCTTTTATTGTCATCGCCACGGAAAATCCCATCGGTTCCTCCGGTACCCAGATGTTGCCGGAATCCCAACTGGATCGTTTTATGGTCTGTATGTCCTTAGGATATCCAAGCCACCTTGACGCCATCAACATCCTGAAAAATGATTCTGCTTCCCTGTTATCCGAAACAAAACCGATCCTTTCCATTGAGGATCTGAAAGTGATCCGCAAAGAAGTCGAGCAGATATTTGTACACGAAGTCATCTATGATTATATCGTCACGTTGACGGAACGGACAAGAAGCGACGAGAATATCCTGCTTGGCGCCAGTCCCAGAGCCTCCATTGCTCTGTTGCAGCTGGCAAAGAGCATGGCGGTCATCAACGGCAGAAATTATGTGATACCTGAAGATATCGGCGATGTCTGGCTGGATGTGGTAAGTCACCGGATCACGATCAGCAGCAGAGGGCGTTCCACCGGAAAATCAAAGGAAGCCCTGCTGACAGATCTTCTGCACTCAGTTCCTATCCCTCTCACTACCGCGAAATCCTAAGGAGTGCTCCTATGTCATCTGTAAAATTAATTCATGTGCATATCAAAAATCTGGTGCGATATCTGCTGTTTATCCTCCTTATAACGTTCTTCTACTGGTACTTTCGCGCCTATCTGCTCCTGCTGGCGGTGATACTGGCTGTTTTTGCCTTTCCCCTCTCGGCGGCAGCTTCCTGTTTCATCTTAAAAAAAGTTCGATGCAAAATAAAAAGCAACCGCACTTTTAACAGGCGCACAATGGCGGGACGCAGTGAACTCTCTTTTGAGAATCCCACGTTTCTGCCCCTGTTTCACCTGACGATTGCTTTTATGGAAGAAAACCGTTTTCTGAAACAAAAGCGAACTTTTGTGCACTACCACAGGAAGCCCTCTCTGCTGTTCAGATTTCACCGTCCCCGCATTGAGACGATCTCATCTGACAACAGAGAACGTGTACTCTACATCGCTCCGGGCAAAACCGGATATTATACCCACACACTGAAATCCGAAAATTGCGGAATTGTAAGCGTGAACCTTTCTTCCTTAAAGCTCACTGATTTTTTTGGAATCCTGACATTTTACCGGGAAGAAAATCTGCATTGTCTGACCACCTTTTTTCCTCTCGCTCCCGATGAGGAAGTACAAGATGCAAAATTTACGAAAGCCGTCGGACAGATTATGGCGGAACAGGCAAGGCAGGGAATGGAACAGCCGGAATTTCTCCAGATACGGGAATACATACCGGGCGATAAGATCAATCACATTCACTGGAAATTATCTCAAAAATATGAAACTTTGATGGTAAAGGAATTCGACCGGGAACAGGGGGGAAAGATTTTTCTTGCCATAGACTTATATAACGAAATGCATAACGGAAAAAATTCCGTCAATGAACAGCTGGAATTTTCCTACCGGATCATTTCCTTTCTGCTGCGCCGCCGCTATCAGGTTATCGTCGGCTGGTGGAGTGTTTCCGGTCAGAATTTCCGCTCCCGTCCTGTTTCCCATGAAGATCTTATCCCTCAGGTATTTGCCGACCTGTTGGGAGATCAGGTTTATGAAGACGCCGCACTGCTTTCTCATGTTCTGCCGAAAGATGTGCCTTACCTGATCCCTGACAACACGAATTTGTAAAGGAACTGCTATGAAAGAAAAACTGTTGCGGGCAATGATTGCCTATCTGCCGGACGGCATTTTAAATTTTCTTCTGATATCCGGCTCTGTCTGCGGCTTTTTGTCCGCATTCGAGATTGATTATGATATGCCTCTTATTTTACTGGCAATGTTTCTCCTGTCCTGGAGTCTGGCTTTTATCTGCCACTACGGAACATGGCGACGCGGCGCTTTTTATCTTGTATTTTTTATCCTGTACTTTTTAGGGATTGCAAGAAACCACGCCTATATCAATTCCGGTTTTTTTATCATCGTAAATCAGGTTGCCGACACGATGAGTGAATATTTAAAAATCAGCAACTATAATCTGGAATACGCTGTTTTGATGAGCGATACACTCACTTCCGTCAATAACATCATTCTGTTCAGCAGCGGATTGTTTATCCTGATCATTAATATTTACGCCGCGGACCGCAAGAATATCCTGCTGACTATTCTCACTACCATGCCCCTTCCTGCCATCGCAATCTATGTCAGAAAAGAACCGGCGCTTCTGTGGGAGGTCTTTTTGCTGTCCGGATATCTTCTGGTATTATTTGAAAAATATCGTGAAAAATATAAAATAAACGGAAGCGTCCTTGCCCGTCTGACTTCTCATCGTCTGACCGTATACGGCTGTGTGCTGATGAGCGCGGTTATACTATTCTCTGCCGTACACCTTGTGATACCGGTGGAACAATATAATGATACTCACGAGGAAAATACTGCAAAGACAAAAGGCTATGAAAAGGTTGCCGCCTTTCTGATCTTCGGTTTCAGCGGATTTTTTAATGATTACAACGCCGTCGGCGGGATGAGCGGCGGTCAGTTAGGCGGCATCAATTCCGTCCGTCCCGATTATAAGACCGATCTCATTGTGGAATTTGCTCCTTTCAGCAATGAAACCATTTACCTGAGAGGCTTTTCGGGAGTACACTATACTTCTGTCAAATGGTACAATATCAAAGAACTGGAATCACTCCACTACCGTACCATAAAACCCGATTCTTACGGAGAATATGAAGCCTTAAAAGACTCTTATGAAAATGGAGAAAATAAATCTTCACAGGCAAGGCTTCTTTTGGATAACGTAGCTGCCTCCGAAGATTATCACTATGTTCCCTATTACTTTTATACAGACGACGGTGAGAAGATCGATGCTCTGGCAGGAGATAACAAATGGATTGACTATACCTATTATCCGTATCATGAATTGAATACCGCTCCCCAAAAACCGGATCGGATCTATCTGGAAACATACAAAGAAAATGAGGATGCGATTGAATTCTTCTGTCAGGCTGCGGGGCTTTCAAAAGATATGGATACTGAGGAGATCATTGATACATTAAGACAATATTTTGCTGATAATTATACATATACGATGTCTCCCGGAAAGACACCGAAAAAAGAAGATTTCGTTACTTATTTTCTGAACGGATCAAAAAAGGGATATTGCAGCCATTTTGCTACCGCTGCCACTCTGATTCTTCGTCATCTCGGCATCCCCGCCAGATATACGGAAGGCTATGCCCTTCCTGCTTCCGCCTTTGAAGACGGCTCTTTGGTGGAAGATGCAGATTATGATGAATTTTATGACGGCTACAATGCCTTTGGCGAAACCGGCGTGCTTCGCTGTGAGATCAACGATTCCCAGGCGCATGCATGGGTGGAATACTTTGACGAAGATTTTGGCTGGCGTGTAGGAGAATTTACACCTCCGTCTACGGAGGAACCGGATGACGGATTTAACTTCTGGGCAAATTTCTCCACCCTGATGAACAATGTTGCAGCTCCCGCGGATCCCACAAAAAATTCAGGCAATAACAATCACGGAATCCGGACTGCCATAACAAATGCTGCTGATATTTTATCTGTTATACTTGAATCAGCCGTTGTGCTCGCTGTTTTACTTTTTCTGCTGCTGCATTTTTTCCGTATTTACAGGCGCTATTATTCCTCCAATGAGGCAGAAAATCTGCTTCACGCTTATCAGGATCTATGCGATCTGGCAAGAAAACGGATTCCGGCATTTATACAATGCAGATCCCACACTGAACAGCTTTCCCTTTTGGAAGAATATTATCCGTATCCGGCAAACACGAAAACGGTTAATCAATCTCTCAAAGATATCGCCCATCGCCTGGAACAGTTATCCTACGCCGAGCAGACGGAACTCTCCAAAACAGAGCTTCGCAAACTCCGCAACTATTTTCTCTCATGGAGACGAAAGGCTTCCGGCTTAAAGAAAAAGAGGGCTTAAACTTATGCCCTCTTTTTTACAGAAATCTGCTTTCCCAGGATTCTTCTTCCTCCGTTGCCGCAACTTCTTTCATCTCTGCCCAATATTTATTTGTCTTCTTCTCGCTTCCATGCTTTCCGGCAGGGTGGTAAGTCACCACAATGGATTGAACAAGTTCCTTGATCTTGTCACTATTGTCATAACTTGCGCGCATCAATTTTTCAAATTGTCTCAAAAAGCTCACTTCATCAAAAGGAATCGGAGAACCCACATGGATTAATTCATTGTCCGTCTTTTTCAGACCTTCCTCCTCCATCAATTTCTCCTCGTAGAGCTTCTCACCCGGTCTCAATCCGGTATACTCAATCCGGATATCTACATCCGGTCGGAAGCCCGACAATTTAATCAGGTTTCTTGCAAGGGTATCAATTTTTACCGGTGACCCCATATCCAAAACGAAGATCTCACCGCCTCCGGCATATGTGCCTGCCTGTAAAACCAGACTTACCGCCTCCGGAATCGTCATAAAATACCGAATGATATCCGGATGTGTGACCGTCACAGGTCCTCCCGATTCAATCTGTTTCTTAAACAGCGGAATGACAGATCCGTTACTTCCAAGCACATTGCCAAACCGGACTGCCACAAATTCCGTAGTGATCTCTTTTTTCTCTATCTTCTCTTTTGTATCTACTGTATGCGCAAACAACGCCGGTATCTGATCCGCTTTTCCTGCCTTGATCATACGGTCGAAAGCCTGGATCACCATCTCACATAACCGTTTGCTGGCACCCATAACATTCGTGGGATTAACCGCTTTATCCGTACTGATCAGTACAAAACGCTTACAACCGTTCCTCATTGCGGCATAAGCTGTCTTGTAGGTTCCCACCGCATTATTCTTAATTGCCTCACATGGGCTGTCCTCCATTAATGGCACATGCTTATGAGCGGCTGCGTGATAAACATAATCCGGATGATATTTCTCAAATACCTGATTTACTCTCCGGCTGTCTCTCACAGAACCGATCAGCACACATAAATTCAATCCCGGATATTTATTTAATAATTCCTGCTGGATCTCATATGCGTTATTTTCATATACATCAAAGATAATAAGCTGTTTCGGTCTGTGACCCGCGATCTGCCTGCACAACTCCGAACCGATGGAACCGCCTCCGCCGGTGACAAGGATTACCTGATCCTGAAGCTGTTCAAAAATATCTCCCATATCCACTTTGATCGGCGGTCTTCCCAACAGATCCTCCACCGATACACGCTTCATGGCATTGATGGAAACCTCACCGTTCACAAGCTGATAAATTCCCGGAAGATTCCTTAATTCGCATCCTGTCTCTTTGCAGATATTGAGAATATCCCTTCTCGTCTCCGCAGAAGCGCTCGGCATTGCCATATAGATCCGATTGACTCCGTATTTTTCTACGCCTTTTAAGATGTCCTCTCTCGTACCGATGATCGGTATTCCCTCAATATAACGCCCCGTCTTATTGGGATCATCATCGATGACGCAGACCACTCTGTCTCTGCTCTCAGAAGAAGAATTTACTTCCCTCAATATCATTCTTCCGGCAGTTCCGCCGCCGATCAGCATCACTCTGCCCACAATTCCCTGATCAGCCGTAATCCGGTCTCTCGTCATCACATAAAATCGATAAACGACCCTGACTCCCATAGTCAGACCGAATTGAATCAATATTCCTAAAAAATAATAAGTTGCCGGCATTACTCCGAAAATACTCGCCATAAGTACCATATGCAATCCACCGGAAATCATCGTCGCAATCAATACCTGCTCCATCTCCCGATAACTTGCATAGCGCCACAGGCTGTGATACATCTTTAATTTCCAAAAGATGATCACACAAAGAATCGTGTAAAAAGGTGCAAAATGCAAATAATTTTGATAAAACACCGACGGGATCATCGTATAACGACAATCAAACCGAATCCATAAAGCGAAAAAATATGCAGCATTAACGGCAATGATATCATATAACAATAAATAAAAGGTAATCATATGCCATCTTCTTGAATGTACAATCTTCATATTATCTTTCCCCGTTCATTTTTAATATTATCCTGATCACAGGTTTTCTCTTAAACATCATAACATAGCTTTACCAAAACTTCAATAGAATACCGCATGATCATACTGGCAATTAGTTACTATCAGACATAGCAATTATACCCTGTCCGCAATATCATACAATAACTCTTCCGTATCTGCCCATCCAAGGCAAGGATCTGTGATGGATTTTCCGTAGATATGTTCCCCTATTTTCTGATTTCCTTCTTCGATATAACTTTCCACCATCAGACCTTTTACCATGTTCTTAATATCCGAAGAACAGCTGCAACTGTGCAAAACATCTTTTGCAATTCTCAACTGTTCCTTGAACTTCTTACCGGAATTGGAGTGATTGGTATCTACGATCACCGCCGGATTTTTTAATTCCCGCTCTCCGTAAAGCTCCACAAGAAGCTGCAGATCCTCATAATGATAATTTGGCATCGTATGACCGTTTTTATTCTGAGAACCTCTGAGAATGGTATGTGCCAATGGATTTCCGTTTGTCTTGACTTCCCAGCCACGATACAAAAACGTATGACCGGACTGTGCCGCAACAACGGAATTCATCATTACAGACAATGTACCGCTGGTAGGATTTTTCATCCCGCACGGCACTTCCATGCCGCTGACCGTCAGCCTGTGCTGCTGGTCTTCCACAGACCTTGCCCCCACTGCAACATAGGAAAGCACATCTGAAAGGTACAAGTAATTGTCCGGATAAAGCATTTCATCTGCCGCGGTAAAACCGGTGGCTTCCATCGCATGAATGTGCATATGGCGGATCGCCAGAAGCCCTGCTAACATATCCGGCGCTTTTTCCGGATCCGGCTGATGAAGCATTCCCTTATATCCCTCACCGGTTGTTCTCGGCTTATTCGTATAGATTCTCGGAATGATCAAAATCTTATCCTTAATCTTTTCCTGTACTTTTGCAAGGCGTTCCAGATAATCCAGAACAGCCTCCTCATTATCTGCGGAACAGGGACCGATAATCATAAGAAATTTATCAGACTTACCTGTAAAAACATCTGCGATCTCCCGATCCCGCATCTCCTTGATCTTTGCTATTTTCTCCGGAACCGGATATTGTTCCTTAATCTCCTCCGGTGTCGGTAATCTTCTGATAAACTCAAAACTCATATCTTTCCTCCTCTAATTTAACGGCAGCTTGTTATCTCATCAATAAAGCCACACAACTTCACATTATAGTACATTTTCCTTATATGCGCAACTGTTTTTTATGCGTCCCTATGGTTACTGTGAACGGCACTCCGATTCAATCTCCCACCTCTATAGGTGGTGAGTAAAGAAAGGAAACTTACGTAGGTCGCAGGGCTAAAGCCATGCAACATTCAATGAAAACCGGTCGTCTAGAAGGTGTTTATAAACAAAAATTATGATTATATTGATTACAGGCGGAAGTGGCAGCGGGAAATCTGAATTTGCGGAGAATTTCGCTGTCTGTATTCATGAAAAAGAAAAACAAGGAACATTATTTTATCTTGCGACGATGATTCCCAGAGATGAAGAAAGTATCAGACGGATCGGGCGACACAGGGAGATGAGAAAAAACAAGGGATTTATCACACGGGAATGTTTTTGGAAGATTAATGATATGGCAGAGCAATTCAAGCCGGGGGATACGATTCTTATTGAGTGTATGTCAAATCTTTTGGCGAATGAGATGTATGAAACGGACGGGGGAATCAGAAAACGGGGAAATGCGGGAAGAATGCAGGCAGAACAGGTTATCATAGAGCCTGTATTGCGTATGGGACAGGATAAAAATATCGTGATCGTAACAAATGAAGTATTTTCCGACGGAAGAATCTATGACGAAGAAACCGCAAGGTATCTTGAATATCTCGGTTATATCAATGCAAAGCTTGGGCAAAGGGCAGATGAGGTGTGGGAAGTTGTGTGCGGAATACCGGTAAAGGTGAAGAGGATATCGATATGAAATTATGGAAATCATTGATTATGGCATTTGCGACCTATTCAAAGATCCCGATGCCATATATTGAATGGGAAGAAAAAAGCATGTCTTATCTCATGTGCTGTTTTCCCGCGGTAGGCATAGCAGAGGGACTTCTCACCGTCTTATGGATATTTTTACAGGAATACTTTGATGCGGGAATTATTTTATCCGGCGCGATACTTACGGTGATTCCTTTCCTTGTAAACGGGGGAATTCACATGGACGGTTTTCTGGATACAATGGATGCAAAGTCCTCTTATAAATCAAGAGAAGAAAAATTAGAGATATTAAAAGATCCTCATACCGGCGCTTTTGCAATCATATCCTGCGGGTTATATCTGCTGTTATATTTTGGATGCATGACGGAAATATGTACAGATGAGAAATTACTTTATTTGATGGCTTTCGGTTATGTATATGTGCGGATCTTAAGCGGAATTTCCGTGGTGAGTTTTCCAAAAGCGAAGAAAGACGGGATGGCGGCGAAAGCGCAGGATACGGCAAACCGGAACGCGGGGAGGATTCTGATCGCGGAAGGAATTTTGCTTGGAATTCTTATGGTGATAGTATTTCAGGTAATGGGGCTTTTCATGATTCTTGGTGGACTTTCCTGCTTTTTTTATTACAAAAGGATGTCTTTTAATATTTTTGGAGGAGTGACCGGAGATCTGGCAGGGTATTTTTTGCAGATTACAGAACTTGCTTTTTTACTTCTCATTGCATTGTTTTCTAAAATATGATAAAATGTAACTATCAGTGCAATAGATAGAGAAAGGCGTTGAACGGCACTCCGATTCAATCTCCCACCTCTATAGGTGGTGAGTGAAGAAAGGAAACTTACGTAGGTGGGAGGTTGAATCTCCGACCTACGGGAATTGCTGCCGTTGGCAGCAAGCAGGTCGCAGGGCTAAAGCCATGCGACATTCAACGAAGCCCCGGGGAATGGTATTTATTATACAGGATCGTTGTTTGACAGAGGAGGTAGAATGATGAGATTTCAAATGATCGGAGATAATGATAATCCATTGGTGGATGTATCGTTGGGATATCAGGAAAAAATAAAACTGGAGAGAGGCGCCATGGTCTACATGCAAGATGTGGAGATCGAGGGAAAACTCAATTCCGGATCAAAAGGCGTAGGCGGCGTGTTTCGCGCGATCGCGCGATCTGTGACATCCGGAGAGAGTATGTTTATCACCCATGCGCAGGGAACTTCGGATAACGGACATATCGGGATCGCGCCGGCTATACCGGGATGCATCAGAAAACTGGAAGTGGGATTAAATCAGTATCGTTTGAATACGGGCGCATTTTTGGCTTGTGATGACGGTGTAGCCTACAATATGGTTTTGCAGAAAAATGTGGGAGGCGCGTTGTTTGGCGGAACCGGAGGCTTCTTTATTATGGAGACGATGGGAAAGGGAGATTTACTGGTGAATGCTTTCGGTTCTCTGGTGGAACTTGAGGTTACGCCGGACCGGCCGTTGACGATTGACAATGAGCATGTAGTGGCATGGGATGCGACACTGAATTATCAGATCAGATTTGCATCGGGCGTCATCGGTTTTACATCCGGTGAAGGACTTGTCAATGAATTTCACGGAAGCGGAAACGTTTTGATCCAGACAAGAAATGTTCATAATTTCGCAGGCGCGTTAAAATCATTTCTTCCGTCCGGTTCATAATGGTATGTGATTTTTAATGTCGTGTGCTGCTGAATTTAAAATCTGTCTGCAAACCGGGCGCAGGCAGATTGGAGATGGAGAGGATTTTATACGATTATGATATTGATTGTAGGCGGCGCCTGTCAGGGAAAAACGGAATATGCCAAAGTGCACTTTCCTAAATTGCCTGTGTGGGACGAATATCATCTTGAAGTAAAAAGACAATTGCAGGAACAGGGAGATCCTGTGAAGGAAGCTGTAGATGCAGCAGAAAAATATCGAAACGGTATTATCATTTCCAATGAATTAGGATACGGGCTGGTGCCGATGGATCCCTTTGAACGGCAATACCGGGAGGTAAACGGCAGAGTGAATTGTTATCTGGCGGCGCAGGCGGATACGGTAATTCGCATGATCTGCGGAGTAGGAACCGTGATCAAGGGAAGAGAAACAGTTATGAAGAGTGCCGGGGAGTGAATGAGATGGAAGAACGGATGATCATACTTTTCATAGGAGGAATGATGGATCTCTTATTTGGAGATCCTCATTTTTTGTGGCATCCGGTGCAGGGAATCGGCTGGCTGATCACAAAAACGGAGAGATATTTAAGAAAATTCTTTCGGATCCGTCCGGAAAGAGAAGCGGACAAAGGGAAAAAATTGATTGCCGGAGGAATGTTAGTCTTGATCGTTGCAGGCATTTCGATTGCGGCAACAGCCAGCTTACTGGTTTTGGCAAAACAGGTGTCATATCTTTTATATTTGCTGTTTTCTTCAATGATCTGTTATCAGATGCTTGCTATGAAATCTTTAAAAACAGAGAGTATGAAAGTATACCGGGAATTGAAAAAAGGTGATCTTGCAGGGGCAAGGAGAGCAGTGTCCATGATCGTGGGACGCGATACAGAGCAGCTGGATGAAGAGGGCGTTACAAAAGCGGCGGTGGAAACGGTTGCAGAGAATACTTCGGACGGCGTCATTGCTCCGCTTTTATTTATGATCTGCTTCGGTTCATTAGGCGGTGTTTTTTATAAAGCAGTCAATACCATGGATTCCATGGTGGGATACAAAAATGATTCCTATCTGTATTTTGGGCGGGCTGCGGCAAAGTTTGATGATATCCTGAATTTTATACCGGCAAGAGTATCTGCTTATGGTATGATATGCGCGGCTTATCTGGCGGGATTTGACGGGGACGGTGCATGGCGGATCTACAAGCGTGACCGCTATTGTCATGCCAGTCCAAATTCCGCTCAGACAGAGTCCGTTTGCGCGGGAGCGCTGCGGATCCGTCTGGCGGGAGATGCCAGTTATTTCGGAGTGGTACATAAAAAACCTTATATCGGAGATGCGTTGCGACCGGTGGAAGCAGAAGATATCAGGCGCGCAAATAAGCTGTTATATCTTACATCCTTTTTTGTATTTGCGGTGGGATATGCAGGACTTTGGGCATGTTTGCAGGGATGAGAGGTGAATGATGTGATTTATCTGATCCGACATGGAAAGACAAAGGGAAATGAGGAACATCGTTATGTGGGAAAGACAGATGAGGATTTATTGCCGGAGGAAGGAAAACGGCTGCGGGATATGACCCGTCCAAAAGCGGAACGTATTTTTACAAGTCCCATGAAACGCTGTATACAGACAGCGCAGACTCTTTATCCCAATGGGAAGATTCAGGTGGTAAAGGAATTTACGGAATGTGATTTCGGGGAATTTGAATATAAAAATTATGAAGAATTAAACGGTGATCCAAGGTATCAGAAATTTATCGACAGTGAGGGAAGAACCGGATTTCCGGGAGGAGAGACGAGGGAAACTTATACAAAGCGGATTGTGGAAGCGTTTGCGCAATGGGCGAAGAAAGAATGCACGGATAAAAAGGAATTTGATGAAAAGAGGGAAGATATCGCGATCATTACGCATGGAGGGATGATCATGGCAGTTCTTGAAACCTTCGGAGTGCCGAAGAAAGATTATTATGACTGGCAGGTAAAAAACGGCGAGGGGTATGCCTGTGAATATGCATGGAAAGATGACAAACCTTGCCTTTGTGTGCGTTACGGATGGAGGATGTGATGGAGCAAAAGCATGGCGGTGATATTTACCGAAACAGAATTGACTATGATTTTTCTGTAAATGTCAATCCTTTGGGAATGCCGGATGCAGTGAAAAATGCAGCAAAACAGGCGATTGATAGGAGCAGTCATTATCCCGATCTGCAGGCGGAGGAATTGCGGGAGAGAATGGCGGAATTCTTTTCGCTGGACAGAAAGCAAATTCTTGTGACAAACGGAGCGGCAGAGGGAATCTATCTTTTTTTTCAGGCTCTGCGTCCGGGAAATGTGCTTCTTGTATCTCCCTGTTTTTCGGAATATGAGGCGGCAGCTGCGGCAGCAGGCGCACAGTGCAGATTTTATTCCTTAAAAGAATCCTGTGACTATGAATTGGATGAAGAATTTTGCGGGTATCTTACAGAAGATCTGGATGTAGTTTTTTTAGGAAATCCGAATAATCCTACAGGAAGAAAAATCCCGGATCCTTTATTGAAAAAGATTCGGGAACTTTGCAGAGACAGGGATATTTATCTTTGCGTGGATGAATGTTTTCTGCCTTTTACGGAAACTGCAGGTTCTCTTATACGGGAGATTTCCGAAGATCAAAAGCTTTTGATCTTTGGAGCGTTTACGAAGATTTATGCAATGGCAGGATTAAGACTGGGTTATCTGATATCGGGAAATCAGGAACTCTTAAAAAAAATCAGACAATGTATTCCTCCCTGGAATACGTCGATTCCTGCTCAAAGGGCGGGAATTGCGGCATTGGAGGAATTGGAATATATCGAGCGTACAAAACGTATGGTAAAAACAGAACGGGAATATTTAATGAAAGAGATGCGCAACGGTCTTGCAAGACAGGTATATCCCTCTGATGCGAATTTTATTTTATTTCGGGCGGAAGAAAATTTGTATCACGAGATGATCAAACATAAGCTCCTGATCCGCTCATGCGCAAATTACAGGGGATTGACGCCGGAGCACTTTCGGATTGCCGTTCGTACGCCGAAAGAAAATAGAGAATTTATCAAGATATGGAGACGGATTATATGGCAAAAGCATTGATGATACAGGGAACAATGTCGAATGTGGGGAAAAGTCTTATCACTGCCGGTCTTTGCCGGATCCTGAAACAGGATGGATTTCGGGTGGCGCCCTTTAAATCACAAAATATGGCGTTAAATTCTTATATTACCAAAGAAGGACTTGAAATGGGACGGGCGCAGGTGGTTCAGGCGGAAGCGGCAGGAATAGAGCCCTCAGTGCTCATGAATCCGATTTTATTAAAACCCACCACGGATATGGGGTCTCAGGTCATCGTAAACGGCGTGGTGCAGGGAAATATGAAAGCAATGGATTATTTCCGGAAGAAAAAAGAATATATTCCCGTGATCAAAGAAGCATACGAAACCCTGGCGTCCAGAAATGACATCATTGTTTTGGAGGGGGCGGGAAGCCCTGCGGAAATCAATTTAAAACAGGATGATATTGTCAATATGGGTATGGCAGACATCGCAGACGCAAAAGTTTTGCTGGTGGGAGATATTGACCGGGGAGGCGTATTTGCCCAGCTGATCGGAACCTTGGATCTTTTAGAGCCGGATGAAAGGGACAGGATCCGGGGACTGATCATTAATAAATTCCGGGGAGATGTAAAAATCCTGCAGCCGGGGCTTGACATGATTTATGAACGGTGTCACAAAAAGATCTTAGGCGTTGTGCCGTTTATGGATATCGACGTGGAAGAAGAGGATTCACAGGGATTATCCATCCATCGGATGAACCGGAATGCGAAGATTGATATTGCGGTAATCAGACTTCCACGGATTTCCAATTTTACGGATCTGCAGGCATTGACTCTTGAAGAGGCTGTTTCTGTGCGGTATGTAAGCAGCAGTTCAGACTTTGGCAATCCGGATCTTGTTATCATACCGGGAACGAAAAATACCATGGCGGATTTAAAGTGGCTTCGGGAGAACGGTCTGGAGGGACGGCTTGCAAGGTATGTAGAAAAAGGAGGAATCCTTTTTGGAATCTGCGGAGGATATCAGATGCTTGGTGAGCGGATCACCGATACATGCGGGGCAGAAGGAAACGGCAGCATGAACGGCCTCGGATTTTTGCCGGTATGTACCGTATTTGGCAGAGAGAAAAAGAGAACGCAGACGACGGGAACGGTGAGAATAACAGAGGGGATTCTAAAACCGTTGTCGGGAACGAAAGTACAAGGTTATGAGATCCACATGGGGCAGACAGAGATGACGGGGCAGACAGCGTGCCGGCATTTTCTGGATCTGGAAGGAGGTCCTGACGGCGCAAGCTTCAATCATGTATTCGGAACTTATCTTCACGGCATTTTTGACAGTGATGAATTCCGAACGAAACTTGTGCGACTGTTATGCGAACGGAAAGGCATTTCATATGGGGGAAAAACAGCAGTATCTTACAGAGACTATAAAGAAGGGCAGTACGATAAGCTGGCGGAACAATTAAGGGAAAGCCTTGATATGAATGCAATCTGTGAGATTCTTGAAGAAGATTGAAATCCATTGACAGGAAAAACATATTGGTGTAAAATGAATTTATTAATTAGAATCCTAATCAATCTTATCGTTTGAATATGTATATCTGATTCTGCCTTATTTATTCCGGAAGTAATCGGGAAGCGGATATCGTTTGGAGTTGCGAAGCAGGGTTCAGATCATAAATTATCGTTATCAGAGGAGTAAAGATGATTGAATTATATTGCGGAGACGGAAAAGGAAAAACAACAGCTGCGACGGGGCTTGCAATCAGGGCGGCAGGGAATTATATCCCTGTCGTTTTTGTGCAATTTATGAAAGACGGAAGCTCCGGAGAACTGAAGGTTTTAAAAAAAATTGAGGGAGTCAGGCTTCTTGTACCTGACGTTTGTTTTGGATTTGTGAAATATATGACAGAGGAACAAAAACGCGAGACTGCACTTGTGTATGAATCCTTATTCCGGCAGCTGGAGCAGATTGTCGGGACAATTGAAACGGAAAAAAGAGGAATGCTGGATAACATGCAGGCGGTGATTATTCTGGATGAGGTGACGCATGCCTGTAATCATGGGCTTTTATCAAAACAAGCGGTAATTTCGTTCCTTGACCGCTATGGACAGGACATGGAGATTGTTCTAACGGGAAGAGATCCTGCGGAGGAATTTCGGGAAAGGGCGGATTATATCACGGAGATGCGAAAGGTGCGTCACCCTTACGAACGTGGGATAAAAGCACGTAAAGGAATTGAAAAATAAAAAATACTGAAGGAAAAGAGGAAATAGATATGGAATCCATTCATTTGCAGGAAGTATTGCCCGGCGATATTGAAAAAAGAAGTTTTGAGATCATTACAAAAGAACTTGGAGAGAGAGAACTGGATCCGATCCAGGCACCGGTCATCAAACGAGTGATCCATACTACTGCGGATTTTGAGTATGCGGATTCACTCTGGTTTTCGGAATACGCAGTGGAAAATATACAGGCGGCAATCAAGGAGGGAGCCTGTATTGTGACTGATACGCAGATGGCGAGATCCGGGATCAATAAGAAACGACTGGCGGAATACGGCGGTGAGGTATATTGCTTTATGAGTGATGAGGACGTGGCGAAAGAGGCAAAGGAGCGGGGCTGTACCCGCGCCATGGTGAGTATGGAAAAGGCTGCAAACATAAATAAAAAAATTATTTTTGCCGTGGGAAACGCGCCTACCGCCTTAGTGCGCCTGTACGAAATGATGACGGCGGGCGAGATTTCACCTGCCGGGATTATCGGCGTTCCGGTGGGATTTGTCAATGTTGTGGAAGCGAAAGAATTGATCATGAAAACGGACATTCCGATGATCGTTGCCAGGGGAAGAAAAGGCGGAAGCAATGTCGCGGCGGCAATCTGCAATGCGTTGTTATATCAGATAAATTAAGATTATTCGTATATTTTTTTGAAAAAGAGCCATACTGAAAGTGTTCAGATAATAAACTATGAAAAGGAGAATGAAAGATGGCTCAATTATCAGAAAAAGAATTATCATCAATCAAGGATCTGCTCTCCGCGGAGGATCTTTTAGTCAAGAAGTTTCAAATGCTTGCCGGACATGCGGAGGATGCGCAGCTGAGGGCAAAAATGACGGAAATTTCAAACAAACATCAGGATCATTTTAATGAATTGTATTCCAAATTATCATAGGGGGGATTTTAAGATGACAGGCGTTTATACAGAAAAAGAAATTCTCGGAGATGCACTCTCCGCACAGAAAGCCGCAACTGCGGGATTGAATACCTTTTCCAACGAATGTGTTCATGAAGATGTCAGACAGACCATGCTTCACATTCTTTCCGAGGAGCATGACATTCAGCAGGATGTATTTGAAATGATGCATAGCAAAGGCATGTATCCCACACCGGCAGCCGAACAGCAAAAGATCGATGAGACAAGACAGCAGTTTTCGATGTCGGCAAAGTAAATAAAGAATAAGAATGATTGTTTGCAGCCGTTTTCCAAAAGGATGTGCTATTTTGCACAGGAAAGGAAAGCGGCTGTTTCTTTCTGTATTCCGGCATTGCAAAATCAGGTAATTTATAGTAGAATAATACTATCTGATTGCAATGACAAATGATTTTGTGCAAAAAGATTTGCAATGCCGTCAGGTTTTTTGCATGAAGATCATAAATTTAACATTAGGAGGTCAAAATGGAACAATTTTCACCGGTGGTAAAGGATATGCCAAAGATCATTCACGGAGGTGATTATAATCCGGATCAATGGCTTGATTATCCGGAAGTTTTAAAAGATGATATCAGGCTGATGAAACTGGCGCATATGAATATGGTATCTATAGGTATCTTTGCGTGGAAAGCTTTGGAACCGAAAGAGGGCGTGTATACGTTTGAATGGCTGGATGAATTATTTGACCGGCTGGAGGAAAACGGGATCGGCGCGATCCTTGCCACGCCGTCGGGAGCAAGGCCTGCCTGGATGGATC
>CADBTR010000055.1 GCA_902797675.1 uncultured Lachnospiraceae bacterium
GGAAGAGACAACAACAGTAAAGCCGGAAGAAGAGACAACGACGGCAGAACCGGAGGGAGAGACGACCACTGAGGAAGAGACAACGACGGCAGAACCGGAGGGAGAGACGACCACTGAGGAAGAGACAACGACGGTAAAACCGGAAGATGAGACGACAAAAACAGAGGAGACCACGAAGGAGGAAGAAACAACCGAAGGGGAAACAACGACGGCAGAGGAAGAGACAACAGAAGCTGAGGTTGTATTGTCGGTAAGTACAGATCGTAAGAATGTAAGACCGGGAGATAAGATTACATTGACTGTTTCTGTAGATCAATTTCGATCCCGGAGGAGTGATGATACGGATCGTGAATTTGGATTGCTTGTTATACCGGGAAAAGTGGTGAATGTGTTCGAGTGTCACGTTTCACTGGATCAGGCGACAGTGATAGAGGATTCCATACAGCCATTGGTGTATGAGCCGAGTTACGCGCAGTTAGATAATACCGTGGGAGTATCAGAAGTGACGCCGTCTGTTAAGAATCATATCAATTATATTGAGGAGACAGATTCACCGGTAGCATTGTTTACATTACAGGTGATCGCCCCGGAGGGGATCGCTGAAAATCAGATTTTGCATTTTGATTTCGTTGATACGGTGATTGCTAAGAATATGAATGCAGAAGAAACATATACTGTAAAGACGGTGGGCGCAGAAGTGAGGGTTTGCGCCGAGGAGATCTTTGTCAATGACGGAGATATGACGCTGGAGGTTGACGAAGATACCGATGTTTTAAAAGGTATCCGCGCAGGAATGACGGCGGAACAGCTCGGAAACAGCTGCAATTATACAGTAGAAGTTTATCAGGGAACGGAAGGAGAAGCGGCAGAATCTTCCGCTGTGATCCGGACCGGCGATATTGTAAAGTTGTTTGATGCCGAAGGCAGGGAAGTTTACAGCTATACCGCATGTGTAAAAGGTGATGTCAGCGGTGACGGAAAGATTGATGTGCTGGATATGGAGAAAATTCAGAAAAGTATTCTGAACCTGCAGGTTTTGGACGGAGTGTACGAGCAGGCAGGCATGTTGACCGAAGGAAGCACAAGATTATCCGTTATGGATATGGAAGTTATCCAGAAGAATATTTTAGGAATCGAGAAGATATAATGATAAGCTGCCATTGATACAGACAGATTACTGATCGGTGGCAGTTTTTTCTTAAAGTAAAGAGAGGAGTTTTCGTATGAGGAAAAAATACTGGAAAGGATTTGTTGCGATTTTTCTCGCATGTAATATCTGGGGAGGACAGGGACTTTGCGTAGCAGCGGGGAGCGTGAATTTGCAGACAACGTCAGAACAGGAGCCAGATAATAAACTATCGTTATTAGAGGAGCCAGATACCGTTCGAGCCTGCAAAGCAGGCGAGATTACGGGATCGGCATCCGACCGGACTGAGTCAGATAATAAACTATCGTTATTAGAGGAGGAAATTGCACAGACGACCTTGGAAGGAATTTATCAGGAGGGAGCTGTATCATCGGGTGAGAATGCTGTTTTTTTAAAACGCTATCTGGCGGACAGTATTTTGCTGTCAGCGGAAGAAACAATCTATCAGGGGTTATTGAATCATGAAAATAAAATCGATGTATGGATGTATCATATGACGGCGGCAGAGTTGAAATCCACATATCAGCATGTGATCAACACCCATGCAGATTTGTTTTTTGTGGCGGCGGGATACAGTTATAGTCATGTAAACGGGAAAGCGACAACTATTACGCCTCAGTATAATATGACGGCAAGCGAGACTCAAAACGCGCAAAAGATATTTCAGACAGAGACCGGTAAGATCGTGGCATTGGTAGATGCAGATTGGAGCGAGTCGAAGAAAGCAATATTTTTGCATGATTATATTTGTACCCATTTTGAATATGACACCTCTTACAGTATTTATGACGCATACCAGTTTCTGACGAAGAAAAAAGGGGTATGTCAGGCATACACTCTGCTCTATTCTTACCTGTTGGGACAGGTGGGAATTGAAAGTACAGTAGCGGAGAGCACCGCTATGGGGCATATCTGGAATGTGGTCAGGATTAATAATAACTGGTACCATGTAGATGTGACATGGGATGATCCTACATTAGATATCATCGGACGTGCACAGCACAATAATTTTCTGAAAAGTGATTCTGCCATTGTGAACGCAAGTACGCAGAAACATCATGATTGGACCTGTAATTACACATGCTTATCTACAACGTATGATAATGCTTTTTGGAATGAGATCTATGTATCATTTGCCTGCGATAATGGAACATGGTATTGTCTTGATAAGAAAAGCGGGAAGATCAGCAGCTGTGATCTGGATCAGGTCAAGTTATTGTCAACGATTTATACGATTACAGATAAATGGTCAGTCATCGGCGGAGCGGCAACATGGAATGGAACTTTTTCCGGATTTGCCGCTTATAATGGAAAATTATATTATAATACGCCGGATAAAATATGTGCCATAGACGTAAATACCCGAAAGACATCCACGGTATGGACGCTTGCGAATGCTTCTTCTCGTCATATTTACAATTTTTATATGGATGAAAATGTTATTTATTATACCGTGGGAAAGACTCCTTCAGAGAAGTTATCCGTATCGGGAAGCGTAACGGTTCCAAAGAAGCCGGAGGAGGAGACAAAGCCGGATAAGGAATTTTCAAATGAGAAACTCACAATGGATACGCAGAATCAGATTTTATACGGAGTGTCCGGAGGAACGACCGTTGAGGAACTGGCAGATAGCAGTAATTATCAGGTCGAGGTATATTGGAACGGCAGCAGTATCAAGAAGGCAGATTCGGTAAGGCTGGCTACGGGGGATGTAGTCAGGCTGATTGATAAAAAAGGAGCGGAAGTAGCATCTTATGAGATCTGCATTAAGGGAGAGGTAAATGGAGACGGACTGATTAATGTAGAAGATATGGAAGGCGTTCAGAAGGCAATCCTGTCGATCGGCAAATTGGAGGGAGTATATAAGCAGGCGGCAATTCTCGATGAAGAGAGGACAACGCCGACGGCACTGGATATGGAAGCAATCCAGAAAGATATTTTGGGAATTAAGAAAATTGCGTCATGAGAAAGATAAA
>CADBTR010000056.1 GCA_902797675.1 uncultured Lachnospiraceae bacterium
ATGTCAGTGATCTATTATCCTCAGATCAATGAATTCAACGGCAGGAGGGAAAATCAGATCATCATTCAGAATTATTGCTTTCCGGATGCAGAGTGAAACAGCCGTGAATGGTAACGTTTTCCCTGCACCGGCAAAGGAATCACAACAAGTGATTGCATTTTTGGAATAGGAATGATAAAATATGATGAGAAAAAATGTATTGAACAGGAGGCGCCAGAATGAAAAAAATTGAGGATTATGTGAGAACGATTCCGGATTTTCCGGAGCCGGGCATTATGTTTCGGGATGTGACAAGTGTGTTGCAGGATGCGGACGGGCTGCATCTGTCGATTGATCTGCTGCAGGAGAAAGTAAAGGATCTTGAATTTGACGTGGTTGTGGGACCAGAGTCCAGAGGATTTATCTTCGGCGTTCCGGTGGCGTATAATTTGAGAAAACCTTTTGTTCCTATCCGGAAGAAAGGAAAACTGCCGTGTGAAACCTTGTCTAAGGAATATGCTTTAGAGTACGGAACGGCAGTGATCGAGATTCATAAAGATGCGATCAAACCGGGGCAGAAAGTGTTGATCGTGGATGATCTGATGGCAACCGGCGGTACTTCCGAGGCGATGATCTCACTCATCGAGGAACTTGGCGGTGAAGTAGTGGGATTGGCATTTCTCATGGAACTTGCGGGCTTGAACGGAAGAGATCGTCTGAAGGGATATCGGGTAGATTCCGTAATCTGCTATGAGGGAAAATAATCCTGTTGACAGGTGAAAGAACACAGATCGTGATCGGAGAGCGGGTGATTGTATGGCAGAGGACAAGATTATTACGGCGGGGATCAAAGTTGTAAAGACGGAGCCGAAGATAAAAAAGGAATCGGAATATGAAGAACCGGAAGAATTATACCGGAAACTTGTAGAGACGATACGGCGGTATCATCCATCCACAGACTTTACCCAAATCGAACAGGCATATCAGATGGCGTCAAAAGCTCATAAGGGGCAAAAACGCCGTTCCGGAGAGGAATATATTATTCACCCCCTTTCTGTGGCGATCATCCTTGCCGAGCTGGAATTGGACAAGGAATCCATCATTGCCGGCATTCTTCATGATGTAGTGGAGGATACCGACGTCACATTGGAGGATGTGAGGAAAGAATTCGGCGACGAGGTGGCGCTGCTTGTGGACGGTGTGACGAAACTTACCAAACTTTCCTATTCCAAGGACAAGGTGGAAGTGCAGGCGGTAAATTTAAGAAAAATGTTTCTTGCCATGGCAAAGGATATCCGCGTGATCGTCGTAAAACTTGCCGACCGTCTTCATAATATGCGGACACTGGAATATATGAATACGGATAAGCAGGAAGAAAAATCAAGGGAGACCATGGATATCTATGCGCCTCTTGCTGACCGGCTCGGTATTTCCAGGATTAAGATCGAGCTGGATGATTTATCTTTAAAATATCTGGAACCTGAGAAATATGCCCAGATCGAAGAGGAACGTCAGGAGAAATTCAGTCAGGGAGAAGAGGGAATACGCCGGCTGGTGACGGAGATCGAGAGCTATATGAAAGAAGCTCAGATCCATGCCCATGTATACGGAAGAATGAAGCATATTTTCAGTGTATACAAGAAGATGGTGACGAAACATAAGAGCTTTGATCAGATTCTGGATCTCTTTGCGGTTCGGATCATTGTGGATGATGTGAAAGATTGTTATATGGCTCTTGGAATCATTCATGATAAATATAATCCGATCCAGGGGAGATTCAAGGATTATATCGCAATGCCGAAGCCGAATAATTATCAATCCCTTCATACGACATTGATCGCTCCCTCCGGACAGCCTTTTGAAGTGCAGATCCGGACCATGGAAATGCACAGGATCGCGGAATACGGTATTGCCGCTCATTGGAAATATAAGGAAGATCCAGGCGGTAAATTATCTCCCGGCACGGCAGAGGCAAAATTAAGCTGGCTCAGACAGATCTTAGAGTGGCAGATGGAGATGCCGGATAATCAGGAATTCATGACATTGATAAAAGATGATCTGAATTTATTTTCCGAGGATGTCTATTGTTTTACGCCTACAGGAGATGTGATCAACCTTCCCACAGGCTCCACGCCTATTGATTTTGCCTACAGTATCCACAGCGCGGTGGGAAACCGCATGGTTGGCGCAAGAGTCAACGGAAAACTGGTTCCCATTGATTATGAGATCCAGAACGGCGACCAGATTGAGATCGTAACCTCGCAAAATACCAAGGGACCAAGCAGAGACTGGCTGAAAATCGTCAAGAGCACGCAGGCGAAAAATAAGATCAATCAATGGTTCAAGGGAGAATTGCGGGAAGAAAATATTGTCAGGGGCAAGAACCTGATGGACAAATATTGCAAAACAAAAGGAATCTCCCTCGGTGATATTACAAAAGCGGAATATGTAGAAAAAGTATTGCGGAAATACAGCTACAAAGACTGGGATTCACTGATGGCGGCTGTAGGCCACGGCGCAATGAAGGAAGTTCAGGTAGTAAACCGTCTTTATGAGGAATATGAGAAAAACCATAAAAAGATCATTACGAATGAACAGATTCTGGAAGAATTATCCGGCAATAAAGAAAAGAAATATCTTGTCCGGTCGAAAAGCGGTATAACGGTAAAGGGCGTTCACGATGTTTCCGTCCGATTTTCAAAATGCTGCAATCCGGTGCCGGGAGATGAGATTGTGGGATTTATCACCAGAGGACGGGGAATTTCCATTCACCGAACCGATTGCATCAATATCCTCAATCTGCCGGAGCTGGAACGGAATCGTATGATCCCTGCGGATTGGGAGATTGACAGTATCGAGGGAAAGACCGGAGAGAAATATAATTGTGAGATCCGGATTTTTGCGAATAACCGGATCGGTCTTCTCTCGGATATCTCCCGTATCTTTACGGAGAATGATATCGATGTGAGAGGGATCAATTGCAGAACAAGCAAACAGGAAGTTGCTACCATCTCCGTTTCCTTCCTTACCAACGGCAAAGCGCAGATGGTGCAGATGGTGGACAAACTCCGTTCGGTTGAAGGCGTGCTGACGATTGAGAGAACGGCAAGTTAGGAATTTTTATAAATAATCTGAATGAGGGAGGAATCCATATGAAAATCAAAGTGCTGCCTCTCGGAACAATGGTGACCAATACTTATCTGGTGTTCAATGAAAGGACAAAGGAAACGGTGATCATTGATCCGGCGGCGAGAGCAGATAAAATCATAAGCGCGGTGGCGGCGGAGGACGGCATCGTAAAAGCAATCCTTTTGACCCATGGACACTATGATCATATCGGGGCAGCCATGGAAGTAAAACGTGCTTTTGGCGTTAGAATTTACGCGCATGCATCGGAAAAAGAAGTATTGAACAGCGCGTATTATAATCTCTCTGAGGTTATGACAGGAGAGGGATTTGCCATCGAGGCGGATGAATATCTGGAGGATGAGAGTTTGCTTGAACTGGCAGGTTTTACGATCCGGGTCATCGCAACGCCGGGACATACAGCCGGAGGAGTATGTTATTTAGTCAAAGACGGAGAAGAACAATGTCTGTTCAGCGGCGATACGCTGTTCGCCGGAAGCGTGGGGCGATATGATTTCCCTACGTCCAGCGGAACGGCATTGTTTGCGTCCATCCGAAATAAATTGATGAAGCTTCCGGATGATTTAAAAGTCTATCCGGGACATGGACTGCCGACGGAAATCGGCGCGGAGCGGCCGCACTTTTAGGAAAGGAAACAGCCGGACATGAATATACAGCTTAATATAGAAAATCAGGAGTATCTCTACGAAACGCAGATACTTGTGAAGGCTTTTCTTGCGCAGAAAACGGGAAGCGGCGATCCGGAGCAATATCCGGAAGCTGAATTGAAGATCGAACTGGACGGGAAGCGCGTGCGCGCAATGCTCGGGGACATCGGACAAAGCGGTGAGGCTTACAGCGAGGAGAAGAAGGAACTGAAAGCGGAATTGAAAAGAACCGTTTACCGTGTTATGGAGAGATTTACCGGCGTTTGCCTGCCTTGGGGGGCGTTGACGGGGATACGTCCCACAAAGATCATCATGGGATTGCTGGAAGAAAAACAGGACATTACAGATCAGGATATCGCGGAATTTTTAAGAAAGAATTATTATGTATCCGAAGAAAAGATCCGTCTTGGGATCGACATTGCCAGAAGGGAAAAGAGAATCCTGGAGGGAATCGATTATGACAACGGTTACAGTCTGTATATCGGGATTCCTTTCTGTCCCACCACATGTCTGTATTGCTCGTTTCCCTCGTACCCTTTGGGAGCATACGAAAAGAAAACGGATCTGTATGTGGAAGCTTTGTTAAAGGAGATCGCCTATGCGGCAGAAGCTTACGGGGATAAGAAGTTAAACAGCGTTTATCTGGGAGGCGGAACGCCGACCACTCTGACGCCGGAACAGTTGGATGCGGTGTTGGGGGCAGTGCGAAGTTCCTTTGATTTTCAATATTGCAGGGAATTTACGGTGGAAGCCGGAAGACCGGACAGCATTACGGCAGAAAAGCTTGAGATGCTGAAAAAACACGGGGTGGAGCGGATTTCCATAAACCCTCAGACCATGAAGCAGGAAACATTGGATCTGATCGGCAGATATCACAGCGTGGAACAGGTAAAAGAAGCCTTTCATTTAGCGAGAGAAGCCGGATTCGACAATATCAATATGGATTTTATCTTGGGACTTCCGAATGAGACCATAGAGGATGTGCGAAATACCATGGAGGAGACCTGCAAGCTGTCACCGGACAGTATTACGGTACATTCCCTGGCATTAAAACGCGCCGCGGGACTTACGATCTTTAAGGAGGCCTACAAAGATCTTCAGATGGAAAACAGTGAGGAGATCATGGAGCTTTGCGGCGGATATGCAAAGAAAATGGGGATGGAGCCGTATTATATGTACCGCCAGAAGAATATGGCGGGGAATCTGGAAAATGTGGGATATGCCAAAAACGGCAAAGAGGGGCTCTATAATATTCTGATCATGGAAGAAAAACAGACGATTCTTGCGCTGGGAGCCGGAGCTGTCACAAAATATGTATTTCCGGCGCAGACAAGAATTGAACGGGTGGAAAATGTGAAGAATGTGGATCACTATATTCAACGGATTGATGAGATGATAGAGAGGAAGATGAAGTTTTTTGAAAGAGTTACAGAATGTCATGGTGCAGGATGACGCAGTCATGGAGGAATTAAATACATCCATTACCCATGGAATCTGTGTCAGCAATATGGTATACCTTCTCTCCCGAAAACTGGGGTATGAGGAGGATTTCGGCCATGAGATGGCAGTGGCGGGTATGCTGCACGACATTGGAAAAATAAGGGCGTTCCGGCTTCTTTATGTAGAAGAAGGGGGACAGCATTTTATTGTAAAACAAATGAAATACTTAAGACAACACCCGTTTTTGGGTTACGAGGCATTAAAAGATCAGGGATATTCCGATCTGGTTCTGGAGAGTATTCTGTATCACCATGAAAATTATGACGGCAGCGGTTTTCCGGACAATCTGAGCGGAAAAGAGATCCCTGTCGGCGCAAGGATCTTAAGGATATGCGATGTGTTTGTGGCGCTGGTATCAAGAAAGGCATACCGTCCGCCTCACAGCAAAGATGCGGCATTGCAGTTTATGATCGGCGACGTCAAATATTTTGATATGGAGATCTTTTTGGCATTTATGAATCTGGTCGATGAGATCGATGTGGATCGGGATATCAAGAAACATATGGATGTATGATAAAGTTTGGATAAAAACTATCGTTATGAAGGAGATTGATATGACACTCAGTAAAAAGCCTGTGACGGGCATGAAAGATATTTTGCCGGAGGAGATGGAGATTCGCGATTATGTGATCGGCGTGATCAAAGATACTTATAAGAAATTCGGTTTTACCCCCATGGAAACCCCTTGCGTGGAGCATCTTGCCAATTTAAACAGCAAGCAGGGCGGAGAAAATGAAAAATTGATCTTTAAGATCATGAAGCGGGGAGAAAAATTAAAACTGGAGGAAGCAAAGGAGGAGAATGACCTGGCAGACAGCGGACTTCGCTATGACCTGACCGTTCCGCTGGTTCGTTTTTATTCTCAAAATTCCAATGATCTTCCGTCGCCTTTCAAGGCTTTGCAGATCGGACCGGTATGGAGAGCCGACCGCCCGCAGAGAGGTCGTTATCGTCAGTTTTATCAATGTGATATCGATATTCTGGGAGAGGCGTCCAATCTTGCGGAGATCGAATTGATCCTTGCCACCACCACCACATTGGGGAAATTAGGTTTTCATAATTTTCAGATCAAGATCAATGACCGCCGGATCTTAAAGGCGATGGCTTCCTACAGCGGTTTTTCGGAGGAAGATTATGACAGTGTCTTTATCACATTGGATAAGATGGATAAGATCGGCGTGGAGGGCGTTGCCGCGGAATTGGAAGAAAACGGCTATGCGAAAGAGATCGTGGATAAGTATCTCGGACTTTTCGACGGAATCGGGAAAGCGGAAAACGGACTGTTATATCTTTACGAGACTTTGGGAGATGCCTTGGAGGAAAGCGTCAAGACAGGCTTAAAAGAGATTATCGACAGCGTGTCAGCCACAAAATCTTCTGACTTTACATTGGTATTTGATCCGACGCTTGTGCGGGGAATGTCCTATTATACGGGAACGATTTTCGAGATTGCCATGCCGGAGCTTGGAATTGCCTGCGGCGGCGGCGGACGATATGATGGCATGATTGAGAAATTTACGGGAAAATCAGTTCCGGCGTGCGGTTTTTCCATCGGATTCGAGCGGATTGTGCTCCTGCTTTTGGAAAGCGGCTTTAAAGTACCTGCGCAGAACAAAAAGATCGCCTATCTTATTGAAAAAGGGGTAGCGTCTGACAAACTTTGTGATATAATAGCAGAAGCGCAGGAAGTGCGGAAAGACGGAACTCAGGTGCTTGTGGCGCGCATGAACAAGAACAAGAAGTTCCAGAAAGAGACACTGACCGCACAGGGCTATGAAGAATTCAAGGAATTTTTTGCCCGCTAGGAAATTGAGAAATATTCCGAAATGATGAATTCTGAAATGATGAATTCTGAAATGATGATGAAAGGATTGGAAAAATGGCAGAATCAATGCAGGGATTAAAGCGCAGCCACAGATGTACGGAGCTTTCCGCCGCCAATATCGGCGAGAGCGTGACCGTTATGGGCTGGGTGCAGAAAAGAAGAAATCTGGGAAGTCTGATCTTTGTCGATTTGAGAGACAGAAGCGGAATTTTACAGATCGTATTTGATGAAAATGAAGCGGGAACGGAAGGATTTGAGAAAGCCGGAACGTTAAGAAGCGAATATGTGGTAGCGATTTGCGGTACCGTCGCAAAAAGAGGCGGAGCGGTAAATCCGAATTTAAAGACGGGAGAGATCGAGATTCAGGCAAAGTCTCTCAGGGTGCTGTCCGAGTCCGAGACGCCGCCGTTTCCGATTGAAGAAAATATTACGACCAAGGAAGAACTCCGGTTGAAATATCGCTGTCTGGATCTTAGAAGACCGGACATTCAGGCAAATATTATTATGAGAAGTAAAGTGGCAACTCTCACCAGAGCATTTCTGGCAGAGGAGGGATTCTTGGAGATCGAGACGCCGATGCTTACAAAGAGCACGCCGGAGGGAGCAAGAGATTATCTGGTTCCGAGCAGGATCCATCCGGGAAAATTCTATGCATTGCCGCAGTCGCCGCAGCTATTCAAGCAGATGTTAATGTGCGCCGGCTATGACCGCTATATGCAGATCGCAAGATGTTTTCGCGATGAGGATTTAAGAGCGGATCGCCAGCCGGAATTTACCCAGATCGATATGGAGCTTTCCTTTGTGGATGTGGACGATGTCATTGATGTCAATGAGCGGTTGCTTGCAAAACTCTTTAAAGAAATTTTGAATGTGGAAGTGAAGCTTCCGATCCAGAGAATGACATGGCAGGAGGCTATGGATCGTTTTGGTTCCGATAAGCCGGATCTTCGTTTTGACATGGAATTAAAAGATATTACGGATTTGGTGAAAGATTGCGGATTCGGCGTATTTACCGGAGCAATCGAAGCAGGCGGTTCTGTTCGGGGAATCAATGCAAAGACTTTGGGAGGTATGCCTAGAAAGAAGATCGACGCCCTTGTGGATTTCGCAAAGGGATATGGGGCAAAGGGACTGGCTTATATCGCCGTTCAGCCGGACGGCACATATAAATCGTCCTTTGCAAAATTCATGAGCGATGAGGAGATGAAGGCGATCGTTTCCGCATTGGAGGGCGAAGCCGGAGATTTATTGCTGTTTGCGGCAGACCGGAATAAGATCGTATACAATGTGCTGGGCGCTCTTCGTGTAGAACTTGCGGAGCAGCTGGGACTTTTGAATAAAGATGAATTCCGTTTTGTCTGGATCACGGAATTCCCGCAATTTGAGTGGTCGGATGAGGAAGAACGGTTTGTTGCCATGCATCATCCGTTCACGATGCCGATGGATGAGGATCTGGATAAACTGGAGAGCGATCCGGGGGCTGTCCGCGCCAAGGCTTACGATATCGTCTTAAACGGTACGGAGATCGGCGGAGGAAGCGTGAGAATCCATCAGGCGGATGTGCAGTCCCGAATGTTCCGGGCATTGGGACTTACGCCGGAAGTAGCAAATGAGAAATTCGGTTTTCTCTTAGACGCATTTAAGTATGGCGTGCCGCCTCATGCCGGACTGGCTTACGGTCTGGATCGTCTTGTAATGATCATGGCAAAACGGGACAGTATCCGGGATGTCATTGCTTTCCCGAAAGTGAAAGATGCCTCCTGTTTGCTTACCGACGCCCCGAATGTGGTAGACGAAAAACAGCTGGGTGAATTGTCCATCGAGATTACAAAGAATGAAACTGAGTAAGGAAAGGAAAGAAAAATCATGTTGGATATGAAATTTTTGCGGGAGAATCCTGATCTTGTCAAAGAAAATATCAAAAAGAAATTTCAGGATAAAAAACTTCCGTTAGTGGATGAAGTGATCGCACTGGATGCCGAATACCGGAGCGTTAAACAGCAGGGCGACGAATTGAGAGCGGAGAGAAATAAGATCTCCAAGCAGATCGGCGGTCTGATGGCGCAGGGCAAGAAAGAAGAAGCGGAAGCTACCAAGAAACTGGTGACGGAGAAGGGCGAGCTTTTGGCTTCCCTGGAGGCAAAAGATGCCGAGCTTGAAGCTAAGATCTATCAGATCATGCTACAGATTCCGAATATCATTGATCCAAGCGTCCCAATCGGAAAAGATGACAGCGAGAATGTGGAAGTTCAAAAATTCGGCGAGCCGGTGGTTCCGGATTTTGAGATCCCATATCACACCGATATCATGGAGAAATTCGACGGAATCGATCTGGAGAGCGCCGGAGATGTGGCAGGCAACGGATTTTATTATCTGATGGGCGATATTGCAAGACTTCGCTCCGCAGTGATCTCTTATGCAAGAGATTTTATGATCGATCGGGGATTTACTTATTGCATTCCTCCGTTTATGATCCGCAGTAATGTGGTGACCGGCGTGATGTCCCAGACAGAGATGGATGCCATGATGTATAAGATCGAGGGAGAGGATCTTTATCTGATCGGAACCAGCGAACATTCCATGATCGGCAAGTTTATCAATAAGATTCTGGACGAGGACAAGCTGCCTTATACACTGACCAGTTATTCTCCGTGTTTCAGAAAAGAAAAAGGAGCTCACGGCATCGAGGAGCGCGGCGTATACCGGATCCATCAGTTTGAAAAGCAGGAAATGATCGTGGTTTGCAAGCCGGAGGAGAGCAAAAT
>CADBTR010000057.1 GCA_902797675.1 uncultured Lachnospiraceae bacterium
CGGAGATCGGTCAGTATTTTGATCTGGTTTTGGAAAACGGAACAATCATTCCCTGTATTAAGGGAGATGAGAAGGCGGATATTCATACGGATCCGGAAAATATCTTTACGATGGCAAGCGGGTGCTGCAGCGAATTTATTGTAGATTATGAGAGAATCCCGTTTTATTGCCGTTATACGGGAAATGCGTCATTTTTTTATGAAAATTGGGACAGCCCTGTTGAAAAACTCATTGTTTATCCGATCGGGATTTTTCCGTAATCCGGTAAATATCATACAGGCAGATAGTTAAGCTGAGCAGTAGTCAACTACCCCGACCTACGGGAATTGCTGCCGCCTCCAGCAAGCAGGTCGCAGGGCTAAAGCCATGCGACATTCAATCCGGGTATCATTCAATGTCTGTAATATCGCAAAAGCTGATATCCACAGACTTATTCCGTATCTTCACCCGCAAGATCTTTAAAGGGGGAATGAGCTCCAGGACTTCACAGGGACAAGTCAGATATTCCCCCCCGGCGAAGCCGCCCATACCATCTGTTCCGTAATCCTCGGAAAAATAAGTGAGCGTGATGTTCTGATGTTTTTTTAACCGGGACAGCCTGGCTTCCAACCGGGAGAGTGCGTACCCGGATAACTGGCGACGATCTGTGCGCCTGTGGGAAGCATCGTTTATCTGTTCGTTATAACCCGTCAGGGCGGCAAAAGGACTGAATTGTGCCGCCCGGTTTTCAAGGGACATCCGCGGGTGCTTTTTTGATGCGGGATGGGGCAGGGCGATGATATCTTCATAGGGGTTGCAGGGATTGTCTTGATTTTGCATTTTTTTCTTTGTTTGAATTTCAGTTTGATTCATGGGACATTCCTCTATATTATCACTTAGGCGCGACTGTCGGCAGGTTTTCCCGAGAGTGATTTCTCAGGCGCGATTCCTGTGGGTGGTTCTTAGGCGCGGTGACCGCCGATTTCGCGGTTTCGCTGAATGGCGGTGCTGCCTTCTTCAAAATTCAGCCCCCGAAGGATCGCATTCTTTCCGTATTTATGTTTGATCTCCAACATGGCAAGCTGAAGCTGTTTCTCATCACCGGCGTTTTTTTCTTTCGGATTCCGTGATCCGGAATCATGGGAATTCAGAGAAAACAGATCCAGCTGTTCGTAACATGATTCCCTTGCCTGAGTTTCCGGAATGACATGATTGGCTGTTACGCTCATTCTTCTTGCCGATAATTTCGGATCTATGATCGAATCGAATAATTCCCCGGTTTTTTGCATAATCAGTGATGTGGAGCTTGTATAAGAGCCGAGGTTGATGCTTCCATGGGCATGTTTCGGAATCTTTCTGCCGTAGCGGTCGGTGGAAAGATCGCCGGAATACTCATCAAAAAAATCTTTGTCGTATCCGACAGTAAGAACGATCTGATCCGTCACAAGACCTTTCTCCACCAGTTCCAGGACTAAAAGGTCGGTCATCTCAAGGATTACAACTCTGGCCTTCTTCGCATCATAGGGGCAGGAAAGTACCTGACCGTTGCTTAAACTGTTATGCTCCGGACGATAGGCCTTGATGTCGGCGATGGTGGCGGGTTCATAGCCCCAGGCGTGATCGATCAAAAGCTCCGCATTTACGCCGAACAGGCGGTAGAGCAGATCTTCATTGTAGTAGTCATTCTCTTTTCCCACAGAACATCTGGCGATATCGCCCATGGTAAAAAGCTGATATTTGGCAAGTTTTTTTGCATAGCCGCTTCCTACTCTCCAGAAATCCGTGAGGGGGCGGTGTGTCCACAAGGCTCTCCGATAGCTCATCTCATCGAGTTGGGCAAGCCTTACGCCGTTTTCATCCGCAGGCGAATGTTTTGCCATAATATCCATCGCAACTTTTGCAAGATACAGATTCGTGCCGATTCCGGCGGTGGCAGTGATCCCCGTCTGCCCAAAAACATCCCGGATCATGGCGACGGCAAGGTCTTTTGGCGTTTTTCCGTAGAGGGACAGATAAGAAGTCACATCGATAAAAACCTCATCCACGCTGTATACATGGATATCGGCCGCCGATACATATTTGAGATAAATATTGTAGATGCGGGTGCTGTAGTCCATATAGAGTTTCATTCTGGGAGGGGCTGCGATAAAAGTCAGAGGTTTTTCGGGATTTCCTGAATTTATCTCATTCACTTTTTGAATCACTTCAAATAATCTGGCGCGTCCCGGAATTCCATAGGATTTTAAATGGGGCGTTACGGCAAGACAGATCGTCTTTTCCGTGCGGCTCTCATCGGCAACCACCAGATCCGCCGTCAACGGGTCAAGCCGGCGTTCCACACATTCCACGCTGGCATAAAAACTTTTCAGATCGATCGCAATATAAATATGTTCTTCCGGAACTGTCATATTCTCACCTCAAAACAGAACGTTTGTTCTTTTTCTATATTATAATGAAAGTGAGATGAAAAGTCAAATGTAATTTTAGAAACAATTTTTGCCTTGGAATTTTATGGATATTGAATCGGAGTGCCGTTCAAAAAATTTGATAGCTATGATGAGGCTTTGTATGAAAATAAATAAAATGACTATGTTGTTCGTGCAAAAAAACTGTCGTTTATGAAAATCGTGATATTGATGGAAAAGGGATTTTGAGTGACAGAAAAACTGTTTGCGCAAGATCCTTTTTTGATTTTGTCCTTTACAAATGTGTATTTTCGTTGTGGAGAAAAAAGAAATATGGTATAATACCATTAACAGGCAGATGATGAAAATCTGAAAGAAACATGTATTATAAGGAGGAACAGATCAATGAGTAAAGTAAATGATTTTCTTACGGAAGCAGGGGTATTTTTTCTGGCGACAACTGATGGCAAGCAGCCAAAGGTAAGACCGCTGGGGGCTCATCTGGAGGAAGAAGGCAAGATCATCTTTGGTGTAGGGGATTTCAAGGCGGTATATAAGCAGCTGACGGTAAATCCTCTTGTTGAGATTGTTGCCTGCAAACCGGACGGACACTGGCTTCGCTATACCGGCAAAGCTGTTTTTGAAACGGATGAGAAATATGCAAAAGAAATGATCGAGGCTTCCGGACTTCAGAAGATTTACAATGAAGAGACGGGACATAAGCTGATGTGCTTTCACCTTGAAGACGCAACAGCGGTAGACATGGCAGTCATGGGAGAAGGAGAGAATCTGTTGTAATCATTACAGAGAACGGGCATGGCAGAGACATTATCATCGCATGACAGCGATATCAGGGAGCCGTTATTCGATTTTCTGGAAGAGAAATACGGCAAAATCAGAATATTGGAAGAAAAAAGAACGGGTCGGGCGCGGGCTGATGTTGTCATGGTTACGCCCGACGCAATATTCGGGATAGAGATTAAAAGCGACAAAGACAGTTATACCAGGCTTGCAGGTCAGGTAAAGAACTACAACCTGTATTATGATTTCAATATCGTTGCTGTGGGGAGTACCCATGCATTGCATATCAGTGAACATGTGCCGGACTGGTGGGGAATCATAAGCGTGGAGGAAATTAAGGGCGTGCTTGATTTCTATGTGATGCGGGAGCCGCAGCGCAATCCAAAGGTGAAACCGGAACGAAAGATTGAGATACTATGGCGTCCGGAACTGGCAAGGATTCAGTTGAAAAATAAACTTCCCGCCTACAGGGGAAAAAGCAAGGCTTATGTGCAGAAAGTCGTGCTGGACAGAGTGCCGGAGGATATTTTGTGGCAGCAGGTATCGGATGAATTGTTTGAGCGGGACTATAATACTATAGGACAGGAGATTAAGCAGTTTCGTATTAGGCATTGAGATTAAAGAGTTTTGTTTCGGGTATTGGGGATATACGGTTTTTTGTCGGACTTCATATTTTCTATCAGGCGTGGAAACCCACCTGCCTTTAGGCGGTGGGAGGAACGCCGTCTCCTTTCGTCAACCTTGTGTTTCTATGTATCTCTTAATTGTTGCAGAAGATACTTCTCCTCTAATAACGATAGTTTAGCTACTGCATAAGCGACTTGCACAAAATCAGAGATTTTGGCAATCTGTTTAATTATCTGAATAAGTCCGGTCGGATGCCGATCCCGTAACCACCTAAAGTACAGGTGCTAACGGTATCTGGCTCCTATACTGCAAGCAAAATAGCCATCTGACCAAAAGATTTTCTTTTTCCAATACTGCTTGGATAGAAAAGAGCTATATTTCTGCCATAGATAATAAGTTGTTTCCTGCTTAATGATTTTAACAATATCACATACTCTATCGGTAGTATCGTAACTAATAAGAAAGTGTATATGGTCTTTGTCGGTTTCCATAGAAACTATTTCCCATTGATTAGTATTACATATATCAAAAATTTTTTGCTTAACATCGTCGGCTATACAGCCTTGTAGAAGCTGTTTTCGATATTTTGCAACCAATACGATATGTACTTTAAGGCTATATTTTCGTCTATTATGACGGTTATACTTATTATCCATACAATTTTTCTCCTAAACACTTGCATTTCACTAATAACCATTATATAATATATTCAGTGAAATATCAAGGAAAGGAGTACATTTATGGAACAGATTACTATAACAGCCAAAATACAAGTTTCTACATCTGTATCAGCCAAAATATTACTTGATAATACGATGTCTGTTTATCGTGATGCTTGTAACTATGTTTCTGATTATGTATTCCGTACACACGACCTAAAACAGTTCTCTCTTAATAAGGTCTTATACTCCACGCTTCGTGAGAAGTTTGGCTTAAAATCTCAAATGGCTCAATCTGTTTTTAAGACAGTTATTGCAAGGTATAAGACCATTCTTGAAAATGAGAACAAGTGGATTAAGCCGTCTTTCAAAAAGCCACAATATGACCTTGTTTGGAACAGAGATTATTCTCTCACACAAAACTGTTTTTCGGTGAATACCCTTGATGGTCGTGTCAAACTGCCTTATTTCGCTAAAGGTATGGAAAAATACTTTGACCATACAATCTATAAGTTTGGTACTGCTAAACTTGTAAATAAACACGGCAAGTATTTCTTACACATCCCTGTAACTTATGAAGTTAGTGAAAGTAGCCTTTCTGAAATATGCAATGTTGTAGGTATTGACAGAGGAATTAACTTTGTTATTACTACCTATGACAGTAAACATAAATCAGGCTTTGTTAGTGGTAAGTCCATTAAACAGAAAAGAGCTAACTATTCTAAACTTCGTAAAGAGTTACAAATGCGTCAGACACCATCAGCAAGACGAAGAATCAAGGCTATCGGTCAACGAGAAAACCGTTGGATGCAAGATGTAAACCACTGCGTTTCTAAGGCACTCGTTGAAAGCAATCCGAAGCATACTCTCTTTGTCTTGGAAGATTTGTCTGGTGTTCGTAATGCCACAGAGCGAGTTCGTACAAAAGACCGCTATGTATCTGTTTCTTGGTCTTTCTTTGACCTTGAGCAGAAACTAATTTACAAGGCTAAACAGAATCAATCAACGGTTATTAAAGTAAATCCTCGTTATACAAGTCAATGTTGTTCTATGTGCGGTCACATTGAAAAGTTTAACAGGGATAAGAAGATACATCTGTTTACCTGTAAAAACTGTGGCTATAAGTCTAATGATGACCGTATAGGGGCTATGAATCTGTATCGTATGGGAATAAACTATCTTGAAAATAGTCAAGTACCTGATACAGTTACAAGTGAGTAAATCTTGCTTGTAAAGGGCATTGTCAACTGTCCTATGATGTAACACCACTTTAGGTAGCAATATCTATCGGGATTAAAGGTCGGAGGAGCAATCCGTTACTACGACTGGCTAGTTACAAGCCACCTACCTTTAGGTGGGTGGTAGTTGACACAGAGACGGAGCGTAGAAAGGAGCGGTAATGGATGACATGATGGATCTTAATAAAATATTTGGGATTGACAAGCTGAAATTGAATTTTCCGGTTCGGACGGAGGGCATAGAC
>CADBTR010000058.1 GCA_902797675.1 uncultured Lachnospiraceae bacterium
GGTGAGTAAAGAAAGGAAACTTACGTAGGTGGGAGTTTGAATCTCCGACCTACGGGAATTGCTGCCGCCGGCAGCAAGCAGGTCGCAGGGCTAAAGCCGTGCGACATTCAATGTCCGAGGGACATGAGATGAAAGCGGTGTAGCCGTATCGAGTAGGAGGGAGATGAAATCCCCCTCCTACTCGATTGAAGATAAAATAAATCAATAAAACTGATTAAAATTATTCATTGTTTCTTCAGAACATTCGTGCTATGATATGCATACATTAATAAATGTATATATCATTGATATATATTAACCAATGCTAAGGGCGATTTAATATCATAAGCCTGACGGTAGATGATATTAAATCCGGATTCCGGACGGCTTCGCCGTCAGATCACAATAGATATAAAACCGATGAATCACGAGATAGAAAGGAAGGAAGACAATGGATCATTTTACAAAATATCAGAGAGGTTATTTTATGCCTCCGAAAGTAACATACGACTGGGTGAAAAAAGAATATATCGATCGTGCTCCGATCTGGTGCAGCGTAGATCTCAGGGACGGCAATCAGGCGTTAATTGAGCCTATGAGCCTGGAAGAAAAACTGGAATTTTTTGAGATGCTTGTTAAAATCGGCATGAAAGAAATCGAGGTGGGATTTCCGGCGGCATCGGATACGGAATACCGTTTTATGAGAACACTGATTGAAAAGAATATGATACCGGAGGATGTGACGGTTCAGGTGCTTACACAGGCGAGAGAGCATATTATCCGGAAGACTTTTGAGGCGGTGAAAGGAGCTCCCCATGCAGTTATCCACCTGTATAATTCCACTTCCGTAGCGCAGAGAGAGCAGGTTTTTAAGAAAGATAAAGAACAGATCAGACAGATTGCCGTCGACGGCGCAAAATTATTAAAAGAGCTTGCCGATGAGACGGATGGTAATTTTACCTTTGAATACAGCCCGGAGAGTTTTACGGGTACGGAGGTTGATTACGCGCTTGAAGTGTGCAACGCAGTATTGGATGTATGGAAGCCGACAGCGGATCGCAAGGCGATCATCAATATTCCTGCCACTGTGGAACTGTCAATGCCCCATGTATTTGCCTGCCAGATTGAATATATGCATAAAAATCTGAAATATCGTAAGAATACCATCCTTTCCGTCCATCCTCACAATGACAGAGGGTGCGGCGTCAGCGATGCGGAATTTGCGATTCTTGCAGGGGCGGACCGGATCGAGGGAACCTTGTTTGGAAACGGAGAGCGCACCGGCAATGTGGATATGATTACTCTTGCCATGAATATGTTTTCCCACGGTGTGGATCCGAAACTTGATTTTTCACAGATGCCGAAAATTGCCGAGACTTATGAGAGACTGACGGGAATGAAAGTATCGCCGCGCCAGCCTTACGCCGGAGAATTGGTATTTACGGCATTTTCCGGTTCCCATCAGGACGCTATCGCAAAGGGTATGAAATTCCGCGAAGAGCGGGGAGACGGGCACTGGACGGTTCCGTATCTTCCGATTGATCCGAAGGATGTGGGGCGCTCTTATGATAAAGATGTCATCCGCATCAACAGCCAGTCGGGAAAAGGCGGCGTAAGCTATGTATTGAAGGAAAAATACAGCATGACCATTCCGGAAGCTATGAGGGAGGATTTGGGATATCTGGTAAAGGGCGTTTCCGACCGCTCCCATAAAGAACTGGAACCGGAGGATATTTACCGGATTTTTGAGGATCACTATGTTCAGAATACGCCGGTATTTCAGATTGTGGAGTGTCATTTTAAACAGACGGACGGAATCGTTGCCGAAGCGGCAATTCAATATCAGAATACGGTCACGAGAGTAAAAGCAAACGGAAACGGAAGACTGGATGCGATCAGCAATGCATTGAAGCAATTTTTCGGGATCAGTTATGAATTGTCTTTCTATGAAGAACACTCCCTCTCGAAAGGCTCGTCCTCCAAAGCAGTGGCATACGTGGGAATTATATGCGACGGAAAGAAACATTGGGGCGTCGGTATTGATGAGGATATTATCAAAGCATCCATCAATGCGCTGGCGGTGGCTGTCAATCAATTAAAAGATTTGAAAGAAAAGACGCTGGATGCGCGTATGAATGAAATATTAAATTATATACAGGAGAATTACACATCGGTGACTCTCGAAGATCTTTCGGAGCAGTTTCATCTGTCAAAACCTTATCTTTCCAAGTATATCAGGGAAAAATCAGGAGAAACTTTCGGGGATATCGTAAAGAAAATACGAATGAAGAAGGCGAAGACACTGCTTAAGAATACCAGCGTTACCGTAGAAAATATTTCAAGGACATTGGGATACGATAACGTGGAGCATTTTGGGCGCTCGTTTAAGAAAGAATTCGGGTTGACGCCGATGCAATTTCGGAATCAGCATTAAAAGGACTGTACAGGCGACTGTACCGGGAAAGGCAGAAGAATGTATTCATTTACAGATAAAGTAAGGTATAGTTTGATCGATGCACAGGGAAAGTTAAGTATTCCCGGAGCGATTGATTATATGGAGGATTGCAGTACGATGCAGTCGGAACAGCTGGGAATCGGACTGGAATTTTTAAAGAATCGCCATGAAGCGTGGGTATTGAATTCATGGCAGATTGATTTTCTGGAGGATATTCCTTTGGCAAAGGAAATCGAGATCTGCACCTGGGCATACGGGATCAAAGGGATCTATGGTTATCGGAATTTCCTGATACGCGATATGCAGAAAAAACCGCTGATCAAGACGAATTCGCTATGGGTATATATTGATACGGAAACGAAGAGACCGATGCGGGTACCTGAGGAAGCGGGGGCTCCTTACGGAAAAGAGCCGAGGCTTGAGATGGAATATCTTGACCGGAAAATCAAACTGGAGGGAGAGGGAACGGCAAGAGAACCGTTCTCGGTACGCCGCTGTCATATTGACACCAATGGTCATGTAAATAATAACTGGTATATCAGATTTGCCATGGAATATCTGCCGGAGGCTTTTTGGAGAAAGGAAAATAGCGCAAGGGTGTCCAGACTTCGCGCGGAGTATAAGAGAGAGGCTTTTTACGGCGATATGATATATCCGGTAGTATATGAAAATGACGGAATGACGGGAGTTTCGTTGAATGCGTCCTCCGGAGAAGCATATGCGATTGTGGCTTTCTACACTAGTACATCGTAAATTTAATTGCCGGTACATTTACGCAGAATGATTGTGCATACACAATGAAACCGAATGAGGCGGTGTGGGCAC
>CADBTR010000059.1 GCA_902797675.1 uncultured Lachnospiraceae bacterium
AACTGTAAGTTTATGAATCAGACGAAAGAGAGTACGTTGTCAATTATTATCGCCCAGTTTCAGATGGAACGCAAGGAGGCGGAGGAATTGGTGGAGGCAAATTGGGGTTAGTTTGCGGTGCATAATAAAAAAAGAAAAAAATGTCTTGATAATTTGCGCAAAATAGTCTATACTAAGATTAAAGATAAGTATGTGAATGATTCCTGGGGTGTGCGACAACCCGTACGTTTTGAACCTACATTAGTTTAAACGGGATTCCTATATCGCCGGCGGGATGGAAAGCCTCCTTCGAGTGGACTTCAGAACGTCCGGTTGCGGTTACCCACCTAGCGCTGCTAGGACTCAAAAGTACGGGACCGGCACTTTGGGATACATACGAACACAAGAGCTGTCATATATATTAATGTATGACAGCTTTTTTTGTAGCAACAGGGCATCAGTGCCGGTGTAATGCACCATGCTATCAATCATTGTTATTAAAGAAGGAGATCACAAAATGCAGAAAAATAAAAAAAATATCTTATTATTTATATGTGCAGGAATTGTAATCTTCTTTCTGATTTACCACATGAAAAATTCCGGAGGAGAAAATCCGGAAGTGAGTAATGTGACGGTAGCGCAGGCGGCAAGGGGGGTGATCCTCTTAGAGTACACTTTAGAGGAATGTAAGACTGCCCCGAATGTCTTCGGAGAGAGAAACGACAGCTGGTATATACCCTATATGAATAAAATGTATGAGATCGGGTATTATAAAGAAAAACAGACGCCGCCGCTCGCAAAAGAAGCCACCTCCATGATGACCTACGGAAAGCTGGAGACCTTATTTCAAAATATGAAAATAACAGATCGGGAATTGTTGGCGTTTGTGAAAAATAATAAAACCGCAAAGACAATCTCTAATAATCAGTGGGCGAAGATTCTGACCGCACTTGCGAAGAAAAAAGCGCCGGATCTCGTAAAGCAGGAAGAATGCAATGTCGTCGCAACTGTGTCCAATGTATCTTCACTGGGCTCCTGGAAGACGGTGACTACGATCGGAGATTATACCTTCACCGGATTGGCTTTGGATTATTACATAGACAAACGGGTCAGACTTCTTACAAAAGGAAATGAGATTTTATGTGTCACAAAATTAGTATCAGACTCGGTATTATATCCGAATTCCTTTGCCACCAGTATTGAAAACGGTCAGATCAATGCTTTTGTCAATGGCGTGGTAAGGACATTTCCGATCAAAGATTCCGACCTTTCGGCTACAAATTGTATCGCGGATATCCGCATGAAAGCAGGAAAGGTAAAAGATTATCAGATAAAGCAGAATTACGTCAGCGGGAAATTGCTGAAATACAATGACACATCTGTTGAAATCGAGGGACAGGGAACCTATGAGCTGGGACAGGGGCTGCGCGTATACAAAACCTATGGAAATATAGAATTAAAAACCCTTTATGATCTGGTAGTAGGATATGATGTGCAGAAATTTCTCGTGGAAGACAATAAGGTATGCGCGATTATGATCGATCGGGATTTTGTGGCGAAAAATATACGTGTAGTCATAAAAAATGCCGGATTTCAGGATATTTACCATGACAGCCTTTTGATTACATCAAATCAGCCGTATCAGTTTCATTACGGGACAGAGACGAAAAATTTTATAGAGGGAGAGGAATACACCCTGACGCCGGACAGTCCGTATCTTGCCAATGGAAAATTGACCATAACGACTGCGGGTGTAGACGGCAAAGTGATATTGCGGTCATTAAAGCGGGGGTATGACGACCCTGCCTATCGGGGAACTATGGAGATCACAAAGACAGAACAGGGCATGCTGGTGATCAATGAGCTGCCGCTGGAGGAATATCTTTACGCGGTAGTGCCGAGCGAAATGCCTTATACATATCATAAAGAGGCACTGAAAGCGCAGGCGGTGTGCGCAAGAAGCTACGCCTACCGACAGATGCTTGGAAATGCCTATGCCAACGTGGGGGCGCATGTGGATGACAGCACAAGTTTTCAGGTATATAACAATTCGCCGGAGCAGATAACCACCACTCAGGCGGTGGATGATACTTACGGTCAGGTCATGTTATATGAGGATCAGCCGATCAGCGCATTTTTCTATTCCACCTCCTGCGGTTACGGTACCGATGCGGACATCTGGGGCGGCGACGGCTATCCTTATATCAAAGGGCGCCTGTTAAGCGAGGAAAAAGACAGCCTGAATCTGACTGACGAGGCGGAATTCCGCATATTTATTACAAATAATTATGAGACTTATGATAAGAATTATGGATGGTATCGGTGGAATGTGACGCTGCCGTTATCGGTCATTACGGCGAATGTAAATGATAATCTGGCTGCGATGTCCGCGGGCGGAAACAGCAAAGTCCTTGTTCTTTCGGATGGGAATTACGTGCCGAAAGAAATATCCTCCATAGGAAATGTTATATCGATGGAACTTGGAGGAAGAGGTACCGGCGGTGTTTTGCAATCTTTGATCTTAAAAGGGGAGACGGCGACGGTACAGATCAAAACAGAATCCAATATCCGGAAAATCTTAAAGCCGGCAGGCTGTATTGTGCAGAAAGCAGACGGCGGCACCACAGATTCCATGAGTATGCTGCCGAGTGCTTATTTTGTCATCGATGAAGTGCGGGACGGCGATGTACTTGCAGGGTACAAATTGCAGGGCGGAGGATTCGGTCATGGTGCCGGCATGAGCCAGAACGGCGCCAATACCATGGGAGAATCGGGGAAAACCTGCGATGAGATCCTCCGGTTTTTCTACAACGGGATTACGATCCGTCAGATTTACTGATAAAAGCCCGCAGCGTATAAGATTTATTTAATTTTTGATTTTTGGCAAGTGTTTTCAGGGTATCCCCGAGACGCAGACGATGTTCTTCTGATTCTGTCAGAAGATAATCGTAGGTCTTGGGGAATTCTTTTTTCTCAAAAAACAGGGCGTCTCCGGGAATCCGGTAGCGGCGGGCAAGAGAACGGATGAGGTTTCGCAGTTCTTCCTCCGATAAATTGTCACAATCTGTCACGATCCCGTCAATATGGGAAAAATCAAGAGACTTTCCGCCGACTTTCGCGTAACTGTCCGGGGAGGAAACAGTAAGATAGCGGGAAGTGACTTCCTCCTCTTTGGAATAATCGGCTAATTCACACAGATAGGAATATCTTCCGTCATGTTCCGTAATGATAAGGGAAAGAACAAAACTGCGGCTTTCCAGCTCCTTTGCATCGATGAATTTCGTTCCCGAAACCTGAAATGCGGGAACAGACAGTAATGTAAGATAAGCGGCGAGCAACAGTGACAATCCGTATGCCAGCTGTATTTTCCCGTTTTTTGATTTGGGGAGAAAGGCATGGAGCGCGGCGGATATATAAAGGACGATACCGGCGCTGACGGAGAGTACCGGATGAATTTGATAGGTAAATTCACCGGTGAGGAATTGAACCAGTCCCGGAAGATACAAGCAGGTCGAAGCTCTTTTCATGGTTTTGTAAGCGTCATTTGCATTTTCCCATGGGAAATCATCTCCGGAAAAGAAATCCCAGGGAGAACAGAAAAACGCGCCGAGAAGGGCTAAAAGAAGCAGGCGGATTCCTAAAGTCAGGGTGAAATCGCCGGTGTCTGTAATGAGGGCTAAAAGCCGCTCTGTGTTGGTAAAATCAATGGTGGTTATGGAGAAGATAAGCGTAATAAGCGCAGGCAGTACGATGATCGGGCAAAGCAATTCACAAAGCCTGCAGCGGATCTCCACCGGTTTTCTGCCTATGAGAAAAGCTGTGGCAAATACGGTCAGACACAGAAAAAGAGGTGATGTTCCGGGCAACAGCTCGGTATTCAGGTAAAAGGCGAGAAGCGAAAGGGCGCCGAAAGCCAGGAAAGCCCCCCGGATATGCACAAAAAGTTTCATTGCCTTTGGATGACGGGAAGAAAAGGTAATGCCGAAAGAAAAGAACCATTTTAATAATAAGAGGGATAACAGCCAGGCGGCAGTCAGGACTGCCCCGCCGTAAAGCGGCAGCAGCTCATCGGAGAGAAACAGGGAAAAGAGCAAAACAGCGCCGATTCCCTCAGTCAGAACAAGACGGAACATGCCGCGGGGAGAGATGCGATTATTGTCGGAAAACATAGAAACCTCCTGATTCTATAATGGATGGATCATTTTGGAACACTTCGCAGCGGGTAACGCAAAAACAGATCTTTATAATTTTTCCGGGCGGTGGTATCACCTGCGGCGATGGGCATAAGGTACGGAAGCCCGAAACTTTTCAGGGAAGCAAGGTGCAGGCAGATTCCCATAAGGCCTAAGGTGATTCCTAAGAATCCCTGAAAATAGGCGAGAATAATTAAAACATATTTCAGGATACGAAAGGCGGAAGCAAGTTCCTCATTGGGAATGGCGAAAGAGGAAAGGGCGGTACAGGCTACCACCACCACGATCACCGGACTTACAATCCCTGCGGATACAGCGGCCTGACCGATGATCAGACCGCCTACGATCCCGATGGTATTTCCCATGGGACCGGGAATACGGATGCCGGCCTCCCGCAGCAATTCAAAGGCAAATTCCATCATCAGAACTTCCACAATACTGGGAAACGGTACATTTGCCCGGCCGCTGGCGAAAGAAAACAACATGTTTGCCGGCAGAATATCCGGATGATAATTCATGACCGCAAGGTAGACCGCAGGAAGCGCCAGGGCGAAGAAGGCGGCAAGATAACGGATGATTCTTGCCAGGGTCGCAACGCCGTAACGCTGATAGTAATCATCGGAGGTTTTGAAAAAATCATTGAAATTCGTAGGTAGCAGCAATGCGGTAGGGGAGTTGTCCGAGAGCAGGACGACCCGTCCGCGCATCAGGGCAAAGGCAGCAGTATCCGGTCGCTCGGTGGTCTGGTATTGAGGAAAAGGAGAGCGGATATTTTCTTCCGATAATTGTTCCAGGATCCCACTGTCGGAAACAGAGGCGATATTCAGGGAAGTCAGTCTGGCTCGCATGGCATCCAGCACCGGCGCGGAGGCGAGACCGTCAACATGGATCAATGCTACGGTGGTATGGGATTCCTTGCCTAAGATAAATTCCTGGACTTTTAAGTTGGTGCTGCGGATCCGTTTGCGAAGCAGCGCGGTATTTGTCTTGACGGAATCGACGAAGCCCTCCAGAGAACCGCGCATAACCTGTTCCCGTTCGGAGGAGGACACGCTCATCATAGGATAGCCCTGCGCCTTGATCTTTAATGCTTTGTCATATCCGTCGAGAAATAAAATGACATCGCCGATCATGACGCCCATGGCTGCCTGATCCATATCGGAAAGTTCCGATATATCGGTCATGCCTAAGGCGTTGGCGTTCAGGTATTGATAGATTCCCTCCGGCGGCAGCTCCGTCAGGCGCATTAACAGCCTGCCGATCACGGATTCCTGAAGCGTCATATTGCCTGCCGCGACCTCGATATAATAGATACAGCCGGAAATGCCGTTATTTCCGCCCAGTGTGACAGCCTGTTTTTTGATATCCGCGCAATTGAGGAAAAGATTGTCCATGATCGCAGTATTTTCCCCGAGGGCGGTAGTAAATAGCAGTGGCATAAAAAACCTCCCGGAAAAGATTGTTTAGATAGGATTTATTTAAAAATTAGTGTGTTCCCGTTTGCGAAAAATATACAATATTTGAGAAAGATTATCTGATGTTTCCAAAGAATTTCTAAAGTTGTCGTTGAAAAAGCAGAAAATATACGCTATACTGATAGGCGGACATATGAGGAACAGGATAATGGAAGAATTCCAGATATCAATGAGTATTTATGGAGGCAGGATATGTTTACAGCATTGACGATCGCCGGAAGCGATTCCAGCGGCGGAGCGGGAATACAGGCGGATCTTAAGACAATGGCTGCCCACAGCGTATACGGGATGAGCGTCATCACTGCGCTGACGGCTCAGAATACAACGGGCGTCAGCGGAATCCTGAATGTTCCGGCGGAATTTTTGGGAAAACAGCTGGATGCGGTATTTACGGATATCTTTCCGGATGCGGTGAAGATCGGTATGGTCTCATCGGCAGAGCTGATCGCTGTTATTGCTGAAAAATTACAGGAATATCAGGGGAAAAATATCGTGGTGGATCCGGTTATGGTATCGACTAGCGGCTCCAGACTGATCGATGAAGATGCGGTAGCGGAGCTGACATCAAAGCTGTTTCCTCAGGCTTTCATTATTACGCCGAATATTCCGGAGGCGGAAGTGCTGATCGGAAAAAATATTCAGACGGCGCAGGATATGGAGGATGCGGCAAAGCAGATTTATGAAACTTATGGCTGCAGAGTGTTGTTAAAAGGCGGACATCAGGTGGAGACGGCAAATGATCTGTTGTGGACGGAAATACAAAAAGTGTGGTTAAACGGCAGGAGGATCGATAATCCCAATACCCATGGAACCGGTTGTACGTTATCTTCGGCCATCGCGTCGAATCTGGCGAAAGGGAAGCCGATAGAACAGGCGGTGCAAGAAGCGAAGCGTTATATTTCACTGGCACTGGAGGACGGGTTGGATCTGGGAAAAGGAAGCGGTCCCATGAATCATATGTTTGCGGTAAAAGGCGAGTACGGTAACTTATAGAAAGGAAGCGGGAACAGTCCCGAAAAAAGAGATGAGTTTAAAGATTGGCAGAAATGATGATTGCTGGTGCGGAAGCGGATTGAAGTACAAGAAGTGCCATTATAATTTTGATATGAAGATCGAGAGTTTCGCGAGGGAAGGTCATGAGGTTCCGACCCATGATCTGATCAAGACACCGGAGGAGATTGAGGCAATCAAGGAGAGCGCAAAGGTGAATATTGCAGTGCTTGATTACGTGGCGGAGCATATTCGCGAGGGAATCACCACGGAAGAGATCGATCAGTGGGTGTATAATGAGACGGTAAAGAGGGGGGCGATTCCTGCGACTCTTGATTATGAAGGATTTCCGAAGAGCGTCTGCACATCGCTGAATGACGAGGTGTGTCACGGAATTCCGTCAGATAAGGTGGTATTAAAGGATGGAGACATCATCAATGTGGATTGCTCTACTATTCTGCATGGTTATTTTTCGGATTCCTCCAGAATGTTCTGTATCGGAAATGTTTCCGAAGAAAAGCGGAGACTTGTGGAGATCACAAAACAGAGTCTTGAAGTGGGATTAAAAGAAGTGAAACCTTGGGGATTCTTAGGTGATATGGGGCAGGCAATCAATGATTTCGCAAAGGAAAACGGCTATTCGGTGGTTCGCGAGATCGGAGGACATGGCGTGGGAATTGAATTTCACGAGGAACCGTGGGTCAGCTATGTATCAAAGCGTGGAACGGAAATGCTGATGGTTCCGGGCATGATGTTTACCATTGAGCCGATGATCAACATGGGAAAAGCCGATATATATGAAGATGAAGACAACGGATGGACCATTTATACAAGAGACGGAAAGCCGTCGGCGCAGTGGGAGATCCAGATTTTGATTACAGAAACGGGATATGAGATTATTTCCTATTAATCCTAAAAAAACGGTTGACAATTTCCACCGGGTATGATAAGATATATTTCGTGCTTCGGTGGAATGACCGGCAGGCCCAGTTAGCTCAGTTGGTAGAGCAGAGGACTGAAAATCCTCGTGTCTCTGGTTCGATTCCGGAACTGGGCATTGCATCTGAAAAGATGAAAATATGATATTGCGCGCGAGTGGCTCAGTTGGTGGAGCACGACCTTGCCAAGGTCGGGGTCGCGGGTTCGAGTCCCGTCTCGCGCTTTGAGAAGAGCATCGGATGAGGCTCTTTTTTCGTACTTTCTTATGAGTACACTCGACTAGTACATCGTAAATTTAATTGCCGGTACATTTACGCAGAATGATTGTGCATACACAATGAAACCGAATGAGGCGGTGTGGGCAC
>CADBTR010000060.1 GCA_902797675.1 uncultured Lachnospiraceae bacterium
CGGAGATTCAAACTCCCACCTACGTAAGTTTTCTTTCTTTACTCACCACCTATAGAGGTGGGAGATTGAATCGGAGTGCCGTTCAATCGGGTTTACCCGCAAAAGTAGCATTATGGAAATTGGGGAAGCTACGTGGTTTTTAGAGAAGAGAGGTGTTGATTATGTCAGATTTATTTACTCCATATGCAACTCTTCCTGAAATGGAAAAATTAACTGAACATTATTGTCAAAAGAATGTGGACAGATCTGTTTTAGTTACCAATAACATTCCCATCACTCAGGCAGACATGAAATTGATGCGCAAATATTTTGAAAGTTATATCAACATGACAGGTAATGTTTCCGCTTATTTTGATGTGCGGCTTGCATTGATCGTTTCCTGGATCTTTGCCGAAAAATATCACTATTTTGATTTCGAGAAATATTTTATCGACTGGATTGAACATCTGCCTCAGCACCATGTCCGTTCCTATCTGGATCTGTTCGCAGCAACTATATTGGAATTCGATCTGGAGACTTTCGGCGAAGATTATGAAGATATCGCCGGACTGATCCATGTTGTAAAAAAGCAGGCAAAAGCCTGAATATATCTATAATGAACGTAAAAACCGGCGGATGCTCTCCGCCGGTTTTCTTATGAGGTCTCTATTATGAAAATCTCCATTATCCCTCAATTTTCTGAATTCCGAGAATATGCTTCTGTATAGCCTCCATATCCATAACAGATAATTTATCGCTATTATTTGTAATCAAACCGGCTTGCTCATACACGCCGCTCAGACTCTCAATATTCAGGATACTCTTTTGGATCTTCTCCATATCACTTACACATTGATCTCCGCCGTCATCCCAAGTAATTCTTTATTTTCCTCCAATATCGGCTTGATCTGTTCAGCCAGGAATTCCTCCACCTGTTCTTTTGATCTGCCCACATATTTCTCAGGCTGCATTGTTTTCTGCAAATCTTCCAGGCTCAGACCAAAGGCTTCATCCGCCGCGATCAGTTCCAGAAGATTATTGTCAAGACCTTTCGCTTTTACATTTGCCCCGGCTTCCATGGAAAGCTTCCTGATCTCCTCGTGAAGTTCCTGACGATCGCCGCCGGCTTTCACCGCATCCATCATAATGTTTTCCGTTGCCATAAACGGCAGCTCGCTCATCAGTCTCTTATTAATTACCTTATCATAAACCACAAGACCGTCCACCACATTCAGATACAGATCAAGGATTCCGTCGATGGCAAGGAATGCCTCCGGAATGCTCAATCGCTTATTCGCCGAATCATCCAGCGTTCTCTCAAACCACTGGGTTGCGGAGGTAATAGCAGGATTCAACGCTTCGATCATCACATATCTTGACAAAGATGCGATTCTCTCGCTTCTCATCGGATTCCGCTTATATGCCATTGCGGAAGAACCGATCTGATTCTTCTCAAAAGGTTCCTCGATCTCTTTCAAATGCTGCAAAAGACGGATATCGTTGGAGAACTTATGAGCGCTTGCGGCAATTCCCGCCAGTATATTCGCCACCCTTGTATCCATCTTTCTGGAATATGTCTGACCGGATACCGGGAAGCACTTGGAAAATCCCATTTTCTCCGCGATCATGGAATCAATTTTCCGGATCTTGTCCTGATCTCCGTTAAACAATTCCATAAAGCTTGCCTGTGTACCGGTTGTTCCCTTACAGCCGAGAAGCATCATACCGTCCAGCACATAACACAGATCTTCATAATCCATCTTCAATTCCATAAGCCACAATGTTGCTCTCTTGCCCACTGTCGTCGGCTGCGCCGGCTGAAAATGCGTAAATGCCAGAGTAGGCTGCGCCTTATATTGATCTGCAAATTTCGCCAGTTCATTGATCACATTGACAAGTTTTTTCTTCACTAACTTCAATGCTTCCGTCATTACGATAATATCCGTATTATCTCCCACATAGCAGCTTGTGGCGCCCAGATGAATGATTCCCTTTGCCTTCGGGCATTGCTGTCCGTACGCGTAAACATGGCTCATCACATCATGACGCACCAGTTTTTCGCGTTCCTTTGCCACTTCATAATTAATATCTTCCGCATGAGCTTTCAATTCGTCGATCTGCTCCTGGGTAATGTCAAGCCCCAGTTCCTTTTCCGTCTCGGCAAGGGCGATCCAGAGTCTTCTCCATGTCTTAAATTTCATATCCGGCGAAAAGATATATTGCATCTCCTTGCTGGCATAACGTTCCGAAAGCGGACTTACATATCTGTCATACATCAATCAATTACCTCATTTCTTCTGTTTATCATTCCATTTACTTCTGATATTCTCCCCGAATATCCTCCTTCGGAGGCTCCATCGGATAATTTCCGTCAAAACAGCCGGTACAGATAGGCAAACCGTTTACCATCTCCGACAATCTGTCTTTTTTCAAATATCCCAGCGTGTCCGCGCCGATCACCTGACAGATCTCCTCCACGGTACGATTATGCGCGATCAGCTGTTCCCTGGACGGAATATCCGTTCCGAAATAACATTCACTCAAAAATTCCGGCGAGGCAATCCTTACATGCACTTCCGTTGCCCCTGCCTCCCGCAGCATCTTCACGATCCGTCCGCTAGTAGTTCCCCGCACGATGGAATCGTCGATCATGATCACGCGCTTCCCGTTGACTGCTTCCTTTAGTACATTTAATTTCACGCGAACACTGGACTCTCTGTTACTCTGCTTCGGTTTGATAAAGGTTCTTCCCACATAGCCGTTTCGCACAAAAGCTGTACCATACGGAATTCCTGATTGCAGGGAATAACCCAGTGCCGCCGCGTTACCGGATTCCGGCACGCCAACAACCACATCCGCCTCAACCGGCGTATCCATCGCAAGATATTTTCCTGCCATGATTCTGGAATGATATACGGACACTCCGTCGATCATGCTGTCCGGACGGGCGAAATAAATATATTCAAATACGCATCTTGCCTCTTTTTCTCTTGGCAGACATAAGGATTTATCAGAGGAAATGCCCTTATCCGTGATCGTCACGATCTCTCCCGGCTCCACATCTCTGACAAATTCCGCATTTACGGTATCCAGGGCGCAGGTCTCCGACGCGAGAATATACGCATTGTCCCGTTTTCCGATACACAAAGGCTTAAATCCGAAAGGATCTCTCGCACCGATCAACTTTCTCGGACTCATAACGATCAGGGAATAGGCTCCCTTGATCTTCATCATCGCCTTTTTGGTGGCTTCCTCCACACTGTGTGTATTGACTCTTTCCCTCGCAATATGATATGCGATCACTTCCGAGTCAATGGTCGTCTGAAAAATAGCGCCCGTCTGCTCCAGTTCCCTGCGAAGTTCCAAAGCATTGATAAGATTTCCGTTATGGGCAAGACCTAAGGTTCCCTTTATATAATTCAATACCAACGGCTGGGCATTCTCTCTGGTGCTGCTTCCCGCCGTGGAATAACGGACATGTCCGATCCCGATATTTCCTTTCAGTCCCTCCAGTTCCTCCTGAGTAAAGACCTCATTGACCAGTCCCATTCCCTTATGCAGACAGACTTTTCCCTTGGGACCGTCGGTATCACTGACGGCAATTCCGCTGCTCTCCTGCCCCCTGTGCTGCAGAGCAAATAATCCGTAATAAATACTAGATGCTACATCATTCCCGTCCAAATCATAAATGCCGAATACTCCGCACTCCTCGTGCAGAGTATCTTCGATCTCTTCCCTTACATCCATGCGTTTCATGTGAAATCTCCTCAATAATAAATCTATATCCATCCCCGGAATCCGTTTTTCTTCCGGTCATGAGTATCCTTATTCCTTATCATTAAACCCTTCATTGTATTCATCAAAAATAAAATCGAGAATATCTGCTTTTCCGACGAACTGGCATCCGTAGAAATTCTCATTTTCCCGTTTCTCACACCGCACGATCTGCATCACCGTATACAGGCAGGATGTCTCATTTCCCAGCTGTATCTTGGAATTAAAATAATATCCTTCCGGTAATATAGCCTTTGTCGCAAATCCGATGCCGGTCTTGGAGATATTCCGCACCTCGATCGGCGCATTGATATCTTTGATATTGTCATTATCCTGTTTAAACAAATCTGAAATCGTGAGCTCGATTTTAACCGGTATTCTCTTAAATCGTTTCTGTTGATTCATCATATTGCCCTCCTTCTCATTCAGTGAAATCACTACACCATTTTCATTATACCTAATTCTGCCTGAATACGCAAGAATTATTTGCTTTTATATGTGACGGAATCCACTTTCTGATCTTTGATCCCAATGACAAGCTGCATCTTGTTTCCCTGATAATTCAATGCAGTTCCCTCTATGAGGTAATCCTCCCCGTAGGTATCGATCACCTTCGCATAAGGATCCCCGATCCGAAGCCCCTCCGCCGTTGCCACCGAATCATTTTTAAAATAGAGTTGGGACACGATTTTTTCTTTCTCTGTATTTAACACCACAAGCGTCAGATTCTGATAATAATAAAACACATCCGTCCCCTCCGCTGCGCAGCTGGGCGCTTCGTAGGTCTCATATTCTCCTCCCAAAAGTTGCAGGGCCTCTGCCGCCGTCTGCCCTACATAAACACTCTTATCTCCAATCCGGTAAGAATAATCCTGTCTTGTCTCTTTTCCGATATTCTGATTCCCTTTCGCCCTGTTTTCCTCTGCTTCCTTTTTTATGCAGCCGCAAAGCGCCGAAATCATCAAAAGCATCAAAAAACAGAGGAGCATTTTTTTTATTCTCATAGCAATTATCCCTTGAATGTCGCATGGCTTTAGCCTTGCGACCTGCTTGCTGGAGGCGGCAGCAATTCCCGTAGGTCGGAGATTCAAACTCCCACCTACGTAAGTTTCCTTTCTTTACTCAC
>CADBTR010000061.1 GCA_902797675.1 uncultured Lachnospiraceae bacterium
CCTTATGAGCAAAGTTAGCACGAAGTGCGGGAAAGCGGCATAGCCGCCTTTGCGAATGAAGGGGGGAAGTGGCTGTGAATAGTAACAAAAAATCTTCCACAGCACAAAAAAAATGATTGACAAGATGTGCCTTCCTGTGTATAATCAGAAGAGTGCGATTAGAAAAGAGGTATATTTATGCTGATTGACTTATCGGATTTCTTATCTCATGAAGATAAGAGATTAAACCTCTCTGCAGAGTTGGAGATGGATTCCTTTCAGGCGGGACGCGTCAGTTATCCCATAGCGGATAAGACACCGGTCAGACTTGATATAACGGGAATCGGCGGAAAGAAGATCAAGATTTCTGCCGCATTTGATGTGACGCTGATGATGCCATGCGACAGGTGCTTAGAAGAGGTAAGACAAACTATTCATATTGATACTTCAAAGGAAGTCAATTTAAGCGAGACAGGAGAAGACAGAAAAGAAGCGGAGGACGAAGTCGAGGAACTCGACGGGACAAGCTTCGATGTCGAACGGTTCGCTTACGGTGAGATTTTATTGGATTTGCCGATGAAGGTTCTGTGCAGAGAAGCCTGCAAGGGACTTTGCAGTAAGTGCGGTAAGAATCTCAACCGGGGAAGTTGCGATTGCGATACGGCATCGCTTGACCCGCGTATGGCGAAAGCCTTAGAGGTCTTCAATAGCTTTAAGGAGGTGTAAACCATGTCTATTTGTCCAAAGAATAAAACATCAAGAGCCAGAAGAGACAAGAGAAGAGCAAACTGGAAGATGTCTGCTGTAAATCTTGTAAAATGCAGTAAGTGTGGTGCTTTAATGATGCCTCACAGAGTATGCAAGGCTTGCGGTTCTTATAATAAAAAAGAGATCATCGCTCAGGACTAATTATGCGAGAAGGAATCCGAAAGGATTCCTTTTTTTCATACCATTTTCCTGTATGAATTCGCGAGGAAAGGAAAAAATATGGATACGATCATAGAAATTTTATCCGGACTTCATCCGGATATTGATTTTACCGCGGAAACCGGGCTTATCGACCGGCGGATCATTGATTCTTTCGATATGGTTTCGCTGGTTTCGGAATTGACCGACAAGTTTGGCGTTGAGATCTATGCGGAGCATATGATCCCTGGGAATTTCAACTCGGCAGAGCAGATTTATCAGCTGGTTTGCCGTCTCAAAGACGGGGAATCATGAGAAAAGTATTGATTTATGAAGAAAAATTTAGTATTATTTATGATGTCGGTTTTTCCAAAAAAGAGTGTGTTTTTGCATCTTTTTTGGAAAGTCCGGTAAAAATCTGACGGGAACGGAAAGTGATATGCTCCGGTCGGATACTAAACTATCGTTATTAGAGGAGAATATTTATGGCAGAAGAAAAAATCGTAGTTGCAGTCGATGCAATGGGCGGAGACAATGCGCCGGGCGAGATCGTGAAAGGTGCGGTTCAGGCTTTGGAGAAAAATCCGCAGATCCACTTGAAAATAGTGGGCTTGAAAGAAAAAGTCGAGGCAGAACTCGGTAAATATCCATATGATAAGAGCCGGGTAGAGGTGATACCGGCGACAGAGGTCATCGAGACCGGAGAGTCACCAGTTATGGCAATCCGCAAGAAGAAGGATTCTTCCCTTGTGCTTGCCATGAAACTGGTAAAAGAAGGTTCGGCGGACGCGCTTGTCTCGGCAGGAAGCTCCGGTGCCATCTTAGTGGGCGGACAGACGATCGTCGGCAGAATTAAGGGAATCGAACGGGCGCCGCTGGCACCGCTTATTCCGACGGCAAAGGGCATGTCTCTTTTGATTGATGCCGGCGCTAACATGGATGCAAAATCTTCTTATCTGGTGCAATTTGCCAAGATGGGTTCTATCTATATGGAGCATGTAGTGGGCGTGAAAAATCCGAAGGTGGCGATTGTCAATGTAGGCGCGGAGGAAGAGAAAGGAAATGCGCTGGTAAAAGAGACATTTCCACTGTTAAAAGCCTGCACGGATATTAATTTTGTGGGCAGCGTGGAGGCGAGAGAGATTCCGAGCGGTGATGTGGACGTCATCGTCTGCGATGCATTTGTGGGAAATGTGATCTTAAAATTATACGAGGGACTGGGCATGACTTTGATCTCCAAGATCAAGGGAAGCATGATGGCGAGTCTTAAGACAAAGATCGGCGCGCTTCTCATTAAGAAGTCATTGAAACAGACTTTAAAAGGTTTTATGTCTAATGAATACGGCGGCGCGCCGCTTTTAGGTCTGAACGGTCTTGTAGTCAAGGCCCACGGCAATTCCACCGCGGTGGAGATCTGCAATTCCATTCAGCAATGCATCACATTCCGCAAACAGCGGATCAATGATAAGATTCGGGAAAAGATTAAAAAAGAAGATGAAATGCAGGGAGAATCATGAGTAAGAATATAGAAGAACTGGAGAATCGGATCGGATATCATTTTCGGGATAAGAGCTTGCTGCAGACAGCCATTACCCACAGCTCTTACGCCAACGATGTGAAAAAAGGAGATATTCACGATAACGAACGTCTGGAATTCTTAGGCGATGCGGTGCTGGAATTAAGCAGCAGCGATGTGCTTTTTCATGAATATCGGGATAAACAGGAGGGAGAACTTACCAGAATACGCGCAAGCATCGTATGTGAGCCGACTCTTGCCCAGTGCGCGAAAGATATTGACCTTGGAAGCTATCTGCTGTTAAGCCACGGTGAGGAGCGGACCGGCGGCAGAGAGCGGGAGTCCGTGACTTCGGATGCCTTCGAGGCGTTGATCGGCGCTATCTATCTGGACAGCGGTTTTGAGGAGGCAAAAAAATTTGTAGAAAAGTTTGTTCTGAATGATATCGCAAATAAACAGCTGTTTTATGACAGCAAGACGATTTTACAGGAATTATTACAAAAAAATTATAAGGAACGGGTGGAATATGTCTTAAAAGATGTATACGGTCCCGATCACGATAAACATTTTGTGATGGAAGCGGTTTTCCGGGGAGAAACGTTGGGTTCCGGCACCGGAAGAACAAAGAAAAGAGCAGAACAGCAGGCGGCTTATGAGGCATTGCTGAAATTAAAAAAATAAGAGGAACCTATGTATTTAAAAAGTATTGAGGTGCAGGGCTTTAAGTCTTTCGCCAATAAGATAAAATTTGAATTTCATAACGGGATCACTGCGATCGTAGGTCCGAATGGCAGCGGAAAGAGCAATGTAGGCGACGCCGTCCGCTGGGTGTTGGGAGAACAGCGGATCAAGCAGCTTCGAGGCGGCAAGATGGAGGATGTGATCTTTGCGGGTACGGAAAACCGGAAGCCTTTGGGATATGCTTATGTGGCAATTACCCTGGATAACGGGGATCACAAGCTTGCTGTGGATTATGAGGAAGTGACGGTGTCCAGAAGACTGTTCCGTTCCGGCGAGAGCGAATATATGATCAACGGGACGGTCTGCCGTTTGAAGGATATCAATGAATTATTCTATGATACCGGTATCGGAAAAGAGGGATATTCCATCATCGGTCAGGGACAGATCGATAAGATCTTAAGCGGTAAAGCGGATGAGCGGCGGGAATTGTTTGACGAGGCGGCGGGTATCGTAAAATTCAAGCGAAGAAAAGCCGAGACTATTAAGAAACTGGAAAACGAACGGCAGAATCTTGTCCGTGTGACGGATATTTTATCGGAGCTTGAAAAACAGGTAAAGCCTCTGGAACGCCAGTCGGAAAATGCAAGAACTTATCTGAAATTAAGAGAACAGTTAAAGACTTATGAGATCAATCAATTTTTGCTGGAAGTGGGAAATATCAACAACCAGCTTTCCGGAATTGCCGAAAATCGGGGAATTGCCGCTGCGGATCTGGATGAGAGCAGCAAAAAACTGGAAGAGATCAAGAAAACATACGAAGAACTGGAAGCGTACTTAGAGCAGCTGAACACCGAGGCGGACGAGAAGAAGACGGAATTAAACCGGTGTAATATTCTTCGGGAGAAATTTGACGGAGAGATCAGGGTGCTTCGGGAGCAGATTGCGGGAGCGAAAGGGAGTGAAACTCATTTTCGGGAGCGCATGACGGCAATTGACGGAGAGATCGGAAAGCGTCAGGAGGAAATCCGGACATTAGAGCAGCAAAGCAGCGAATTGAAAGAGCAGTCTGCAAATGCCGCAAAGGTGCAGGAGGATGCCGACGAGAGCAAGAAAGCTGCCGCCGGTCGCGTACAGGAGATTGAACGGCAGATTGAGGATGCCAAGTCAGAGATCATCCGGCTCATGAATGAGGAGACGAATGTCAAGACGAAGATCCAGCGCTATGATACGATGCTTGAACAGATCAATATCCGAAGAGCGCAGTTGAATCAACGTATCCTGAAATTCAAGAGCGACAATGAGGCGCAGGAAAAGGAGATCCTCTCGCTGCGTCAGGAATTGGACAAGATCACAGTCGAAGTGCAGGGATATGAGCAGACGCAGGAAAAACTGCGGGGACAGTTAAAGGAATTGCAAGCTTCCATCGCTTCTGACAGAAAACTTCAAAATGAGAGCATGTCTCAGTATCATAAGCTTAATTCCAACTTGGAGACGTTGAAAAATCTGACGGAGCGCTATGAGGGGTACGGCAACAGCATTCGCCGTATTATGGAATTAAAGGAGAAAAAGAGCGGTATCATCGGCGTTGTGGCGGATATCATCAAGACGGAGAAAGAATACGAGACAGCCATAGAGACGGCACTCGGAGGAAATATCCAGAATGTGGTGACGGATCATGAGACAACGGCGAAAGAAGCCATCGAGTATCTGAAAAAGAACCGTTACGGAAGAGCAACTTTTCTGCCTTTAAACAGTATTGCCAACAAGACAGGCTTTCAATATCCTCAGGTGTTTGAAGAAACCGGAGTGATCGGTCTTGCCTGTGATCTGATCAGGATTAAGAAAGAATATGAGAATATCGGAAAATATCTGTTGGGAAGGATCGTTGTTGTAGATACCATCGATCATGCGCTGGCGCTGGCGAAGAAGTATCGCTATTCTTTGCGTATCGTGACGCTGGAGGGAGAATTGCTGAATGCAGGAGGTTCCCTTTCCGGCGGCGCCTATAAAAATAACAGTAATCTTTTGGGAAGACGACGGGAGATCGGGGAACTGGAAGACCGGGTAAAAGAGTTAAAAGCCGGCTCCGAGGAAGTGACAAAACGTCTCGCGGAGGAAGAGAGTAAGCTGGCGCAGACCCAGGCGGAACTTTCAAAACTGGAATCTGTATTGAAGGAACAATATCTTTTGCAGAATACGGTGAAGATGAATCTCGGCAAGGCAGATGAAAAGCAGAAAGAATTAAATACAAGCTACGAAAATTTCCATAAAGAAGACTCACAGATCAATGATCAGATTACGGATATCAGGAATAATCATGAAACACTTGATGAAGAATTGAAACATTGGGAGACGAGAAAAGAGGAACTGCAAAAACAGATTGAAGATCAAAATCAAACCCTTGCTCTGGAAAAGGAAAAGGAAGAAGAAGAAAACCGAAAAAATGAACAGTTGCGACTGGATCTGTCAGGGATTACGCAAAAACTGGAATTTTTGCGGGAGAACCGGGAGAGAATTCAGGGAGAGATTGAAAGGCTGAATCAGGAAAAGACGGAATTGGAAGCTTCCATTGAGGAACTTTTACAATCCGGAGGTGAACGGGAAGAAAAGATCAAAGATCTGGAGCGTGCGATCAAAGAGGCGGCAGATCAGGCAGAAATTTTAAGCGGACAGATCGGACAGTTGCAGGAGACGCGGGAGAAACAATCGAAGGAGCATAAGGAATTTTTTGCCCGGAGAGAGGAATTGTCCGGTCATATTGCGGAACTTGATAAAGAAATCTACCGTTTTGACAGCCAGACCGAGAAATTGGAAGAAAATAAAGAGAAGCTGACCGGTTATATGTGGGATGAGTACGAAGTGACTTACGGTCAGGCGAAGGAATTGCGGGATGAGTCCTATGATAATCTTTCTGCAATGAAAAAAGAAATCGCATCCTTAAAGAGTTCCATACGCGGGCTTGGTTCTGTCAATGTAAATGCCATTGAGGAATATAAGGAAGTTTCCGGGCGGTATGAATTTTTAAAAAATCAGCATACGGATCTGACAACGGCAGCCGAGAATCTGGAGCAGATCATCACGGAACTGGACACCGGCATGCGCAATCAGTTTAATGAAAAATTTGCGGATATCCGCAGAGAATTTGATAAGGTCTTTAAGATCTTGTTCGGCGGAGGAAAGGGAAGCATTGAATTGAGCGATGCGGAGGATGTATTGGAGGCGGAGATCACCATTATCTCCCAGCCGCCGGGAAAGAAATTGCAGAATATGATGCAATTGTCCGGCGGGGAGAAGGCGTTGACAGCCATTGCATTGTTATTCGCCATTCAGAATCTGAAACCGTCGCCGTTTTGTCTGCTGGACGAGATTGAGGCGGCTCTCGACGATTCCAATGTAGACCGGTATGCAAAATACCTGCATAAATTGACGGATCATACTCAGTTTATCGTGATTACTCACAGGCGGGGTACGATGAATGCTGCGGACAGGCTTTACGGTATCACGATGCAGGAGAAAGGTATTTCCACACTGGTGTCGGTAAATCTCATCGAGGAGGAGCTGGCGCAGGCGGAAAAGAAAAAATCAGAATAAAAAATCAGAAAAAGCAGGAGGCAGACATTGGCTGAGGAGAAAGAAAAGAAAAAAGGTTTTTTTAGCAGGCTGGTAGCCGGACTAAGTAAAACGAGGGATAATATTGTATCCGGAATTGACAATATTTTCAGCGGTTTTTCAAAAATAGACGATGAATTTTATGAAGAACTGGAAGAAACCCTGATCATGGGAGATCTGGGCGTTCATACGACGGAAAAGATCATTGAAGATCTGAAAGAAAAGGTGAAGGAGCAAAAAATCAAGGAGCCGGCAGCCTGCAAGCAGCTCTTGATCGACAGTATCAAGGAACAGATGGATGTGGGCGAGAATGCCTATGATTTTGAAAATCAGAGGTCGGTGGTGCTTGTAATCGGCGTAAACGGCGTGGGAAAGACGACTTCCATCGGCAAACTGGCAGGTCAGTTGAAGGCACAGAAGAAAAAAGTTTTGCTGGCGGCAGCCGATACTTTTCGCGCGGCAGCGATTGAGCAGCTTACGGAATGGTCCAACCGGGCAGGCGTTGATATCATTGCCCAGAAAGAGGGCTCCGATCCCGCTGCGGTGGTCTACGATGCAGTGCAGGCAGCCAAGGCGAGAAATACGGATGTCCTGATCTGCGATACCGCAGGGCGGCTCCATAATAAGAAAAATTTGATGGAAGAGCTGAAAAAAATTGACAGGATCATCGAAAAGGAATATAGTGGTGCTTACAGGGAGAATCTTGTGGTATTGGACGGAACGACCGGACAGAATGCGATGTCTCAGGCAAAGCAGTTCATGGAAGTCAGCAATGTTACGGGAATTATCCTAACAAAGCTTGACGGAACGGCAAAGGGCGGAATCGCCATCGCCATACAGTCGGAGCTTGGGATTCCGGTGAAATATATCGGAGTCGGGGAACATATGGAAGATCTGCAGAAATTTAATGCGGATGATTTTGTAAATGCACTGTTTCAGACAGAGGAAACAGAAGAGGGAAAGAAGGATGTATCGTTATGATGACAGAGTTATCGTTGGAAAAATTTGAAGAAGCGGCAGAGATTGTTAAAAATGTGACATTGCCGACGAATTTGATCTATAGTGAGTTTTTCAGTAAGCAATCGGGAAATAAGGTTTATTTAAAACCGGAGAATCTTCAAAAGACAGGCGCTTATAAGGTAAGAGGCGCTTATTATAAGATCAGCCAGATGACGGAAGAGGAAAGAGATCGGGGACTGATTACCGCCTCTGCCGGAAATCATGCCCAGGGCGTGGCAAATGCCGCTAAGATGTACGGCGTGAAGGCTGTGATCGTGATGCCTGTGGGAACTCCGCTTATTAAGGTAAACCGTACCAGAAGTTACGGCGCGGAGGTCGTTTTATACGGAGATGTATATGACGAGGCTTGTGAGAAGGCATTGCAGCTTGCCGAGGAAAACGGTTATACTTTCGTACATCCCTTTGATGATCTGGAGGTAGCTACCGGTCAGGGTTCCGTGGCAATGGAGATCATCAAGGAACTTCCGACGGTCGATTATATTCTGGTGCCGATCGGCGGCGGCGGACTTGCCACCGGTGTCAGCACCCTTGCAAAATATATCAATCCGAATATCAAAGTCATCGGTGTGGAGCCGGCAAATGCCGCTTGTATGAAGGCATCCTTAAAGGCGGGAGAGGTAGTGACTCTTGACAGTGCCGTAACGATCGCAGACGGTACAGCAGTTAAGACGCCGGGAAAGATTATTTTCCCGTATTTACAAAAGAATCTGGATGATGTGATCACCATCGGGGACGATGAGCTTATCGATGCTTTTCTCGATATGGTTGAGAGTCATAAGATCGTCTGCGAGGGCTCGGGACTTCTTGCCGTTGCAGCGGTAAAACATCTGGATTGCAGGGATAAGAAAGTCGTATCGATCATCAGCGGCGGAAATATGGATATCATCACCATGTCTTCTACGCTGCAGCATGGCTTGATCCAGAGAGGAAGAATCTTTACCGTTTCCGTTCTGCTGCCGGATAAGCCGGGACAATTGGAGAAAGTTTCCCATGTGGTTGCCGAGCAGAAGGGAAATGTAGTGAAACTGGAGCATAATCAGTTTGTAAGTATTAACAGAAATGCGGCTGTGGAACTTCGTATCACTATAGAAACCTTCGGCGAGGAGCACAAGCAGCAGATTGTCAAAGTCCTCGGAGAGGAAGGCTTCCGGCCGAAGATCGTAAGGACAAGTTTGTAACGGTGCCGGGCAATGAAACGGGATCAACTCTTTTTTAAGACAGCAGTGTGCTGCTTTGCGTTGGCAGCACTGATCCACCTGCTGGGATATATAACGAATTATTTTTATTTTTTTGGCTGGCTGATGTGGATTCCGGCCATCGTGCTGACGGTAGCGGCGGTGCTTCGTATTTTAAAAGACGGATATATCAAAAGCCCTTATGTTCCGAGAAAAAAGATCTTTTACAGTGCATCTTTTGTTATTGCGATAGTTACAATGTGTTATGTGATCTTTAATGTGATATTTAATTATCTGGCTTTGGAACATGGCGGAGGAGAGTATAAGGACGGGGTATATTATCTGATCAATCTGGGAGAGCGGGTGAAGGAAATATCCGAGGACGAGTATACGAAACTTTTACTTGCCGAGTATCGGCTGTTTACCGGTCATATTTTGTTTTTGTACAGTCTGACGGTACTTTATTTCAAAATGAAAGTTTTGGAACATGAACCGGTTTAGAAATGGAGTTGTTGTGATGAAAAATGAAAAGAATACGGTGGACGGATATTACTTTGAAGATGAAGAAATGTATAAGGCGGCCTGCAATGAGCTTGAGGGTGTGGAATATCTGAAAAAACGGACGAATTATTCTGATCCGGAGAGCGTAAGGAATGTCTATCGCACAGTGATCGATAAGAAATTATTTAAAACGCCCATCGGATATGAGTTTCTCCGGGAATTGCAGAATTTTCTGTTTAACAGTGAAAAGATTCCCGTAGAAGAGGTGGAGGCGATTCCTGTGGTGACACCGTTATCCGCAGGAAAGAAAAAAAGTTTTGATATGCCGAAATTTAAGAAAAAGGTGGATATTTCTTCGCCATATCGGACACGTTTTGTAAATCTGCTGATCTGGAATATCGTGATGGTGATCCTTTTGATCCTGTTTATGGTTGTTTCAAACAATAGTAAGAATCTGAATATTATGAATTACGAACGGCGGATCAAGGCGGAATATACGGAGAAAGAAGATTCCCTTGCAAAATGGGAATCCCGGTTGAATGAGTGGGAACAGCAGTTGGAGAGCCGGACAGGCGAACAGAAGTAGGATAAGGTGAAGAATATGGCAGAGTTGAAAATTCTTGTGGTGGATGATGAAGCGCGGATGCGCAAGTTGGTGCGGGATTTTCTGGTGAAGCAGTCTTATCAGGTGATCGAGGCGGCTGACGGAGATGAGGCGATGGAAAAGTTTTTTGCGGATAAGGATATCGCGCTTGTCATTCTCGATGTGATGATGCCGAAGATGGACGGATGGCAGGTATGCAGGGAAATCCGCAAGTATTCCAAGGTTCCGATTATTATGCTGACGGCAAAGTCGGCTGAGGAAGATGAGTTAAACAGCTTCGAGAGAGGCGCGGATGAATTTATCACAAAACCTTTCAGTCCCAAGATCCTTGTGGCCCGAGTGGATGCAATTCTTCGCAGGACGGTAAAGGGAGACGAGTCCGGTATGATGAAAGCCGGAATCATTGAATTGAATAAAACAGCCCATACGGTGAAGGTGGGTGACCGCGAGATCGAACTGAGCTTTAAAGAGTTTGAACTTCTTGTTTATTTTATGGAAAATGAGGGGATCGCGCTGTCCAGAGAGCAGATTTTGAATCATGTCTGGAATTATGATTATTTCGGTGATGCGAGAACCATTGATACGCATGTGAAGAAATTACGGGCAAAACTTACAAAAGAAGCGGATTATATCAAGACCATCTGGGGGATGGGCTATAAATTTGAAGTTGAGCAGTGAAAGATATGAAGGTAAGTATATTTCGTTCGATCAGGACCAGACTTGTTGTGCTGCTGGTTGGTTTTATCACGCTGGCAGTGCTCTCCGGCTGGTTTATTAACCGGACTTTTCTGGAAGAATATTATATAAAAGAAAAAACAGATGTCCTGATTGCAGGATATAAAGATATGAATAAGGTGTTTCAGTCGGGAGATGCTCTGACAAAAGAACAGCTTAAGAATCTGGCTTTGGATATGGAAGCGGACGGGATCTCAGGGCTTATGGTAGACTCGGAGTTTCACATCCTGTTCAGTTCCGGTTTCGGAATGACGCCGGATCTTTTGCTGTTCCGGCTGAAAGACCTTCTTTTTGATGATAAGACAGACGGAGAAGTCATCAAAAAGTGCAAAGAATACACGATTCAGCGCATGCACGATAAGGAAAGCGGGAAAGATTATCTGGAGATCTGCGGACATACCTCGGATCAGAAAAATTTTTTTGTGATGCGTACATCTCTTGAGAGTATTGCTGATGCGGTGGAGATTGCGAACCATTTTTATCTGCAGGTATCTTTGATGATCATTCTGGTTGCCGCATTGATCATGCTGATTGTCTCAATACGGTTTACCAGACCGGTTATGGAATTGTCAAAATTGTCCAGAAAGATGACCAATCTTGACTTTTCAGCAAAATATCAGTCATCCGGAAGTGATGAGATTGCAGTTTTGGGACAAAATATGAATCAGCTCTCCGAGACTCTTGAGGAGACGATTTCGGAATTAAAGAGCGCGAATGTGAAGCTGGAAGCGGATATTCGCAAAAAAACGGAGATCGACGAGATGAGAAAAGATTTTCTCTCCAATGTCTCTCATGAATTGAAAACACCGCTGGCATTGATCCAGGGATATGCAGAGGGGTTAAAAGAAGCGGTAAATGATGATCCGGAGAGCAGGGATTTTTATTGTGATGTGATTATAGATGAAGCGGATAAAATGAATAAAATGGTTCAGAAACTTCTCACCCTGAATCAGATTGAGTTTGGCAATCAGGGGGCGGAAATGGAGCGCTTTGATGTGATTGAAGTCATAGATCAGGTTTTGAATAAATCCAATCTTTTGCTGGAGGAGGCCGGTGCCGCTGTTTATTTTGACAATCAGGAAAAGATCTATGTCTGGGCAGATGAGTTTCAGACAGAGCAGGTGATCACCAATTATGTCAGCAACGGGATTCATTATCTGGCAGGGGAGAAGAAACTGGTAATCACACCGGAGGATCGGGGAACGCTTGTCCGCATCAATGTATATAATTCCGGAAATCCTATTCCCGAGGAGGAACTTGATAAGATCTGGATCAAATTCTATAAGGTAGATAAGGCCAGAACAAGGGAATACGGGGGGAATGGCATCGGTTTGTCTATCGTGCGGGCAATCATGGATTCCATGAATATGCAATGCGGTGTGGAAAATCAGGAAGGCGGAGTAAATTTTTGGTTTGAACTTGAAAAAGACAAAATTCATGTTGAAGTATTTGTGAAAAAATGATAAAATAGAGACAAAAGTTGAGGTGTAATTTATGAAAAGTATGAAAAAGCGGTGTTTTTGCCTTTGTTTATCCCTTATGACGGCGTTTTTGCTGTCAGGGTGTTCTCTTGTGAAGAAATTCTCCCTGACGACGGAGGAAGAGGCGCTTTGCGTTCAATATGCCGCAAATACAGTATTAAAGCATGATAAGAATTACATAGACAGAATGCGTTATGTGGAGATCGAGACGGAACCGGAGACGGAACCTCCTACGGAGTGGATCACGGAGCCTGTGACCCAGAGTCCGGCACAGCCGGATGGCAGTACTTCTCCAGCAGGAGGAACGACGGCGGTTACTTACCAGACTATGGATCAGATCTTTCAGATTCCGGGAATTCAGATCACGCCGGCGGGCTATGAGGTGACCGGAAGTTATCCGTCCGACGGACAGCAGCTTGGAATGAGTATGGTGGCGATCAGCGGAAGTAAACTTCTGGTAATGAAATTTCAGGTCACAAATGTTTCGGGTGCTGACATACCGTTGGATCTTATGAATTCCGGAGCAGCCTATAAGGGTGTGCTGAACGGAACAGTCAAGATGAATGTACAGGTGACGGCGCTTCTGGATGCTTTCAATACATTCAACGGTGTACTTAATGCGGGAGAGAGCAGGCAGCTTGTGCTTGTATTCCAGGCAGATGAGAATGATACGGCTAATATTAGTTCGGTGGAACTAAATGTTACATATAACAACTTACAGGGAACTGTAGTAATCAATTAAGGAGGCTGAATATATGGAAACAAACATTTTACTGGAGAACGGAACGAACGAACTGGAAGTGCTGGAATTTACCATAGGGAAGAACCACTATGGGATTAATGTGGCAAAGGTAAGCGAGATCATCAGCTATAAGGAAGTAACGCCTGTGCCGAACACACATCCGAGCATTGAGGGATTGTTCATGCCGAGAGACACGATTATTACGGTTATCAGTCTTGCAAAGCAGTTGGGTATCCAGACTGAGGAAAATGCAACCACGGATATGATGATCATCACAAATTTCAACAAGCTGGATATCGCCTTTCATGTAAGTGCCGTACTGGGAATTCACAGAGTGTCATGGGCGGATATCATTAAGCCGGAGGCAACTTTGAATACCACGGAAAACAGTGTGGCTACCGGTATTATTAAGATTGACGGCAAACTGATCATTATCCTGGATTTTGAGAAGATCGTTACGGATATCAGTCCGGAGACAGGATTAAAGGTATCTGATATTGAACTGTTGGGAGAGAGAAGCAGAAGCGATGAGCCGATTCTTATGGCAGAGGATTCTCCATTGCTTAGCCAGCTGATCAAAGATTCGCTGCACAAAGCCGGCTATACCAATATCATTGCCACGACAAACGGCGGCGAGGCATGGGAGAAGCTGGAGGAGTTTGAACGGGAAGGAGATCCGTTATCGAAAGTCAGCTGTATCATTACGGATATCGAGATGCCTGTGATGGACGGACACAGACTTACTAAACTTGTAAAGTCGGATGATGCCTTAAAAGATATCCCGATCGTAATTTTCTCGTCTCTTGTCAATAATGAGATGAGAGCAAAGGGGGAGGCACTGGGCGCCGATTATCAGCTTTCCAAACCGGAGATCGGAAGTCTGGTAGAGGTGATAGATAAATTATTACAGGATCACGCTAAGAATCAGGAGCATCATGAATAAAAGCTCTGAATTGATACGATTTTATTTAAAGAAATAGATGGAAAAACAGGGAGGCACAGTATGTCAAAACAGACACAGACATCCGATGAGGATTATCTTGATCAATTATTAAATTCTGTTATGGATTCTTCCGAAAGTAACAGAAGCAGTGATATTTTCGATGATGTGCTTTCGGAAAATACACCCTCCCTTGATGAAGATTTTTTCAATGATATTGAGAAAGGCTGGATTCGGGAGGATGAAAAGCGCAGGAGCATGACTCCGGAATATCAAGCCCAGGAAAGTCTTTTAAAGAATATGAGAAAAGAAAAGCCTGAGATCAAAACTCAGGCTTTTGACAGTGATTCAGAGAATGAAGAAGAAGTTGCAGAGTCTGCCGGCACCGGGGAATCGAAGGAGCCGGCAGATGATATGCAGGGATTGTATGACATTCTGGGAGTAAATGAAGATTCTCTGGATGAGATTGAGGAATTGGAAAAATCGGGAAAAAAGAAAAAGAAGCAGAAGGCGAAGAAAGAAAAGTCAAAGAAATCGAAAAAGGGCGGACTTTTTGGCAGGAAGAAAAAGTCAGCGGACGGGGGAGCTGTTGACGCTGCACTGAATCTGATGGAACAGTCCGTGAACTCCGGTGAGGACTCTGAAACTTCTGATGCGGGGGCAGACAGAGAGGAAGAGGAATCTTTTGAGAATCCGCTTATCCCGGAGGGATTTGCTGATGATGGATCGGAAAATACGGATGCAGTTCAGGATCATGCCGAAGGAACGGAGGATGCCTTTGATGGATTGGGGCTTGATCAGTTGATGGATCAGATGGGACAGATGGATTCGGATGCAGATCAGGAACCGGAGAAAAATCCAACCCCGGACAGGAATCAGAATATGGACGATCCTCTGGATATGGATGGCATGGAGGAGGAAGACGATCCAAAAGATAAGAAAAAGAAAGAAAAAAAGAAAAAAGAGAAAAAACCGAAAAAAGAAAAGAAGAAAAAGGAAAAGAAACCAAAGCCGCCGAAACCGCCGAGAGAGCCGGACGAAATTCTGGCGATCCCGTTGCCGTTTTTGTTTTTTATGCTGTCTTTGGGAATATTAATTGTTTTGGCAGCCAAGTTTGGAGGAACGTATACAGTATATCAGCGCAATGTCAGCGCAGCAACGAATGATTATGTCAGCCAGCGGTACGCCGATGCCTACGATAAATTACTTGATCTGGACATCAAAAAAGACGATGAATATTTTTATGGTCAGGTGCAGACTGTCATGTATGTCTATGGAAATTATCAGGCGTATGAGCAGTTGCTTTCTCTTAAATATTACGAGGATGCGCTTGATTCCCTGTTAAACGGTGTGCGGATGTTTGATAAATATAAGGATATCGGCAGAGAGAAATATAATTGCTTTGAGGATATGAATCAGGTTATGGATTGGATCATAAAGGCTCTGAATGATATCTATGGGATCAATGAGAGCCAGGCGAGAGAGATCAACCTTTTAGGCAGAGGCAGGGATTATTCATATAAGGTTGCCGAGCTTGCGCTTGCGGCAAAGGAAAGGAATACAGAAACTGATGATAGCGATCATTGATTACGATGCAGGAAATTTAAAAAGTGTGGAGAAAGCCTTTGAATATCTTGGGGAAAAGACGGTTATTTCAAGGGATGAGAAGGAAATACTGGCTGCGGACAAAGTAGTGTTGCCGGGAGTCGGAAGTTTTGGAGATGCGATGGAAAAGTTGCACCGGTTTCATCTGACTGATACGATCTTTGAGGTTACGGAACGCAAAAAACCGTTGCTTGGGATATGTCTCGGTCTTCAACTTTTGTTTGAACGCAGCGAGGAAAGTCCGGGAGTGGAAGGTCTTGGAATCTTACAGGGTGAGATTATAAAGATTCCGCCGAAAGAGGGATTAAAGATCCCGAATATTGCATGGAATTCGCTTGATTTACGAAATGATGGAAGACTGTTTCAAGGGATTCCCGATCACTCTTTCGTATATTTTGTTCATTCCTATTATCTGAGAGCAAGCGAGGAGGCTATTGTTCGCGCGACCATTGATTACAGTACGTTAATACATGCGTCTGTAGAGAAAGATCAGATCTTTGCCTGTCAGTTTCATCCGGAAAAAAGCGGTGAAGTGGGATTGAAGATTTTGAAAAATTTTGCATCACTTTAGAAGGTTCGGAGGTTTATCATGTTTACAAAAAGAATCATCCCATGTCTGGATGTGAATAATAACCGGGTAGTAAAAGGCGTTAATTTCGTGAATCTGAAAGACGCCGGTGATCCGGTGGAGGTCGCAAAGGCTTATGATAAGGCGGGAGCGGATGAGCTGGTATTCCTCGATATTACAGCTTCCAGTGACGCCAGAAAAACGGTTGTGGATATGGTGCGGCGCGTTGCGGAACAGGTATTTATCCCGTTTACCGTAGGCGGAGGAATACGTACGGTCGATGATTTTAAGGAGATCTTAAGAGAGGGTGCCGATAAAGTCTCCGTAAATTCGGCGGCTATCGATCATCCGGAACTTGTGGCACAGGCTGCCGATAAGTTCGGAAGCCAGTGTGTGGTTGTTGCCATTGACGCCAAGCGCAGAGCGGATGGCGGATGGAATATCTATAAACATGGCGGCAGGATTGATACCGGCATTGACGCGGTGGAATGGGCAAGAAAGGTAAATCGTTTAGGAGCCGGTGAAATACTTCTTACCAGTATGGACTGCGATGGTACAAAGGCCGGATATGATATCGAGCTTACAAAAACCATTGCTGAGAATGTTTCAATTCCGGTGATCGCTTCCGGCGGCGCAGGAACAAAGGAACACTTTTACGATGCCCTCACAGAGGGAAAAGCCGATGCCGCATTGGCGGCGTCATTGTTTCATTATAAGGAATTGGAGATTTTGGATTTAAAGCACTATTTGAGTGATAAAGGGGTGTCCGTCCGGTTATGGCAGCAATAGCAAATGATTGGTTACCTGCATTGCAGGGAGAATTTAAAAAAGGGTATTATAAGAAACTTTATCAGAAAGTGAAGGAAGAATATAATACCTGTACGGTATTTCCTCCTGCTGATGATATATTTCAGGCATTTCATCTGACGCCGCTTTCCGAGGTGAAGGTGGTGATCATCGGACAGGATCCTTACCATAACTTCAATCAGGCTCACGGTCTGTGTTTTTCGGTAAAACCGGATGTGGAGATCCCACCGTCGCTTATGAATATTTATAAGGAATTGCAATCAGATCTGGGGTGTTATATTCCCAATAACGGTTATCTGGAATCCTGGGCAAAACAGGGGGTGCTGATGTTGAACGCAGTTCTTACGGTGCGCGCCCATCAGCCGGCTTCTCATCAGGGAATCGGATGGGAGACATTTACGGATGCGGTAATCGCAGCCGTGAATCGGCAGGATCGTCCGATTGTCTATATGCTCTGGGGGAGACCTGCGCAAAATAAGGCGGCCGCTGTGGATAATCCGAAGCATCTGCTGTTAAAAGCGCCTCATCCAAGTCCCTTGTCCGCATATCGGGGCTTTTTCGGTTGCAAACATTTCAGCAAAGCGAATGCATATTTAGAAGAAAACGGGATACTGCCTGTGGACTGGCAGATTCCGAATAGATAGAAATCTTACTTTTTTACACCAATTCAATCTTTTTTGTGTTTTTGACCTTGTACAGTTGTGCTATAATCTACCCTATGAGAGGTAGAATTATAGCACATTTTACTAATAAAAAAAAGGAGAGACGCATATGAAGAAGAAAAAATGGATGTCAACAACTGCATTATGTCTGACCGGTGTGATGACGTTACAATCGGTGAATTGGCAGATGCTTGATCTGTATGCCGCAGATGCGGATAATACAGATAAAGCTCTTGCCTATTTTGTGGATTGCGGTGATTTCGATCCCTCTACATTAGCTACAGGGGATAAGTTTGGTGTATATAATTCCGTTACCGAGCAGGTTTACGGAAAAGATCCGGAAACCGGCAAGACCTGGGGAATCGTGGATACGGTTTCATCACCTTTAAAGAATGGAACAGCAGCGGCGGCACCGAAGGCGGCTTATACTGATGATACATGGCCATATGAATTTTTCAGCACTGCTGACGGAGAAAAGGCAGGTAAGACGGACACAAACCGTTACACCAAGAATCAGTCCGAGAATGGGATAGACAGACATCTGGATTATTCCTTTGAGGTTCCAAACGGTACTTATACAGTGGAAGTAGGTTTTGCGGATCCGTGGGGGGGGTCAGCGGCAGTCCTTCTGTCAAGGTAGAGGGAAAAACACCGGATGCTTTCAATAAGATCATTGCTCTGGCGGGAGACAGTGTGAAAGCAGCTGTTACGGTATCCGATGGAAAGCTGGATATGAATGTTACTTCTGACAGCGCCTGCATCAATATGACATTTATCAAGATCTATTTCGGAGATGTGACTTCTGCGGGGGGCACTACCGAGAAGGTATGGGATTCTTCTTATGGCACATATTCGATGTATGATCTGGATCAGGTGGATATCACCGATGCATATCTTACCAATGCAGAAGATAAGGATATTGAATATCTTTTGTCCCTTGACAGCGATAAACTTCTTGCAGGTTTTCGCGAGACTGCGGGACTTGATATGAAAGGCGCAACCCGTTATTCAGGATGGGAGAATACGCTGATCGGAAGTCATACCATGGGACATTATCTGACGGCTATGGCTCAGGCGGTTGCCACGCTTCCGGATACGGATGCAAGAAAGGCAAAGGTAGAGGAAAAACTGGAATATATTATTACTTCTCTGTCTGAGTGTCAGGATAAACTGGGAACCGGTTATATCTTCGGTGCTACACTTCCGAATAAGAATAATGTGGAACTCCAGTTTGATAATGTCGAGGCTAATAAAACCAATATTGGTACACAGGCATGGGTGCCTTGGTATACGATGCATAAGATCCTTGCCGGTGTTGTTGATACCTACAAATATACCGGAAATACCACAGCTCTTAAGGTGGCAAAAAATCTTGGAACATGGGTATATAACAGAACTTCCAAGTGGTCATCTTCCACACAGGCGATCGTTCTTGGAATCGAATACGGCGGTATGAATGACTGTCTGTATGAATTATATGCGGTAACCGGTGATGAGAAGTATGCCGTTGCTGCTCATAAATTTGACGAAGAGTCACTGTTTGCGAAAGTGGATACCGGAAAAGCGAATGTATTGGATGGCTTGCACGCCAATACGACAATTCCGAAATTCTTAGGCGCATTAAACGGTTATATCACTACTCACGGAAAAACAATCGACGGAGTAGATACTTCCAAGTATCTGACTTATGCAGAAGAGTTTTTCGATATGGTTCTGGAGAGACATACTTATGTAACCGGTGACAACAGCGAGTGGGAGCATTTCGGAAAAGATCATGTTCTGGATGCTGAGAGAACCAACTGCAACTGCGAGACCTGTAATGCTTATAATATGCTGAAGCTGGCAAAGGCTTTGTATATGGTGACAGGGGATGCCAAATACCTGAATTATTATGAGGAGGCATTCTATAATACCATTCTTTCTTCCCAGAATCCTGAGACAGGTATGGGAACCTACTTCCAGCCAATGGCAACTGGTTATTTCAAGGTATACAGCACACCGACAACCAAGTTCTGGTGCTGTACCGGAAGCGGTATGGAGAACTTTACAAAGCTTGGAAATGCAGTATATTTTTACAATGACGATCAGATTGTTGTAAATCAGTATTTCAGCTCTGTTTTGACAGACAGCGAGAAGAATATCAAAATTACGCAGAAAGCAAATATTCCTTCTGATGATACGATCACTTTAACGGTCAATACACTGGATAATTCGGCAAGCCTTGCAAATAAAGTGGCATTCCGTATTCCGGACTGGACAGACAGCGAGAGCGTAAAAGTTACGGTAAACGGTGCGGCTGCTTCTTATGAGACCAAAGATGGTCTTGGCGTATTGTCCGGTCTTAAGAATGGCGATGTTATTAAACTTACATTCCCGTTGAGTCTTTCGGCAGTGAACCTTCCGGATGGTGAAAACACCTATGCGTTCAAATATGGTCCGATTGTTTTAAGTGCGAAGCTGGGTACCGATAAGATGGAGGAAGATATAACAGGTGTACAGGTTACGATTCCAAAGGAGGCAATCATTTCAGAAGATTACGTCAGCAGCGGAACAGATACCATCTCTGTCATAAAGGGAACTGTGGAAGAATTTATGGCAAATTTGGATGAGAATCTGGTAAAGACTGACGGTAAATTGGAGTGGACACTTCAGAATACGGATGCAAACCTTACATTTGTACCTCATTATTCACAATATAAAGAGAGATATGGAATTTATTTTACCTATGAGAGCAACAGCGGAGCATTTAATTCCGCAAAATATGTAAAGGATAAGGCTGCCGCAAGATTTGCGGAGGCAAAGATCGACACTGTTCAGCCGGGTTACGGTCAGTATGAGAACGATGCGCTGCATGATATGATCGAAGAAGGAAACGGCTCCGAGGGAAGAACTTCGGACGGAACGACCAGATATGCAAAGGCAGGCGGATCTTTCACCTACACCATGGCGGTAGACAGTGACGCAGAGAATGTACTGGAGGCAACATTCAGAAAAGCAGATAACGGAAAGACAATCAAGATTTCCGCAGACGGAACGGTCATCTATAATAAGACTTTGGATTACAGCGGATCAGAAGAAGAATATACGGTAAGAATTCCGATACCGGAGAGTGTGACAAAAGTTGCAGCTACAAAGACTGTGGATGACAAGGAATACAATGTTGTAAAGATAAAGGTGGAGAGTGCAGACAGCAAGGATTCCGCAAGAATTTGTGAATTCCTTTATACTACAAGAGCTTATGATACGGATACTTCTTTAGAATTATCCAGCGTTAAGGGAAATGTTCAAAAGTCGAAAGACGGAAAGACATTCGATGTTCAGACCGGTGATGATGTGACAACGTTGGATCTGACAGCTGAGCTTTCATCGAAATATGGTTATATTAAAGTAAACGGTAATACTGTTAAGACAGAAAATCCTTATGAAGTTGACCTTAGCAAAAATAATTTTGTAACATTGACCTATACGGTATACGCAGAGGATCATGAGACAACAGCAGAATATACGGTAAATATTCTAAAAGATCATGATCTTTCCGACAGAACGGATACAGACAGCAAACTTGCTTATTTTGTAAACTGCGGTGATTATGATGTCACGACTCTTTCCGAGGGAGATGCTTTCGGAATCTATAACGGTGTGACAGATCAGGTATACGGAGCAGATCCGGTAACCCGCAAGAAGTGGGGAATTGTGGATACACTTTCCGATCCGCTTGTAAACGGTACCGCATCTAACGCAGCTATGACAAATGCGGTATTTACCGACTGGACATGGACTTTTGAGACAGATGCCGCAGTGACGGATGAAAGCTCAAAGACAGCTACAAACCGTTATACCAAGAATCAATATGAGAAGAATGTGGCAAGACATCTGGATTACAAATTTGAACTTCCGAATGGAACTTATACGGTTGCAATGTATTTCGCAGATCCTTGGAACTGCTCTAAGAATCCGATCGTAAAGGCAAACGGAACAGCGATTATTACCAACGGCGCTGTAAATAAAGAATTGACAGGAACCGTAGATGTAACGGACGGCGTGCTGGCATTGAATGTAACGGCACCGACTGCTACGCTGGCATTGAATCTTTGCTATATTAAGATTTATAATCCGACAACCGTTAAATCTGAATTTAAGGATGCTTCCCTTGTTGGTGATACTTTAAATGAAGTTCTTACCGGTGTTAAGGCAGGAACTACGGTAGAGGAACTTGCGAAGTGCAGCGATTATCAGGTGAAAGTATTTAAGGCAGGAAGTGAAGCTGCCGCAGGGCAGCCGGTTGCCACCGGAGATCTGGTACAGTTACTGAACAGCAAAGGAAATGTGATATCGGAGTATGTTGCCTGCGTAAAGGGTGATGTAACCGGAGACGGTAAGATCGATGTTCAGGATATGGAAGCTATTCAGAAAGATGTTTTGAATATCAAGAATGTCTATGGACAGAATAAACAGGCAGGAATCTTTGATGACAGCAGATCTGATTTGAATGTCACGGATATGGAAGTTATTCAGAAACATATTCTCGGATTGGAGAAGATCGAAGGCTAAAGAAAATAAAAGAAGTAAAAAAAGCTCCCCCGCAATGTTGCGGGGGAGCTTTTCGCAGTTGCGAAAAGGATCCTAAGCCGGTTAATTAAGAAACGATGTACTAGCTTTGCTGTTCCAGCTGTTTGTTGGCGGTGGCAAGCATCAGTTTGATACGGTTTAACTGATTGACTTCGCTGGCACCCGGATCGTAGTCTACTGCAACGATATTGGCGTCAGGATAGTGATTCCGTAAGGTTTTGATGACGCCTTTTCCCACCACATGGTTTGGCAGACAGCCGAAAGGCTGCGCACATACGATATTCGGAACATCATTGTGGATTAATTCCAGCATCTCGCCGGTTAAAAACCAGCCTTCGCCGGTCTGGTTTCCCAATGAAACGATCGGTTTTGCCATGTTGGCAAGATCCCTGATATCGGATGGAGGAATAAAGTGTTTGCTTTTTTTGCAGGCGGTGACCACCGGTTTTCGCACTTCATTCAATGCCCAGATAGCGATATTGGCATTTCGTTTCGTCTTTTTCGGAGCACCGAGATTTTCCACCTTAAAATTATTGTTATAAAAACTGTAATAGAAAAAGTCTAACAGATCCGGCATAACCGCTTCCGCGCCTTCTGCTTCCAAAAGATCCACTAAGAAATTATTGGCGGAAGGCAGGAATTTTACAAGAATTTCTCCCACAATGCCGACTCTCGGTTTCTTTAAGTCTTCATAAATCGGAAGCTTGTCAAAATCCTCGATGATCCCGCGGATATTCTTGCGGAATTCTCCCATATGAAAGCCCGGTTTATCCAACTGTTCGATACATTTCTTTTTCCATTTCGCGTGAAGGGTATTGGCGCTGCCCGGTGTTTTTTCATAAGGTCGCATGCGGTATAAGACACGCATGAATACATCGCCGTACATTAACGCCTGAACGCCCTTGACTGCGAAACCTGCTGAGAGTTTAAAACCGCTGTTGCTTTCAAGTCCCTGAACGCTTAAAGAAATGACAGGAATTTGCGGATAACCGGCTTTTTGCAATGCTCTGCGGATAAAACCCACATAATTGGAGGCACGACAGCCGCCTCCGGTTTGCGTCATTAAAACTGCCAATTTATTGACATCATATTTTCCGGATAAGATCGCATCCATCATCATACCAACTACGATCAAAGAAGGGTAGCAGGCATCGTTATTCACATATTTTAATCCCGTATCTACCGCATTCTTACACCGTTCTTTGTAATCCGGGCTGTCGGAATCGGACTGCAGGATCTCAATGCGATATCCGCAGGAGCGAAGAGCCGGACCTAAGAGATCAAAGTGGATCGGTGTCATCTGAGGGGCAAGGATCGTATAACCGTTATCGCGCATCTCAGAAGTGAATTCCACCCGGTTGATGTTTGACGGTGCAACGGTACGGGTGATCTTTTGTTCCTTTCTCACCCGAAGGGCAGAGAGAAGGGAGCGGATACGGATTCTTGCAGCTCCGAGGTTGTTGACCTCATCGATCTTTAATACGGTATATATTTTTCCCGACCGGCTCAAAATATCATTGACACAGTCACAGGTGACGGCGTCTAAGCCGCAGCCGAAAGAATTCAGCTGGATTAAGTCGAGGTCATCTCTTGTCTTTACATAATTGGCAGCGCGATAGAGTCTTGAGTGATACATCCACTGATCCATCACGATCAGCGGGCGTTCTACTTCGGCTAAGTGAGAAATGCTGTCTTCGGTAAAGACTGCGATACCGTAGGAGTTGATCAATTCCGGAATTCCGTGATTGATTTCCGGATCGATATGATAAGGGCGTCCGGCAAGGACAATTCCGTGACGTCCGGTATCTTTCAGATATTGAAGGGTCTCTTCGCCTTTTTTCTCAATATCAAGGTGAGCCTGTTCCAATTCTTCCCAGCCTTTTTTTGCCGCATTTAAAATCTCTGTCTCAGGAATGTCAAATTCCTTTTGAAATACTTCTTTCAGGCGGGATGAAACCGTCTCAAAATTTGTAAATGCCAAAAACGGATTCAAAAAGCGTATCTGTTCGGATTCCAGAGATTCTACATTATTTTTAATGTTTTCGGCATAAGAGGTGACGATCGGACAATTATAATGATTGTTGGCATCCGGCGTTTCATTTCGCTCATAAGGGATGCAAGGGTACCAGATAAAAGGTATGCCCTGTCTGATCAGCCATTCAATATGACCATGTACCAGCTTTGCCGGGTAACATTCGGATTCGCTTGGTATGGATTCAATTCCCAGTTCATAGATCTTCCGGGAAGATTTTGGGGAAAGAATGGTGCGAAATCCCAGCTCTTTGAAGAATACCGCCCAAAACGGGTAGTTTTCATACATATTAAGAACACGCGGGATTCCCACAATGCCTCTTTTTGCCTGATCCTCCGTGAGAGGTTCATAGTCAAAGATACGCTTTAATTTATATTCAAAAAGATTCGGGACATTGTCTTTGTTTTTCTGTTTACCGATTCCCTTTTCACAGCGGTTTCCGGTTATATATTGTCTGCCGCCGGAGAATTTATTGATGGTAAGAAGACAATTGTTGGTACATCCTTTGCAGCGCGCCATGGTGGTGGAAATCTTCAGACTGCTGATCTTTTCGATGGAAAGCATGGTGGTTTCCTGACCCTTGCAGCGTTCTCTCGCTACCAGAGCAGCACCGAATGCACCCATGATTCCCGCAATATCCGGGCGGACTGCCTGACAGCCGGATATCTTTTCAAAACTTCTGAGGACAGCGTCGTTATAGAAGGTACCGCCCTGTACCACGACTTTTTCACCGAAATCCTTTGCGTCGGTGATCTTTATTACTTTAAATAATGCATTTTTAATTACAGAATAAGCAAGACCTGCGGAAATATCGTCAACGGTGGCGCCTTCCTTTTGTGCCTGTTTTACATTGGAATTCATAAATACGGTGCATCGCGTGCCGAGATCCGTAGGATTCTTTGCAAACAACGCGGCTTTGGCAAAATCCTGAATGGAGTAATTTAAGGATTTCGCAAAAGTTTCTATAAAGGAGCCGCAGCCGGAGGAACAGGCTTCGTTTAATTGAACAGAATCCACGGTATGATTCTTGATGCGGATGCATTTCATATCCTGTCCGCCGATATCTAAGATACAATCCACGTCCGGCTCGAAAAAGGCTGCCGCATAGTAATGGGATACGGTTTCCACCTCACCCTCATCTAACATTAAGGCTTCCTTTACCAGCGCTTCACCGTATCCGGTGGAGCAGGAGTAGGCAATCCTTGCTGTTTTTGGAAGGAGGGAGTAGATCTCCTTTATGGAAGTGATGGTTGTCTCTAACGGTTTTCCGTTGTTGCTACTGTAAAAAGAATAGAGCAATGTGCCGTCCTCGCCTACAAGAGCCGTCTTTGTGGTGGTGGAACCGCAGTCGATTCCGAGATAGCAATTGCCGGAATAAGAGGCAAGATCGCCTTTTTTTACCGTATGAACGGCATGGCGCGCGCTGAATTCGTCATAGTCTTTTTGTGTGGCAAATAACGGCTCCATACGCTTTACTTCAAAATCCATCTTGATTCCTTTGGAGAGCTTGTCGATCAGTTCATCAACAGGAAACAGAATTTTATCATCGTAATTCATGGCAGAGCCGATGGCTGCAAACAGATGTGAGTGCGACGGGGCGATAACATGTTCGTCCGTCAGTTTTAACGTGCGGATAAAAGCGGCTTTTAATTCGGATAAGAAGTGAAGTGGACCGCCTAAGAATGCCACATTTCCCCGGATCGGCTTTCCGCAGGCAAGACCGCTGATGGTCTGGTTCACCACAGCCTGAAAAATAGAAGCGGATAAATCTTCCTTTGTCGCCCCTTCATTGATCAGCGGCTGGATATCTGTTTTGGCAAATACGCCGCATCTTGCGGCAATGGGATAAATAGCTTTATAATTTTTCGCATATTCATTGAGACCGGTGGCGTCTGTCTGCAACAGGGAAGCCATCTGGTCGATAAAGGAACCGGTACCGCCGGCACAGATCCCGTTCATCCGCTGTTCCACACCGTTTGTAAAATAGAGAATTTTGGCGTCCTCACCGCCTAATTCTATGGCAACGTCGGTCTGAGGAGCATAGTCGTTCAGGGAAGTGGCAACAGCCACAACCTCCTGAACAAACGGGATCTCCATATGTTTTGACAGAGCAAGTCCGCCGGAACCCGTGATGACAGGGGATACTTCTATGGCACCCAGTTTTTCCTTCGCCAATAGTAAAAGATCCTTTAAAGTTTCCTGAATATTTGCAAAATGACGCTTATAATCGGAAAATAAAAGCTGATTTGAGTCATCGATAATTGCAATTTTGACTGTTGTGGAGCCGATATCGATTCCCAGTCTGTATAATGGTTTCATAAGTACATCTCCTTGATCATTCATCCCCGTAAAAATTGCGTAACCTTATCTATTATAGTATATCTTTTCAATCATTTCAACTGAAAAAAATTCCATCATAAAATTATTCGACATGCTGATGGGTAAAAAGATGATCTTCGCAATATTCATAATTGCCCTTGCATTTGGAGCAGAAGCGGAATGCCAGTTCCGGATTTGTCTCGCTTGTCCGGCCGCAGATAGCGCATTTATGTTTTGCGATGGCTTTCGCCCGTTCCACTTCCCGACGGTGTACATGTCTGCGGTGAATCTCTCTCGGAGAAAATTTCTGTTTTCTCGTGGCAAAGAAGAAAATAATAAAATTTAATACGGAAAGGATGATCGCAATGGCCTCTGAATAGTATGCGTATGCAAGGGCGGTTGTGGTGGCGCTGTGTCCATAGGTGAAATAGGCGAGACAGGTATAGGCAAGGTAAATACCGTCAATAACGGCAAGCCATTTCATCTTGATCGGAAGGATCATCATAAAATAAACCTGGGTATCAGGAAACAGCGTTGCAAAGGCTAAAAAGGAAGCCAGATTTAAGTAGTAAGTGTCCATGGAGAGACTCACCCCTTCTCCGGTGATCAGCAGAGTGATGCCGTAGATCAGCATAGCACCGACTGTCATCATAAGATAACCGGAGATCATGTACATATTGTAACGGAATGTTCCCCAGTAATTTTCCAATGTATGTCCGATCCAGTAATAAAACAGAAACATAAAGATCAGAAAAAGACTTGGCGCCTGTGGAATGGTGAGTACCCAGGTGAACAACCTCCAGACTTGTCCTTTTACGACTAATGACGGACTTAACGTCAGATATGGATACAGAGAGGGCGCAAGCAGCAGAATCACATAGCCGATGCCGTAGCCGATCAAAATATAGTTGATCAGGTTGGGAATCGCATATTTGCCGAACTTGCGTTCCAGTTTGTTTAAAAGATTCATGATAACCTCCAAATAATACTTAAGCTTATAGAAAAAAACTACAAGCTTAAGTATAATGGTTTTTGGTACAGATTTCCAGTAAAAATTGTATGAATTTTATGAATTGCGTATCATAGATACGAATTTGCCCCAGGTCATATCATCCCGATTGAGGATTTCGGACATTTTCAAATCCGGATCCAGATCTGATTCACCGGAATCGGAAGACTCTGTGTCCATAACTGTGACCCTGCCGGCGTCTGTTTTGGAATTTTGCATTTCACGCGGCATCATTCCCTGATTATCATTTTCCATTTCGATGCGGCTCATGGGAATACAGATTTCTTCTCCGACCTGTAGATTATAGATATTTAAGTGACGGTTGGCATTCATGATCTCACCGATGGGTACATTATAGTAGCGGCTGAGCAGGTATAAGGAGTCGCCGCGTTTAATGGTGTGTATAATGCCGTTGCATTTTCTGCAATAGCAGATACTTCCGGAATAATTGTCATCCATAAAGGGAATCCTCCCAATGTCGTTCTTACAGGATTAGTCTATGCAAAAATCCCAAAAATGTGCAAAAGAAATGATGACGGTTGATTTTTCACGGAAAAAGTTGTATGCTTTTAAAGTCAACATAATTATCATTTACGGTTTTGTCAGATGATAAAGGATTATTATGAAAGGTTATTATTAAAGGAGATGAAAAGATGTATCAATTGATTGATGGAAAAAAGATTTCCGCCGAGATCAAGGATGAAGTAAAAGAAAAGGTACGCCTGATGAAAGAGGAGGGAAAGTCGGTTGCCCTTGCGGTGATCCAGGTGGGCAATGATCCGGCTTCCACCGTCTATGTGGGAAATAAGAAGAAAGCCTGCGCTTATTGCGGAATCGGTTCGCCGAATTATGAGCTTCCGGAGGAGACAACGGAGGAGGAATTACTTGCCCTGATCGAGAAATTAAATCTTGATGACAGTGTAAACGGAATCTTAGTACAGCTTCCGTTGCCGAAGCATATTAACGAGGACAAGGTGATCCAGTCCATTTCTCCGAAGAAGGATGTGGATGGTTTTCATGAGAAAAGTGTGGGAGCGCTTTGTATCGGAAGTAAGGGGTTTGTATCCTGCACACCGCAGGGCGTCATTGAATTGCTGAAACGCTCCGGTATTTCCATTCAGGGAAAACATTGCGTTGTGGTAGGAAGAAGCAATATCGTCGGAAAACCGATGGCAATGCTGTTGCTTCGGGAGAACGGAACCGTGACCGTATGTCATTCCAAAACAGAGAATTTAAGAGAAATCACGAAACTTGCGGATATTCTTGTGGTTGCCATCGGAAAACCGAAATTTATCGATGATACCTATGTAAAAGAGGGCGCAGTGGTGATCGATGTGGGAATTCACAGAGATGAGAATAATAAGCTTTGCGGTGACGTGGATTTTGAAAAGGTAGCGCCGCATACCAGCGCCATCACACCGGTTCCGGGCGGTGTTGGTCCCATGACGATCGCCATGCTGATGAGCAATTGCGCAAAAGCAGTAGAAGATTAAAAGAATAGCAAAACAGGAGGATAGAACAGTGGATTTTTTGATTAACCTTATTATTGGTTTGATTATGGGTGGTATCGCCGGATGGATCGCCGGCATGATCATGAAATCAGAGGGCAGTGTTGTAAGAAATGTGCTGCTCGGCGTAATCGGAGGCATTGTAGGTGGTGTTGTTTTAGGTTTAGTGGGGATTCACGGAAGCGGCGTAATCGGCGGTATTATCGTGGATGTGATCGGCGCCTGCATCGTTATCGCAGGATATAATTTCCTGATGAAGAAGTAGTAAACGAAAAGATTATCGCATATAATTGCAAAAAAACTCCGGAGTCTTTCGCTCCGGAGTTCTTTTACACTATGCACAGGTGGCGCATAAAGAAGTTATCGCCTGCAAAGGAATATTGTTACTGAATGTCAGCAACCACAGCCACTACAGAATTTGCAGGAAGGGATAGGATTGCCTCTCCGTTCTGGAATGTAAGCTTGCTTTCCACTGGTACGACCGGCTCTTTTTCCTTTGTATTGACATTCGGTACATGAGCAAGTGATTCATCGCCCGTGATCGTAATAAGGGTTGCCTCGGAAAGAGTTACATCCCGGATCACAAGTTTCGTTGTCTTTGCAAATTCATCGGCATTGACAAGTTTCAGATAAAGCTTGTTTTCATCTCTTGTGGCAGAATGGAAGATATCCTTATTGTATGCTTCCAGCTTATAATCAAGCACTTTGGAAGTAAAGGTTCCGTCTGTATAAGAGCAGATCAGGTGTTTCCTGATCGGATTTGCATAATCTGCTTTGCCGCCGTAATTTACCGTAATGGTATAATCTTTGTTGCAATCCACCGGCTCGTAGCAGGCTGCTCTGAGATTTCCTGCACAGGTACTTGAGGAGAAATCACCGAGACGATATCCCTCAATGCCGTCTTTGTATACTTTCACGCCGGTTGTGGAATTGTCATAGGCAATGGCATATTCCAAAGCATTCTTAGTCTCGGCATTGACATCAGTTACGCCTACGCCTACATAGAAGGAGTCAACGCCCTCTAGTTTTCTGGCTGTGACGGTAACTGTATAATCGGTCCATTCCGGACGGATGCAGTAGATACCGCTTACATTGCCATTTCCCTTGATAGTCATACCGGAAGCATCAAAGGTTACTTCTCCGGAGTCAGGAAGAATTGCAAAGCCCTCCGGCAATCCCTTTGAAAGGTCAGCTTCAAAGAGTACGGCGCCGTCTGCATTAGAAACGACTTTTACATTCTTGACAAGAATGGTTGCCTTTGCCGTAGCAAGCTCGATACCGCCGCAAGGAATCAGATCGATGGCTTTTCCGTTGTCAAAGGTAGAGAACGTTGTGGACAGTCCTTTCTTTCCGACATATTTTGCAAATAATTGCTGTACATAATAGGTCGGTGTATACCAGATGCTGTCATTATCAAACCAGATACAATCCGGTGTCCAGCGGTACATATTGTCTGTCCGGATCTTGTTGAACAATGGAGCGGTGGCTGCAAGCCGTACCACGTCGGAATTGTTTTCAAAACCGGTCATTACCGCAGCTTCGGCAACGGCGCCGGCAAGGGTATTCTTTTCATTAGATGCATATTCTCCTACGAATACTTTGGAATGTTTTGCATCATTTACACTGCCGTCCGCGTTGAAGGAGCGGAAATAGTAGTTGTAACGGTCCACATTGTTCAATAGATATTGATTATTTCTGTAATAATGCTCATCGGCAATGGTTTCCATAAAGTCTTTTTGATATTTGTACCAATGAACTTCTTCCTCAAAACTTTCTTTTCCGTCGGTAAAGCGAAGGGTGGTATCGCCGCTCCATTCTCCGGCAAGGAATTTCCAGTCATCTTTATAGGCGTTATCGTCAGCCTGGGCACCTGCTGTGGAGAGAATTGTCATATCATAATCCGGATAATTCTCTTTGAGATGCTTTGTGATGCGTTCATAGAATTCCTCAAAGCTTGCCATGAATTCGGTTCCCCAGTTTTCGTTGCCCACACCGAGATAGTGAAGATCAAAAGGCTCTTCATGCCCCATATACTTACGCAATTGCGCCCATTGATTGTTTTCAAAATCCGTATTTATGGCGAAATCGATCAGGTCAATAAAGTTATTGATATATTTTTCACGAAGAGCGCCGCCGGCAGGATTGGCGTAATCGGAACGCGCCTGACACAAAACGCCGCATGCCATAACAGGAAGCGGTGTGGCGCCGATATCCTCAGACAATTGGAAATATTCCATATAGCCAAGTCCCATGGTCATCACATAACCCCAGCAATTGTAATTCTCTTTTCTCGTCTCCACATCGCCGACGGAATCTTTCCAGTCATAGACATCTTCCCAGATGAAAGAACCTTCGGAAATACAGCCTCCCGGGAAACGAAGGAAGGTAGGATGAAGGTCGGCCAAAGCCTTTACAAGATCCGGTCTTAAGCGGTAATTGCTGTTGTTGATGTAATTCTTGTGAGCGGAAGGGGAGTTTTCTTCCTCCTTTGCACCCCATACATTTTCAGGGAACATGGAGATCATATCGATGCTCATGCTGCCTTTGAATTCCAGTTTTAACTGACCGAAGACTGTTTTATCGGCAGTCAGGGTGATATATTCGTCTTTTCCGTATTTGTTCCATTCACCGGATGATACACGGACTTTCTGCGTATCGGAAATTGCATTGCCGTCGGCATCCACTAAGGTAAGCCAAACTTCTGCCGGATCGGAAGCTTTTGCCCAGAAGGTAAGGTCGTATTTTTCATCGGCGATGATATTCATGGAGCAGGTTTCGTTATTATCGCAGAAACCGCGGTTGTAGAGTACTGTGCCGTCTTTTACATCGATATAATAGCTTGCGCAGTCTTCTTTATCCAGTTTGAAGTATTCGTTTAATCCGCCCTCGCATTTCGGCGTTACCATATCAAGATCACCGAACCAGAAATGAAGCGGTGTGTGGTTTCTTCCGGAGGAAGCACCGTTCTCGCCGGAACGGGAATCGTATACATTGTAGGTAAAATCCTCAAAAGAGCGGTTCTGGATCATTTCGGCATATATGCCGCCGTCAGCCGCATTGTTGATATCTTCATAGAAAAGTCCCCACAGGGTATCGCTGATGTCAACCACTTCGTCTTTGCCGTTTACCGTAAGGGTATAAGGAGCAGTTGATTTCGGAAGGGCTGTTACGGAATAAGATCTTGAAACGGAAGCTTGTCCCTTTGTAAAGGTTGCCGTCAGCGTCACGGCAGCAGGTTCTTCGATATCTAATAATTTTCCGTCATCGGTGATGGCGTCCTTGCGGTCGGAAGACCAGCTTACCTTAACGGTATCTCCCATAACGGAGGTAACTAAGTGATAATCCTTCACAGCTAATTTGACAGGCGGTTTGATATAGCGTTCCTTTGCCAGATTCACGATCTCTTCATCCGAGAGAGAATCGCACATCAATTCCAGTACGTCATATTCTGCGAGAGCATCCGTATAGATCCGCACATCAGACAGAGCGGCTGCAAGGTCATCATCAGCAGGATATTGGGATTTTCCGATGTAATTGTTGCTGTAATTGCTCTTGTCCTCAAAAGAGGCAAACCATTTGCGAAGCTTTGCATAGGTTCCGCTGGAAGTCTGGCTGATGGAGCCGTTGGCTGCCAGTTCACCATTGATATAAACCATGGGACCTGCGTTACTCAATGTGCCGTCTTTCGTTCCGGTAACGACGATGGCGATATGGGACCATTTTCCCATAGGCAGGGCACAAACCGGATCCGCCACGAGATCTTCGCCGATAAAGCAGGCAGTTCGCAGATTTCTTGTGATGAACAGATTCGGCTCTCCCGGAGCTTTACCGAAATCAAACAAGCGCTCCCATACATTGGTACCCTGTTTTGGATATATCCATGCGGATAAGGTGACACCGCCCATATCACTGACATTGTCCAGGATATTGTCAGGGAGTTTTAAAAAGCTTGTACCGTTTCTGCCGCCGGCAAATTCCATAGCCTGTTTTCCGTCCAGCATCTTGACGGAAGGAAGTGCTGTTCCCTGAGCTTGCGCATCCATTCCATTTCCTGAGGCGTCTTTTCCCGGAAGAGAAGCATCCTCAAACGTGTAATGAGCGATCAGACTGTTTTTTAAGTTGTCATTCATAGAGATTCTCCTTATATCTGTATTTTTTATGAGAGTCAGAAGAATTTCGACCTCACGCGGCTTTCGGGGGAGAAAGGGTCTCTCGCCCCGAAAAGCAGTACCTTGGTACGGTACTATTTCTGTCAATATTTTACTATACTTTCGGGTCATCTGCAACCGAAAAAGGAGAGAATAACAGAAAAAATCACAAATCCGGCAGAATAAATCATAAGATAATACAAATCACTCCGCCTTTGCTGTCATTTGTGATTTTTTGCAGCGTATCCTGCATTTTTCCCTGTGTATCTTCGGAGAGTTTTTCGATTTTGGATCGGATTCCCTCGTTTACGATCTGTTCAATGGTTTTTCCGAAAATATTTGTCTCCCAGATTCCCTCCGGGTCGTCTTTTCCGTTTTCTTTGATGAAGCGGATCAGATCTGCCGCCTGTTCCTCGGAACCTACGATCGGTGAGATTTCGGTGTAAATGTTGGTCCGGATGAAGTGGATTGACGGAGCGGAGGCTTTGATCTTGACGCCGAACCGAGTTCCGTTTTTGATGATCTCCGGCTCCTCTAAGGTAATCTCATTCCGGGCAGGAAGCACGACGCCGTAGCCTTTCTGTTTTACGCTGTCCACCGCGTGATTGACTTTGGAAAAATCGTCTTTCATGCGGGAAAGTTCCTTGATGGTGTAGATCAGTTCATATTCGTTGGTGATCTCGGCACCGGTCAGTTCGCTGATGATCTCATAATAGTGGGATTCGTCCACAGTGACTGTGAAATCGGCGATTCCAGTAGAATAATCTTTCTTTTTTGTCTTCAATTCGGTGATGTATTGACAGTCGCCGGAGAGATCACAATCGTTTAAGTTCCGCATCAGGCGCAGCGGCAGAAGTTTTTCTTTCAGACAATTGATAATGGACGATTTCAGCGGATGAGTATTGTCAAGCATCTCCATCCATTTCGGCATATAAAAATTCATTTCCGATATAGGAAACTCCATGAGCGCCGCAGATAAGATATTATGTATATCATCTTTCTTCAACTGCTCGCAATTGACGCACAGCGCCGGCAGTCCGAAACGATCCTCCAAAGTCTTCGCATATGCCTTGCATTCATCGGAGTAAGGCCTTGCGGAATTCACAAGGAGTACAAAAGGCTTTTCTAACTGTTTTAATTCCCGTATCGTCTGTTCCAGCGGCGCGTCATAATCTTCCTTACTGAATTCTCCGTAGGAACCGTCACAGGTCATTACGATTCCTATGGTGGAATGGTCGGTGATCACTTTTTCGGTTCCGATCTGCGCGGCTTTGGTAAAGGGAATCTCATAGTCAAACCATGGCGTTTTTACCATCCGCTCATGTCCGTCCTCCGTGTGACCGGCAGCACCGTTGACCATAAAGCCGACGCAGTCGATCAGGCGCAATTTTACGGAAGTATCTTCGGAAAGAGAAATGGATGCGGCCTCTTTCGGAATAAATTTC
>CADBTR010000062.1 GCA_902797675.1 uncultured Lachnospiraceae bacterium
CCCTCCTATTGTTGTATTTAAATTTTGTGAGATAAGACGCCGTATTGCTGTTTGCGTCTATCACGAACTCACTATACTGTGAGTATACCACACATTGCACAAAAAAACCATACTTTTTTTACTTTTTTTGGAATTTTTGTCAGTATCTACATTGTCCAGCTCATAGCCTTTGTCTGCTGTATCCGAAAACAAAATGTGAGGCATCCATGAAAAATAATTTATGTGCACTATTCTTTCTCAAAGTTTTACGCATTAGAGGCTGTAAAGTATTGTTATAAAATGAGCGCTGAAGCTCAGCATCGGCTTTAGCAGGGAGTGAGCCAGTCTTTAGTTTGCGGATTTTGTTTTTTAAAAGCCTACTGACTGCCATTAATGACACATCAACATCAAATTTATCATGTACCATATCAGCTATTTGCTGAAGTGTTTGATAGTTACCGTTTTGAATGTCGCATGGCTTTAGCCCTGCGATCTGCTTGCTGCCAACGACAACAAACAGGTCGCAGATTCAAACTCTCACCTACGTAAGTTTCCTTTCTTTACTCACCACCTATAGAGGTGGGAGATTGAATCGGAGTGCCGTTCAACGGCACTCTGATTCAATCCCTCTTTTAAATACCCCCACCTGTAAAGGCGGGGGGACTTAAACAAATATGTCGTCAATGATAACAGGGTATATTAAGCCGGCAGCGACACTTCATCCGCCTCGATATAGATCTCATGCCAGATCAGGAATACATAAACCAGCCAGATCTTTCTGCTGTTATCCGCTTTCCCGCTTCTGTGATCCTCCATCAATTTTCTCAATGCATCGGTATCAAAATATTTCTTTGCCGTCTCGCTCTGCAATTTCTCCATCACAAGATTATAATACTTGTCCTCTTTCAACCACACCCGAATCGGCACCGGAAATCCCAATTTCTTCTTATTTGCCGTAGCCTCCGGAATATGCCGCTTGGCAGCGATACGGAATGCCCGCTTTGTTGCCTTATCATTGCAGCGATAAGCAACAGGCATGCTTTTTGTATAATTAAATACATTGATATCCAGAAACGGTACTCTGGATTCCAGCGAATGCGCCATACTCATCTTGTCCGCTTTTAACAGAATATCTCCCTGCAACCAGAAATTAATGTCAATATATTGCATTTTGGCAATATCATTCAAACCGGCAACTTTCTTATAATACGGTGCGACAATATCCATCGGTTTTTTGTGGGTCAGCTTGCATTTGAGCAATTTCTCCCGCTCCTCCACAGAGAACATGTTGGCGTTTCCGATAAACCGTTCCTCCACAGTCTTGCTGCCTCTGATCAGGAAATTTCTTCCCTTGAAATTCGGAAGATGTTTGCAAAGAGCGGCAATCGGTTTCTTGATAAACTTTGGAATATATTGAAATGGTTTTAGGGAAATCGGCTCATGGTAAATATTATAACCGCCAAAAAACTCATCCGCTCCCTCTCCCGACAGCACCACCTTTAACTGCTCCGCTGCCAGTCCGTCTACAAAATATAAGGCGATGCATGCCGGATCTGCAAGAGGTTCATCCATATAATACATGACTTTCGGAATGGATGCGAAATATTCGTCACCCGAAATATTTTTGCTGTAATTCTCTTTATTCTTTAATTCTTTCGTCAGATTCTCCGCATATCCGATCTCGTTATATTTGCTGTTCTTATCAAGAAATCCTACGGTAAAAGTCTTCTTTCCCGGGAATTCCGAAACTACATAACTGGAGTCCACACCGCTGGAAAGCAACGATCCCACTTCCACATCCGCGATCATATGCGCCTGTGTCGTTTCATGAACGATCTCCTCAATGTCTGAAACCGTCTTTCCCAGCGTAATGCTGTCCTCCGGCGCCGGCGTCATCATCGGATCAAAATATTGCTTCACATCCATTTTTCCATCTTTGAAAATGAAATAATGTCCTGCCGGAAGTCTGTAGATTCCTTTAAAGAACGTTTCCGGAAGTACCGAATATTGAAAACTCATATATTGTTCCAATGCTTCCTCATTTACCATGCGCACCATGCCCGGATATTCCAGAATACTCTTGATCTCCGAGCTGAATACCAGATTCCCGTCCGGTGCATAGCCGTAATAAAAAGGTTTGATTCCGAAATAGTCCCTTGCACCGAACAGCAGATCCTTGTTGCTGTCATAGATCGTAAATGCAAACATTCCCCGGAGTTTTGTCAAAAGATCCGTTCCATATTCTTCATATCCATGGATCAGACATTCGGTATCCGAATGATTTGCAAAGATATGACCTTTTGCGATCAGATCCTCTCTTAATTCCTTATGATTGTAGATCTCACCGTTAAATGTGATCACAATTTTTTTATCTTCATTAAACATCGGCTGGGCGCCGTTATCCAGATCGATGATACTGAGTCTGCGAAAGCCCAATGCCACATGTTCCGATAAATACATTCCCTCATCGTCCGGTCCCCGGTGAATGATTTTATCTGTCATTTTCTTCAATACTTCACGCTGTTCACACTGAAATCCCGCAAAACCGCTAAATCCACACATTTCTTATTTCCTAACCTTTCTTCGTATTGTATTACTTGCCTATTCCCAATTCCTGCCTGACTTCGGCCACAAGCTCCCGCTCATCCATATGGTGCTTGACGCCCTTGATGATCTGATAATCCTCATGTCCTTTTCCCGCCAGAATGATCAGATCATCTTTCTTCGCATGTTGAAGCGCATATTTAATAGCCTCTTTCCGGTCCGGGATCGTGACATAAGCACCATCGGCTTTTTTCACTCCCGTCAGAATATCCTCAATGATTGCCATCGGTTCCTCATCCCGGGGATTATCGGAAGTTATGATCGACAGATCGGAATATTTCGATGAGACTTCTCCCATTTCAAATCTCCTGTTTCTGTCCCGGTTTCCTCCGCAGCCGAACAAGGTGACGATCCGTCCCGGTCTGTATTCGCGCATGGCTTTTAATAATTGTTCCAGACTCATGGCATTGTGAGCGTAATCGATCATCACCGTATAATCCGGAGATACCGGCAATAATTCGGTTCTTCCTTTTACCCTGATCTTTGCAAGAGCTTCTCTGATTTTATCGGTATCTTTCGTAAATTTCGTACATACCGCAATGGCAGCCAGCGAATTATAGACGCTGAATGTTCCCGGCACATCTACTTCCACATCCATCTCACAGTTTCCGCCGAGATGATAGGCGATTCCCAAAATACCCTGTTTCTTTTTCAAACATATCCCGCTTGCGGTAAAATCTGCCGTAACGCCCTCCGTTACCGACTTTCCTTCAATCCCGTATCCTTCGATCGTACCGCTGCAATCTTTCATCATCCGTTTGGCGTATGCGTCGTCCAGATTAAAGATTGCATGTTTGCAATGTTGAAACAGCATTGCCTTGCAATTTGCATAATCTTCAAAATCTTTATGCTCCCCGGGACCGATATGATCCGGCGACAGATTTGTAAAGATCCCATAATCAAACAGGATTCCTCCTACGCGGTGCATCATAAGTCCCTGGGAAGAGACCTCCATCACTACTGCCTGACAGCCTTCCTTTACCATCTCGGCAAAGTATTTCTGCACAAAATAAGATTCCGGCGTGGTATTTGCCGACGGAATATGCGCATCCCCGATAATCGTCTCGATAGTTCCGATCAGTCCCGTCTTCACCCCGACTCCCTCAAGAATGGAGCGAACCATATAGGTCGCCGTCGTCTTCCCCTTTGTTCCAGTAAGACCTATCGTAGTGATCTTCTCCGCCGGATAGCCGAAATAGGCCGCAGCCATGACAGACAGCGCATATCTGGTATCTTTGACCTGTATCACCGTAATGTCTTTTGATACTTCTACTTCATGTTCGATGATCAGAACCGCAGCTCCCATAGTCTCCACCTGAGCCGCAAGATCATGCGCATCTCTTTTTGTTCCCCGAATGCAGACAAATACATCACCGGTACTAACCTTTCTGGAGTCATAGACCAGTTCCTTTATCTCTGTCTCATCGGTTCCCTGTATCACCTGATATTGCAAACGTTCCAATAATTGTTTTACTTTCATCTGTGCGCCCCCTGCTCTGCAAGATCAACCTCTCCGCTGCAGATCACTGCCGCCGGTCCTGTCATAAATACATGATTTGTCTTTTGATCATACTCGATCTCAAGGTCGCCGCCTAACAAATGCACCAGTACTTTTTCATCGGTCAAGCCGTTCTTTACGCTTGCCACAACGCTTGCGCAGGTACCGGTTCCGCATGCAAGAGTCTCTCCGCTTCCCCGCTCCCACACTCTCATATCCATCTCATGACGGTTTCTCACATGAACAAATTCCGTATTGACCCGATCCGGAAACATCGCATGCTTCTCAAAATCCGGTCCGATCTTTTCGAGATCCAGAACACTCACATCATCCGTAAATATAACTGCATGCGGATTTCCCATGGATACACAGGTCATCCGGTATTCTTTTCCATTCACCTGCACCGGAGCATCTATCATCTCACTGCCCTCATACAAAACAGGGATCTTTGACGGCGTCATAACCGGCTCTCCCATGTCCACGCGAACAGTCTTTACCTTTCCATTGTCCGTTGTAAGCTGTAACGTCTTAATTCCGGAAAGCGTCTCAACCGTAAGTTGCGTATGATCTGTGATCCCGAAATCATAGGCGTATTTGGCCACACACCGGATCCCGTTCCCGCACATCTTCCCCTCGGAACCGTCCGCATTAAACATTCTCATCTTCACATCCGCAACCTCAGACGGACAGATGAGGATCAGACCGTCCGATCCGATTCCGAAATGTCTGTCGCTGACGATTTTTGCAGTGGCGCACGGATCCTCCACCGTCTCCTCAAAGCAGTTCACATATATGTAATCGTTTCCGCAGCCATGCATTTTTGTAAATCTCATGTCAAACCTCCTCTAATAACGATAGTTTAGCTACTGCATAAGCGACTTGCACAAAATCAGAGATTTTGGCAATCTGCTTAATTATCTGAATA
>CADBTR010000063.1 GCA_902797675.1 uncultured Lachnospiraceae bacterium
CAGGACGGACTGATTTGTACTCCTATGGACGAGTACGGATACCTATAAGTCCATCCGTTAGGAAAGGCTTTTGAGCGTCGGGAACAATATCACATCCCTGATTGCCTGACTGTTCGTCAGCAGCATCGTCAACCGGTCGATCCCGTAACCGATTCCTCCCGTTGGCGGCATACCGATTTCCAATGCATTCAGGAAATCCTCATCGGTATGGTTTGCCTCCTCGTCGCCGGCTGCCGCAGCCGCATCCTGAGCCGCAAAACGCTCTCTCTGATCAATCGGATCATTTAATTCAGAGTACGCATTGCACATCTCCCAGGTATTGATAAAGAGCTCAAAACGCTCTACTTTTCTCGGGTCGGACGGTTTCTTCTTGGTAAGCGGGGAGATCTCCACCGGGTGATCCATGACAAATGTCGGCTGGATCAGCTCCTTCTCGCAATATTCCTCAAAGAAAAGGTTGATGATATCGCCTTTCTTGTGATATGCCTCATATTCCAGATGATGCTCATCCGCGAGTTTCTTTGCCGCCTCATCGTCCGCGACTTCATCGAAATCGATACCCGCATATTTCTTAACGGCATCTGTCATCGTAATTCTCTCAAAAGGCTTGCCGAAATCAAGCTCCACATCGCCGTACATGAATTTCGTGGTACCCAGCACTTTTTCCGCCAGATAACGGAACATGCTCTCCGTCAGTTCCATCATTCCCTCATAGTCTGTATATGCCTGATATAACTCCATCAGGGTAAATTCCGGATTATGACGGGTATCCACTCCCTCGTTACGGAATACACGACCGATCTCGAAAACACGCTCCAGACCGCCTACGATCAATCTCTTCAAATACAATTCCAGAGAAATACGAAGTTTTACATCTTCATCCAATGAATTATAATGAGTTTCAAAAGGTCTTGCCGCCGCGCCGCCTGCGTTGGATACCAGCATCGGAGTTTCTACTTCCATAAATTCTCTGCCTGCCAGGAAATTACGGATTTCCCGGATGATCTGGGATCTCTTGACAAATACTTCTTTTGATTCCTCATTCATGATCAGATCCACATATCTCTGGCGATATCTCTGATCTACATCCGTCAGACCGTGGAATTTCTCCGGAAGGATCTGCAAACTCTTGGACAATAAGATCAATTCCGTTGCGTGAACGGAGATCTCTCCTGTCATGGTACGGAACAGGTAACCCTTTACGCCATAGATATCACCGATATCCGATTTTTTGAAATCCGCATACGGTTCTTCTCCGATGGCGTCACGCGATACGTAAACCTGGATTCTTCCGTTCCGATCCTGGATATTTGCAAAGGATGCTTTTCCCATCACACGTTTAAACATCATACGTCCTGCGATGGAAACCGTGATCGCATCTGCGTCCAGAATCTCCCGTCTGCTATTATATTCGTCTTTCTTCGCTTTGCGCAAGGCTGCCTCATCATCCTGAAATTCTGAGAAATCCGGTGCTTTATAATCTTTCAGCAATACCTTCTCATGTTCTTCGTAAAGCGCCTTCGCCTCATCTGTGTGATGTGTCTGATCATACTTTGTGATCTGAAACGGGTCTTTTCCATTTGCCTGAAGATCTGCCAGTTTATCCCTGCGAACCTTCAACAACTGGTTCATATCCTGTGCCGCATTCTGCTGCTCTGCCATCCTTTTATTCCTCCAACTCGGTGATTATAATGCTAAGAATCTGTGCAATAATATACACTGTTTCCAAGCATTCCTTAATTTCTTGTAATCGCGCGAATCTCGTATTCGCAGCTTCCATTCTCGAATTCCACTTTAACGACATCTCCTACGGCCTTTCCCATCAATTCACGCCCTACTGGAGATTCGTTGGAAATCTTATTATTTAAACTGTCAGTCTCGTTGGAGCCTACCAGCGTATACGCTATTTCTTCATCAAATTCTTTATCATAAACGGTTACGGTACTGCCGAGATTTACCTTTTTGACATCAATTTCATCTTCATCAACAACTTCCGCATTCTTCAGAATTTCCTTAATCTCATCGATACGGGATACGATATCACGCTGTTCTTCTCTTGCCGCATCATACTCCGCGTTCTCGGACAAGTCACCCTGCTCTCTTGCTTCCTTGATCTTCTGCGCAACTTCTTTTAACTGTACAACCTCTAAATCCTGTAACTCATCCTGTAATTTCTTTAAACCTTCGCTTGTCAACATGCTTTTCTTTTCAGCCATGATGATACCTCCCATTACTTTGCATTGTGTTTTTTCACAGTACATTCCATTATATACCAGTCATTTCCCTGTTGTCAAGTACAATTCTTCTCAGACGCGCGCCAAGTGCCCGGGAAAGTTCTGACACGCTCTGCAAACGCCTGCGCCGGACTTTTCCAAAAAGTTCACGACGATAACTTCTTTACCCGCCCCTTTAATCGAGTAGGAGGGAGATAAAATCTCCCTCCTACCCGATACGGCTGCATCCATATTTATCTAGTACATCGTAAATTTAATTGCCGGTACATTTACGCAGAATGATTGTGCATACACAATGAAACCGAATGAGGCGGTGTGGGCACCGC
>CADBTR010000064.1 GCA_902797675.1 uncultured Lachnospiraceae bacterium
ATTGACAAATGCAGCATTCAACGAATTCCACAATTCAGTTCCTGTGGAAGTTAAATCCACATCAAAAGTAAGAATATCTCCATCCTGCAACCCGTATCCCGGCGTCCACGCATCCCACCAAACTGAATTCTTGACCGTTTTCGATATCGAATTATCTAAGGTATTATCAAATGTATATATTCCGGTCTCATTCCCTTTATAATGTCTTCTTCGGGTCTCCGTAATTGTAAAATGCACACCTTTATCTGCAGTAAAATAAACATAACAGCCTGCTGACAAATCCGTTCCGCTTAATACATAACTGTTTGAATATTTCAAGTTTTCATCTGTATTGCTTATGACCGTATAATCATAGGTGACAACATCTCCGGTTCTCTCCACCGTAATGTCATAGTGGCAATCTTTCAAAAGATCAGCCCAGCTGCTTGGAAATGCCGAAGTATTCGAGGTTACATTGGCATTTTGAAATGCCCAGTTATCGGTTCTCATTACGGCATACTCTTTTGTCACATCAAAAGTACCGCCTCTCTGTACATTCTCACTGGTAAGCACCATGACCAACGAATCCCATGGCGACACGGTTGTTCCATCGCCCAATGACTGCAATTCCACATCGAACTCCATCACCTCACCGTCCTGAAGCTCATAAGCCGATGTCCACGATGTCCGATATCCGGTCGTAATAACCGTTGACGAACCGGCCCACATCACCGGTGCACTTTCCAACACCATAACAGCAGAAAGTGCCATTGCAAAAATACGTTTTGCTTTCTTCATATTTTTCCTCCTTTTTCAAAAAGCAATCCCTATTTCCAGCATAGCACATTTTCATTTCTTATATGAATTTTCTCCACCAATCATGTATGCAAAACCGACCGGAATGTTTTCACAAACCGATCGGTCTCCCCAGTGCAAACATTTACACTTATTCTACATGATGTCTACTTGTTTTTCAACCTCATTTTCTTAATTCCACATAATTATGCAAAAAATCGTTTTTATTTTGTGCAACTTTCACAACTCTACAGCTTCTTCACAAGCAACTTCATTCTGCGATTTCGTCACAAACAACATCGTTCGGAATTTTCGCCGCAAACGGCACAATCCTACAATTTTGTCACAAACGGCGTGATCAATATAATGATCATCACAACAGGACAAATGTATTTGATCATAACGCGATACATTCCGCGGGCTTTGAAGTCTTCGCCGTTTCTCTCGACTTCCTCCTCCACGTAAGCAGTCTTTGCCACATATCCGATCAGAATACAGGTAAGAACAGACAAGATCGGCATCATGATATTATTTGTCGTAAAGTCGAAGAAATCAAGGATCTGCATACCGAACAATGTAAATTCTGCCCAGATGCTATAGCCGAATACGGACAATAAACCAACCACAACAGTGAATATAAAGACATAAAGCGCCGCCTTGATCCGGTTGATCTTAAATTTCTCCATCACGACCGCAACAACAGTCTCCATCAACGACATGGACGAGGTCATGGCTGCAAGTGCTACCAGCACGAAAAATACGGTTCCTAAGATCTGTCCGCCCGGAATTGTTGCAAATACCTTCGGCAATGTCAAAAACATTAACCCCGGTCCCGCATTCATAGCTGCCGCGTCACCATTGGAAAAGATAAATACTGCCGGTACGATGATCATTCCCGCCAGAAAAGCGATCGCCGTATCAAATACCTCGATCTGTCTGACACAGGATTCCATGGAATCCTCTTTTCTCATATAAGAACCGTAAGTGATCATGATTCCCATGGCGAGAGACAGGGAATAAAACAGCTGTCCGGCTGCCGCCGCGATGGTTTTTAAAAGTTTTGATACGGTAACGCCCGTAAAATCCGGAAGTATATAATACTTAAATCCTGCTCCCGCGCCTTTTAACGTCATAGTGTAGATCCCAATCCCAAGGATCAATACAACCAGAAGCGGCATCATGATCTTGCTGACGTTCTCGATTCCTTTCTGCACGCCGAACAGGATTACCACCAGATTGACTAACACAAAAATGACAAAAAAGATCGCAGGCTCTTTTGCCTGTCCGATAAAATGTGAAAACAACGGCGCGCCGCCCTTATAATCATCAACAGCCGCATCCAGACCGTGTCCGGTGGCGAATACGCACATATATTTCAGTACCCAGCCGCCGATTACACAATAATAAGGCATGATAAATACCGGAATCAGTGCCGCGAAGGTTCCCATGCCGCCAAAAGATTCATTGACAACCTGATAAGCGCCGATCACACTCTTTCCGGTTCTCCTTCCGATCGATGCCTCCGTGATCATCATCGCAAACCCGAAGGTAACCGCCAGGATCAGATAGATCAGCAAAAATACGCCGCCGCCGTATTTCGCCGCCAGATACGGAAATCTCCACAAATTCCCGAGCCCTACCGCCGAACCTGCCGTTGCCAGCACAAAACCTAACTTCGACGCAAAGCCGGTCCCGTTTTCTCTGATTTTTTCAGTTTCCATTTTCTTCATTACTCCCTTTTTATTGAATTTTTTCAGTTTACTCCCAACGGCATAATGATCCTTTTCCCCACCAGAAGCGGAAGTTAAAAGCAACATGCCGTATGAATAACCATTCTACTGTCAAAACAGGTTTTTGTCAACCTCCTGCCTGCTATTCGGCAGCGTAAGAGCAACAGAATCTGTTCATTTTGTTTCATAGATCACCCTGTTCCTGCCATTCTCTTTTCCTTCGTACAATCTGTCATCTGCCCGCTTTAACGTATTTCTGATCTCCTCACCCTCACGACAGCGGGACACTCCGATGGTAAGCGTAAACCGGATCTCCCGTTTCTGATATACGGTCACCATTCCCTCTACTTTCTTTCTTAAGGACTCAAAGATTTCGATCACATCTTTTTTCTGCACATGATTTCCATGTAATACCGCCACGAATTCCTCGCCGCCCCATCTTGCCGGGGTAAAATTTGCTTTTTTGTATTTTTTCTCCAGTGCGATCAGCATTTCTCCCAACTGTTCCAAAACCCGATCACCGGCATCATGTCCGTAAGTATCATTGATCTTCTTAAAAAAGTCAATGTCCAGCATGGCAATATAAATATCCTCTTTCTCGACATCTGACTGTTCTAACCGGTCAATAATCTCATCCATGCTTCTTCTGTTATAAAGTTTTGTCAATTCATCATGCGTCGCCACCTGCTGCAGATGGCTTTCCAAACCAAAGGCAGTTCTTGTATAAAGTGTCACAAAACTGACGATCAGGGCAAATTCCAATATGGTGTTTGTAAGATAAAATATCTGCTCGATCCTGCTGTCCGCCAGATTATAATACGGTTCATGGGAGTAGAAATACACCCTTGCTGCCACATAAACCAAAATATCCAATGCCACAACGATCCTGGTTGTGATATGAATCTTTGTTCCGTCATATAAGTAATAATCAATAAACATCATCGATGTAACAAATCCGAAGCAATATAATTGAAAACCATAATTCCAGCCAAGACAGAACAAATTCATAAACATAAAAATATAAATTTCCGAAAAGCAGATTATCAGATATGTCTTATGTTTTTTTCTTATCAGCACATAGTATTCCATCACAAATACTGCAATACTGAAAAAATTATAATAAAACAATATCGGCGTATGTATGCGGTAATACCATACCCCGAACATTACATGCGTCATCAAAAGCACTGTATTCAAAATTATCGAATACCGCTGTGATGGCATAAATGACTCATTTAACCTATATAACAGCCTTTGCCGATCACGGTTCATCTCACAGACCTCCTGCATTTTTTCACGAATTCTTTATGATAGTATTTTATCAAATTTTAATCGAAAATGCAATGAGGAATATCATATCCATGTCGTATGCCGTCAGGCTTAGTGCCGTTGAATGTCGCATGGCTTTAGCCCTGCGACCTGCTTGCTGCCAACGGCAGCAATTCCCGTAGGTCGGAGATTGAATCGGAG
>CADBTR010000065.1 GCA_902797675.1 uncultured Lachnospiraceae bacterium
CAGCTTTCCAGAGAGATTACATTGGGGCTTCATGAAGCCGGGATCGATGCGAATATTATTTACGCATTGAAACATAAATTCAGTATTTACCGTAAGATGATCAATAATAAGAAGACACTGGATGAGATGTATGATATCTATGCCATCAAGGTGCTTGTGCCGTCCATTCGGGATTGTTATATTGCGCTGGGAGTGCTTCATGATCTGTATAAACCGATACCGGGGCGCTTTAAGGATTTTATCGCCCTTACCAAGTCGAATATGTATCAGTCTCTCCATACCACACTAGTGGCGCCGGGGGGCGAGTTGTTTGAAGTGCAGATCAAGACAAGAGAGATGCATCAGGTGGCGACTTACGGTATTCTTGCAAAATGGAAATACGGCATGCCGGGGAAGGATATCAAGACGTTGTCCAACAGCCAGAAGGAGAAAGCGGACTGGCTTTCCCAGATTATGGAGTGGCAGCAGGATATTTCCGATAACAGTGAATTTCTGGAACTTGTGAAACAGGATTTTAATTTATTTTCAGAGAATATTTATTGCTTCTCACCGAAGGGCGAATCGAAGATTTTGCCGAAGGGCGTTACCGCTATCGATTTTGCCTATGCGGTGCACAGTGATATCGGCAACCATGCGGTAAGCTGTGTGATCAACGGCAGAGAGATGTCGCTGGAGACGGTATTGAATAACGGAGATAAGGTTGAGATCGTTGTAGATATTGAGAGAGGACGACCGAAACAGAGCTGGATCGATATTGTAAGGACAGCTTCTGCAAAGAGCAAGATCCGCAAATGGTTTAGCGAACAGGAAAAGACAGATTATGAATGAGATCAGGGATTATGAGCATCGGGTGCAATATTACGAGACAGATCAGATGGGGGTTGTGCATCATTCCAACTATATCCGCTGGTTTGAGGAGGCGCGGACTTATATTCTGGAAGAAGCCGGCTTCGGTTATTCCAAAATGGAAGAAACCGGCATTATCTGTCCGGTGCTGGAGGTGGAAGCAAGTTACCGCACCATGACGAAGTATGAAGATGTGGTTTTGATCGAGACAAACGTCACACAATACAACGGGGTGAAGATGGTGATCTCCTATACCATCCGCGATAAGGAGAGCGGGGAGGTGCGCTGCACCGGTTCCACAAAGCACTGTTTTCTTGACCGGGATGGAAAGATTGTGAGACTCAGGAAGGATTTTCCGGTTATCCATGAGGTTTTGCAGGGGTTGGCGGATAACGGTGAGACAGAAAAAATCAATTAATAGACAGTTATTATCATTGTATTTTCTTTGAAAAAAGATAAAATGATTTATGCTTTTAGCAGATTTCAATATGTATTTTATTGTATACAATGTTAAGGAGGACTTTTACGTGGAATATCGCAGAGTTGGAAGATCGGGGTTGAAGGTCAGCGAGATCGCAGTGGGAAGCTGGATGACAGATCTGGCAGGAAGCGAGAAGGCAGAGATTGCGGCGCAGACTATCAGACAGGCTTATGATCAGGGAGTGAATTTTTTTGACTGCGCAGACGCGTACAGTGGCGGAGAGGCAGAAAAGTTTCTGGGAAAGATTTTGAGAGAATATCCGAGGAGCACTTATGTGGTGTCCAGCAAGGTATTTTTCCCAACCGGCAGAGGCGTGAACGAATGGGGGCTGTCAAGAAAGCATATCTTTGAGAATATAGACAGAACACTGACGAATATGGGACTGGATTATATCGATATGTATTTTTGCCACAGATTTGATCCTACCACTCCGATGGAGGAGACCCTGCGGGCGTTGAGCGATCTGGTTGCGCAGGGAAAGATCCTGTATTACGGTGTCAGTGAGGAATGGAGTGCCGCGAGACTGACCGAGGCACAGGGAATTATTGAGAAATATCATCTTTATCCGATGACGGTTGTTCAGCCTCAATATAATATGGTGGACCGGTATATTGAACATGATATTATGGATGTGTGCGAGAAATACGGTATGGGTATCACACCGTTTTCGCCTCTGGCACAGGGACTTTTGACCGGAAAGTATAAGAAAGGTCAGCCGTATCCGGAGGGCTCCAGAGCTACTCATCAGGCGGATAAGCAGATCAATAACCTTTTGACGGATGAAAATCTGGATAAAGTGGAAAAACTCGAAAAGATTGCCGGAGAGCTTGGAACGAATATGTCCGTTCTGGCATTGGCGTGGATTTTAAGAAAACAGGTGATTTCCAGCGTGATCACCGGTGCCAGCAAGCC
>CADBTR010000066.1 GCA_902797675.1 uncultured Lachnospiraceae bacterium
GGTAAGTAAAATGATGGTGCGCCGGGATTTCATAATTCTTTTTACTTCCAAACAGAATAACCGCATATCAATTTCCCTCCTTTTCATGTTCAGCTTGCGGGAACAGCCAGAGATACAAGTCCTCAAGCCGCGGTGATACGTTGGTTGACCCCTCAATTTCAGATTTATCAGACAGATACCGTATAGATACTTGGTTGTTATCTTCCCCGCGCTGATTGATTATTCGTAAGCGCATTTCATACTTGTCTAAATCTCTGGCTGGAATAGTGCAGGTCCAGACCTTTCCCTCGATCTGTTTCACCAGTTCGTCTGTTGTACCTACATCAACAATTTTTCCATCTTTCATAATCGCGTTTCGCGTTGCAATATACTCAACATCAGAAACAATGTGTGTGGAGATCAACACAATACGGTCATGGGAAAAATCGGAAATAAAATTACGAAATCGTACCCGTTCTCCGGGGTCAAGTCCTGCGGTCGGTTCATCCATTACTAAAATTTTCGGATCGTTCAGCATGGCTTGGGCAATGCCAACACGCCGTTTCATACCGCCAGATAGTTTTGCTATTTTTTTCCGCTTTACATCCGAAAGAGTAAGAATATCCAGCAGATGATTGATTTTCCTTGATGATTCCCTTGCCGGAACATCCTTTAATGCTGCCATATATTCGAGATAGTCTTTGACCGTGAAATCACGGGAATATCCAAAATCCTGCGGCAAAAAGCCAAACAGTTCTCGATAGTTTTTTCCCATTTCGTGAATGTTCTTGCCATCATAATAAATAGACCCGCTATTCGGCACCATAATATCTGCAATCATTCTCATAAGGGTCGTTTTGCCCGCACCATTTGCGCCGAGAAGTCCCCATACGCCATTTGTCAGGGTCAAGTTCACATCATCGACAGCGGTTTTATCTTTGAACTGCTTGCGTAGATGCTCAATTTTCAGTTCCATCATCATCACTCCTTTTTCCATTTTCAAACAAAAGCAAAACCTCTGTTCACTACTTATTATAGCGGACAGAGGTTTTTTAATCTCTAATTTTGATGTGGAATACTCCTAAGAAAATCCTAAGATTTATTTGAAAGCGGCAACGTTACCGTAAATGTAATTTCTTCCGCTTGACTTTGCGCCGTAATTTCTCCGCCATGCAGGTTTACAATTTCCTTTGCAATCGAAAGACCTAAGCCTGCGCCGCCCGTGTCGGATGTTCTGGCTTCATCTAAACGGCTGAATTTATCAAAGATTGTGCATAATTGGTCTGCCGGAATAGTTGGCCCACGATTTTTGAAAATCACGATAGCATGGTTGCCTTTCTTGCTCGCAGCTATGTCAATTTCAGTGTTTGGATAGCAGTAAGATGCTGCATTTCTCAATAAGTTATTGAACACTCTGGCAAGTTTTTCCGGATCACCCATGACGGTTAAACCATCCTGCATAGATATTTGAGTTGTGTTTCCTTTTTCAGAGAGTGCGGGGTAAAAATCATCAATGACTTGGGACAATAAGGCATACAGATCAACCGGCAACTTTTTCACTTGAACGGTATTTGTATGATAACGTGTGATTTCAAATAGCTCATTGATTAAAGTTTCCAATCGCTCCGATTTATCCAGTACAATCCCGATATATTTTTCCTTCTGTTCCTCCGGCATATCAGGCGCTTCATTAAGCAAACTCAAATATCCGATTACCGTTGTCAATGGTGTGCGAATATCATGCGCCAGATACATCACCAGCTCGTTTTTCTTTGTTTCCGCCTCCCTTGCGACCTGCTGGCTCAAAAGGACAGACATTTTAATCTGGTTCATCTGGCTTTCAACTTCCCGTAGTGGTTCAGACAGTTCAATCGCATGATCATTCTGCTCATAAACAATCTCCGTTGCGCCGATAACCTCGTTCAAGTATTTCCATGGCTTTTTCCAATAGAAATAAAAAATGCCTACAAAGCCAAAGATAAGAAAAAGGGCAAAGATTACATCCAGCCGGTCTAAGATCCATGTGCTAATGGGCGATGGAAATAATGCTAAAACATAATCAGAAAACAACATAACGACAAAACCAATTACCGTATATAAAGACAAAAGCAGGTATAGCCGCAACCGAAGCCTTTTTTCTATGGAATAGCAGTTATTCTTCAATGCTTTTCACCTCCATCAGTTTGCTGCAAGCAAGAGCAGCAGTCCTCCACCAACTATTACTGTCACAATCGTGGCTGAAATAATAATTACTTGGTCTACCCGTTTTTTGTTCCGAAACAGTCTGATTGCCGCTTTATATAGAATAATACCGAATAGACCACCACAAATATTTGTAATAAGGTCTGTAATATCTGACCGACCAATCGCTAAGACATACTGGCAGATTTCCAGCAGCAAACTTACCACGGCAATCAAAAGCAATTTCACGCCAAACCGACTTTTAGGAAGCAATAAACACAGATATATTCCAAAGGGCATAAAGATCAACACATTCTGTAAAACTTCTGCTGCGTGAAAAGTAACCTCATGCTCATAATAAAATGGAATTAGATTGATTTCCCGTACTCGATCTAAGTCGAGGATAGAAAATTGCAGCTTAAATAAGATGATCCATATCAAGAGTGCCAGATATAATAAAAATAGAATTGGCACAGTATAATTTATCTTTTCTTTTTTCTTCATTTCAATCTCCAATCACGGGCGGACTATATCTTATATCCAACACCCCATATCGTTTTAATGTATTGTGGTTTCTCTGTCGTGTCCTGCAATTTTTCTCTTAAATGCCGGACATGGACAGTGATTGTACTGCTGTTTTTGCTGTAATATTCATCTTTCCATACCAGATGAAACAAATCTTCAAGAGTGACAACCGTTCCTTGCCTTTCAAGCAAAATACGCAAAATAGAAAATTCCGTCGGGGTCAAAGATATAGGTGTCCCATTCAATTCACACTCATACGTTTGCGTATCAAGCATTAGCTTTTTGTATGTGAGTTTGGGTGTAGAATGTTTCTCAATCTGTACTGGTGTGTATTTTTTATATCTTCGCAACTGGGCTTTCACTCTTGCAATCAATTCAAGCGGGCGAAAAGGTTTTGTTACATAATCGTCCGCTCCCAAAGTCAGACCTGTAATCTTATCTGTTTCCTCATCCTTTGCCGTCAACATAATAATAGGGTAGGTATATTTCTCCCGTATTTTCTGACAAAGAGAAAAGCCGTTAATGTCCGGCAACATTATGTCAAGAATAGCCAAATCTATTTCTTGATTTTCAATGCAATCTAATGCTTCCCTTGCCGAATAATATTTGAAAACATCATAGTTCTCATTTCCCAAATAAACTTCTAATAAATCTGCAATGTCGCGTTCATCATCTACAACTAAGACCTTTTCAGCCATCCAATCCCTTCCTCTCATACAGTATAACTCCTTTATAGCATACCAATATTCTTTAGGAAAATCTCAATGAATTGCATCAGATTTTATTAAGATTTTCCTAATGACTTGAAGTGTCACTCTGTTAGCCTATCTGTAGTTTTAGAAATAAACTAAATATCGGCTATTTTATAAGGTAAATCCATACCTATACCTCCGACAATCTACTCTATTGTATTTCTTCCGCTCGAAGAAAGCAAGCGTATGTGTAGATCATCATGTATCCATATCGAAAATATCGTGCATCTTAAATTTCATCAAGGATTTCTCCAGATGTGGATAATGATAGTCCTACCAATCAGCTCGTTCCTTTGTTATCATGGATATGGAACGGAGGGATGTGCCATGAAGAAACAGAAACGGAGGCTGCGCTTTTACCTTGTACTTTCAATCTCTTGGTAATACAGGACGGCCTGACAGCTCATACAAAAAAGAAGCACCGGACACAGCAGCCAACAGGCTGCCATGTCCGGCGTATTTCATGTAAAGTTATGCGATTCTACTAACCAAACTGCATCATGGTCTATTCAGTTGTCAA
>CADBTR010000067.1 GCA_902797675.1 uncultured Lachnospiraceae bacterium
GTGTCCACACCGCCTCATTCGGTTTCATTGTGTATGCACAATCATTCTGCGTAAATGTACCGGCAATTAAATTTACGATGTACTAGCAGTTCCTTAGAAAATTCAGGAGGATGAACCATGGTGACATTTGAGACAGTCAATGAATTGACATTAAAGGTGACAAGTACCGGAAATGATGTGATATTTGCGAAAGCAGGCGCGTTTATTGCCGGAGAAAACAGCGGCGCCAAGAACTATCGCTTTGAAAAAGTGCTGTTGGGACCGCAGCAGAATGTGGGGCAGGCTCTTTTAGGATCGCTTGTACGGCGTGTCACCGGTGAAAATATACCGCTGATGAAGGTGAATTTATCGGGAAATTCCGTTACCTATTACGCCAATGCAAGTCAGCATGTCATTATTTATCAGCTGCAGCAGGGAGAGACGATCTCTGTGGAGTCGGAGAATATTCTGGCGTTTACCCAGGATTGTGATTATAACGTAAGATTCGTGGGCGTCGGCGTGTTGTCCCAGAAAGGTCTGGCGACAACGGCATTGACGGCGAAAGGAAAAAATGCCTTTGTGGCAGTGTTATCCGACGGAAATCCGATCGTTGTGAGCAATGTGCAGTCGGGGAATACCATTTCCGCCGATCCGGATGCGGTGATCTGCTGGGTAGGACACGGTCATTGCGATCCGAGCGTTACTGCGGATGTTTCATGGAAAACGTTTATCGGGCAGACCTCAGGGGAATCGTATCAATTTGAATGGCATGGCGGTCAGGGCGTGACCGTGATGATCCAGCCGTCCGAGAGAAGCGGATTAAGTTTGGTTGATTAAATCATTAACAGCAATGTGACTTTTGTCATATGACAAATATGACCGGGCTCACTTTCAAATGGAATTCTTTTCATGTATAATCGTATCATGAAAGGAATGCATTTGAAAGGAGCTTTTTTTATGGAATATCCGATAGTAAAAATCGATCAGTTAGTAAAACGATACGGGGAAAAGATAGCGGTAGATCACTTTTCATTAGAGATTCGGGAGGGAGAGATCTTAGGCTTGTTAGGACCGAACGGTTCGGGAAAAACAACAACGATCAACTGCCTGTTATCGCTCTTAAAATATGATAAAGGAGAAGTGGAGGTATTCGGAAAACACATGACGCCGTCGGCTTATGAGATAAAAAAGGACATTGGCGTTGTCATGCAGAATGTGGCGGTGATCGATGAATTCAGCGTATATGAAAATATTGATTTCTTTTGCGGTCTTTATATTACCGATAAAGCAAAGAGAAAAGAATTGACGGAATCGGCGATCGCCTTTGCGGGACTGGAAGACTATGTGAAATACAGACCGAAGAAATTATCCGGCGGTTTATTGCGAAGATTAAATATCGCCTGCGGGATCGTACACAAACCGAAATTGATCATTTTCGATGAACCGACGGTTGCTGTTGATCCCCAGAGCAGAAATGCGATCTTAGAAGGGATCCGGAGATTAAACAAAGAAGGGGCTACGATCATTTATACCTCGCATTATATGGAGGAGGTAGAGGGATTGTGTTCCCGCATCGTCATTATGGACAGAGGAAAAAATGTGATCTCCGGAACGGCGACAGAGCTGAAAGCCAGCTTGAAAAACCGGGAGACGGTAACGGTGGAATTAAAAGAAATATCCGAAGAGCAGATTTGGGGATTACAAAAGATCAATCACGTATATGAGGTGAAGCAAAGCGGAGAAAAATTAATTATCCGGTGTGACGGGGGAAGTCACAACCTTGTGCATATCATGAACTATCTGATCGAAGAACAGATCGAATTCGGAAGAGTGAATTCGGAATTGCCGACACTAAACGATGTATTTTTGGAAATTACCGGGAAGGAGTTGAGAGACTGATGTTTCTTCATGTGCTGAAATACAAATTAAAAGAAATGTTTCGCATGAAATGGGCGCTGGGCTGGACCATTCTGTTTCCCATTGCTCTTGCCACGGCATTTTATTTCGGCTTTGGAAATCTGATCAAAGAAAGCTCGGATACCTTTAAGCCGGTACCGGTTGCCTATGTGACAGAAGATGCGCAGGAACAGATCGATCCCTTTGCGATCGTTTTAAAACAGCTCTCCGATAAAGATGCGGAGGAACAATTATTCCGGTTGAAGATCTGCAAAGAGACAGAAGCAAAAAAATTATTAAAAGACGAAAAAATTGACGGGATCTTCTACGGCGGGAATGGAAAAGAACCTGCGCTTGTCATTGAGAAAAACGGCATGAATCAGACTTTTTTATCGCAATTTTTAAGAGAATATCAGAATAAAGCACTGATGTATGAAACCACGGGAGAATTATCGGCGAGTGAAATTTCTCTTCAGACACTTCGTTTTAAAAACGATCCGATCTCGCCTTTGATGAATTTCTTTTTTGCGCTGCTTGCCATGGCAAGTTTATTTTCTTCCTGGTTAAGCGTTACCGCGATGAACGGAATATCGGCAGCGCAGTCCGACAGGGGAAAACGCTATGAATGCGCGCCTGTTCCCAAAACGATTTCTGTTCTTGCAGCGGCAACGGCGGGAATCATTGTGCAGATTTTTTCCAACATCCTGCTGGTACTATATATTGAGGGCGTATTGCAGCTATCGTTTCACGCATCCTTTTTGTCGGTTGTCTTTGTGACTTCCCTGGGAGGGATCATCGGAATTACATCGGGAATGGCATTCAGCGTTCTCGCGGCAAAGAGCGAAACATTAAAGATCGTGCTTCCTTTGGCATTTACCATGACATGCTCATTTTTAAGCGGTTTGATGGTAGATTCCATGAAACAGTTTGTAGAGACAAAGATGCCGCTCTTAAATAAGATCAACCCGGCGGCAGTGATGACAGATGCTTTGTATACTCTCGGAACTTACGGAACGGGAAACCGGTATTATCAGGATATTATCATTATGATCGTCATGATCATTGTATTTGTAGCAGTGGGAATTGCAGGTCTTTCAAGGAGGAGTTATGACAATATTTAAAACATTTATGAAAATGCTCCGGGCAAATGCAGGCAGTCTTGTTGTCTATTTTGTGGTATTTGTGGTATTTGGAACCATTTCCGCAGGGGCAAATGCGCAGAAGACAGAACAAAGTTTCAAGGAAGAAAAAATGGATGTGCTCGTAAAAGATGAAGCGCATACGGAATTATCGGAGGCTGTGATCGCTTATATCAAGAAAACGGAAAACGTTACGGAAACAAAAAATGCGGATGACCGGATCAATGATGATGTTCGATTCGGGATTGCAGACTATGCGATATGTATTCCCAAGGATTTTGAAGAGCAACCGGAAAAAATCCGCTATATTTCCGCGGAAAATTCCGTCAGCAGTGTTCTGATGACAAAAAAACTGGAAATGTACTTAACTGATATTGAAGAATTCACCGGAAACGGTTATAATCTAACTGACGCTATAAGTCAGGCAGACCGGCTGATGAAAGAAGTTCAGGATACGAAAGTTACTCTGGCAGAGCAAAAAGAAAAGCAGGGAAAGGGATACTTTTATTCCATGTTTAATTTTTCCGCATATTCCTTTATGATGATCTTATGTATCTCCATCGGACTGATTATGGGAACGCTTCGGGGAACAGATCTGGTAAGAAGAATATCCTGTTCTTCCTATTCCTTTCAACGAAGAAATGCGGAATTGTTTGCCGCGATCTTTGTCATGGGACTTGGTATGTGGATGCTCTTTGGAATTATCGCGCTTGTCGCAGGGGCAGGTCACGGAGACGGATCGAAATTTTTGTACTATATGTTGAATCTGCTGGTTTTGATGCTGCCGGGAATCGCAATGGGATTTTTATTCAGTACCCTGACAGAAGACAGGGGCGTTTTGAATATGCTCTGTAACATGGTGATTTTAGGAATGTGTTTTATCAGCGGCGTATTTGTTCAGAAAGATCTGATGAGCGCGGAAGTGATCAGTACATCAAAATTCTTTCCGCTATACTGGTTTGTCCGCGCAAATGAACTGATCGACACCAACAGCATCGGACATATCGTACAGGGAGAATTTTTCACCTGTTCACTGATCCAGATCTTATTTGCGGCAGCCTTGGCAGGAGCCGGACTTACAGTGATGAAAATACGGGACAGGGCTTAACGGATGAAAGAAAAACTGATTTGGAAATCATTGATTTTGGGAATATTTGTGGTATTGATTATCCGGGACACAGGTGCAACGACAAAAGCCGTTGTTGCATCTGTGTCTATTGCCATTGTATTGGAAATCAGCAATCTGGTGGAACATCGGATAACAGAATATCTGCTGATGTCAATACCGGCGTTGGAAGCGGCTTTTCTGTGCAAAAAGAGCACTGATTTCTGGATAGAATGGCTGGTGCTTATAGCAATCGTCGGATTCGGCTATCGAAATCTGTTACAGTATGAAAATACAATGGAGCGGATCCATAAAGTGAGGGATGAGGGAGCAGAGCTGGAACTGAAATTAAGAAACAGCAATAAACAATTGCGAAAGGAGCAGGATCAGCAGGTGCGAAATGCAACTCTGGCGGAGCGGAACCGGATCGCCAGAGAAATACATGATAATGTGGGACATTTGCTTTCAAGAGCGATCCTGTTTTTAGGCGCGATCAAAATTGTCAATCAGGAGGAAACCGTAAAAACTCATCTGGAAACACTGGAACAAACCTTGAATCAGGCGATGAACGATATGCGCAACAGCGTACATGATCTTCACGATGATTCCATTGATCCGGATAAGAATATGGAGGAACTCCTATCTTTGCTCAAGGATTATGAGGTCGTGACAGATATGGATGGATTTGACGGACTGGAGCTGCAGGTTACACTTACGATCATTGCGGTCTGCAAGGAGGCAGTCAACAATATTATCAGACATTCCAACGGAAACCGGGTTGAGATCATGCTGCACAATCATCCGGGATTTGTGACATTTTCCGTATATGATAACGGAACCGGTCAGGTAAGCAGCGGCGCCGGAGGAATGAAGAAAAAAGGGATCGGATTATCGAATATGAGCGAGCGCGTGGAAGAACTGGGAGGAATCATGACGATCGAAGCGAAGGACGGTTTTCGGATATTTATCAATCTGCCGAAGGGAAAAGGAGATCAGAATGGAAAAAATTAAAATCGCAATTGTGGATGATGATGAACTGGTGACTATGTCTCTTGAAATGATCCTGTCTGCGAGAGAAGAATTTCAGGTTGTGGGAAAAGGAAATTCCGGGGAGGAGGCAGTGGACTTGTATCATATATGGAAACCGGATCTGCTGCTTTTGGATATCCGCATGAAGGACACAACCGGCGTTGACGTGGCTGAAAGAATATTAAAAGAAGATCCGGAGGCGAAGATATTATTCCTCACAACCTTTTCGGATGAGGAGTATATTATACGGGCGTTGGAACTCGGTGTGAAGGGCTATCTGCTAAAACAGGATTATCAGGCAATCCCGGAGTGCTGTAAAGCGGTATACGGCGGTCAGAATGTATTCGGGGGAGAGATCATCTCAAAACTTCCGAAACTTCTGGGAGAATCCGCAAATTCGGACGGAATACAGAAAACAGCGGATAAAGGAGCGAAAGGCTTTGATTATACGGCGGCAGGGATCACGGAAAAAGAATACGAACTGATCCAGCTGGTCTCGGCAGGATTATCGAATAAAGAAATATCGGAGAAAATATTTTTATCAGAGGGAACGATCAAAAACTATATCAGCAATATTCTGGATAAATTGGGACTGCGTGACAGAACGCAGTTGGCAATCTTTTATCTGAATCACAATTCCTGAAGTTAATCAAAATGTAATTACTTTACATCTTTTCTTTTAATGCCCATATCGTGTATGATATGGGTATAAAATTTTTGCAAGGATTTTATGGAGGTTGTTATGTATAAAATAGTAATTTGCGATGATGAAAAGGATATTGTCAATGCATTGAAGATCTATCTGACAAATCCGGATTATCAGATGTTGGAAGCCTTTAACGGAAAGGAGGCGTTGGAACTCATAGAAAAAGAAGAAGTACATCTTGTGCTTATGGATATCATGATGCCGGTGATGGACGGCATCACCGCATTGGCGAAAATACGGGAGATCAGCAATGTTCCGGTGATTTTGATCTCGGCAAAGGGGGAAGATACCGACAAGATCTTAGGTCTTAATGTGGGAGCGGACGATTATATCACAAAGCCCTTTAATCCGGTGGAAGTCGCAGCCAGAGTGAAATCCGCATTGAGAAGATATGTGGAACTTGGCAGCTGTAAAGCCGCCGAAGACATCTTAATAAACGGCGGGATCGAAATGTGCGATTCGCGCCGGGAAGTGACGGTGGACGGGGAATCCGTATCGCTCACGCCGAAGCAATATGATATTCTGAAATTATTTATGCAAAATCCGAATCGTGTCTATTCACCGGATGAGATTTATGAACAGGTGTGGAAAGAAAGCGCCATGATCTGCGATACCAATACGGTAGCGGTGCATATTCGGAGATTGCGGGAGAAAATAGAGATCGATCCTGCGCAGCCGCGCTATCTGAAAGTGGTATTCGGGCAGGGCTATATTATGTATAAGAATACATAAAAAGTGAGGTTAAATGTTATGATGAATGTAATGAAAACGGGAATCGGAAAAGGAATCCTCTTTGTGACGACATTGGCGGCGATCGCGGTTACATTGGGATTGATCCTGCTTGCAAGTTTCTGCTATAAGAACGGATTTTACGAGGGGGAGGATCCAAGAACAGACGGAGCATATTTTGATCAGGTTATGGAAAATGCCTGTGAGAAATATGTGATAGAATACCAGAAAGAATACTGTCAGGATACGCTTCATGGAGAATCTTCCATAGAACAGATGGATTTTCCCGATAATATCAAATATTGGATCTTAGATGAAGACGGGGAAGTTCTCTCAGGGAATAAGAATCTGAAAGAGATGGAAAAAAAAGAAGGGGTCACCCTGTATACCAGATATGTTCTGGTGATTCCGGAGTGGGGATATTTTTCTGAATTTATGGACAGGGAATCGATGCTGGAAGTAAAAGAAGAGTGTGAGAATGAATTTGAGACCGATGAGGAGGAATGTGAGGTTTATACATATCAGGGATATTTTGAAGGCGGCGCGCCGGACAGCGACCTGTATCAATTGACATTAGAGGTATATCAGGACCGGAATTATATCATTCCTGCGGGAATTGTAAGCGGAGCCATCGCTTTGGCGGGATATATTCTGTTGCTGATTGTGGCAGGCAGAAGACCGAAGGAGGAAAAAATATATCCCGGCATAGACCATAAGATCCCCTATGATCTGTTCTTTTTCATACTGACCGGCGTGACGATACTTCTTTGTGCAATCAGCATCTTTACGGTGGATGAGACATTGATGTATAATTCGGGAACACAATTTCGCCAGATCTTAGGCTACGGAATATTCATGCTGCTGCTTTGCACCACCGCGTTTTTGTGGTTTTCCTGTTCCACCGCAGTCAGGATCAAAGAAAAAAGTTTATTAAAAAATACCGTTATTGCGGGGATTTTCAGATTTCTGCTAAAACCATTCCGAAAAATGGGAAACATTGTAAAAGAATTTTTTTCACAGTCCTCTGTATTTCAAACATTGCTTTTATGTTTTCTGGCAGTCAGCGTGTTTGAGTTTATCATTGTCGTAACAGGGGAAAGGGCTGTCTTTATGACAGGCAGAGGGGGATTTTTGACGATTGCGTGGTTCGCAGGAAGGATTATCAGATTTCTTCTGCTCTGCGCAGTTGCGGTATCCTTGCAGACACTTCTCAAAACAGAGGAAGCGCTGGCAGAAGGAGATTTTCATTTTAAGGCAGATATAAAAAAATTATTCGGACCGCTGAAACGGAACGGAGAGCATCTGAATCACATTTCCGACGGAATGAATCAGGCGGTGGAAGAACAGTTGAAAAGCGAGCGCATGAAGACGGAACTGATCACAAATGTCTCACACGATCTGAAAACGCCGTTGACTTCGTTAATTAATTATGCGGATCTTTTGGGAAAAGAGCCGTCGGATAATCCGAAGATCGGGGAATATGCAGAGGTGGTATTAAGGCAGTCCGACCGGTTAAAACGGCTGATCGAAGATCTTGTGGAGGCGTCAAAGGCATCTACCGGAAATCTGGAAGTGTCGATGGCGCCTTGCGATGCGAGGATGTTTCTCTCGCAGGCGGCAGGAGAATATGAAGAAAAACTGGAAGCTGCCCATTTGCAGCCGATCGTAAAAAACGAGGAAGAACCGGTGAAAATCATGGCTGACGGGCGAAGAATGCTTCGTATCTTCGATAACTTGATGAATAATATCTGTAAATATGCAAAAGAAGATACCAGAGTATATCTCTCTCTGGAATGTCAGGGGAAGGAAGCGGTCATTACTTTTAAAAACATTTCAAGAAACGAGCTGGATATGAAACCGGAAGAATTGATGGAACGGTTTGTGAGGGGAGACCGGTCGAGAAATACGGAGGGAAACGGACTGGGATTATCCATCGCGCGAAGTCTTACGGAACTGCAGCAGGGAAAAATGGAGATCGCCATCGACGGGGATCTGTTCAAAGTGCAATTGATATTTCACATCGCAGAATAAGGGATAACCACCGGACGATAAAAAGTATCATTGTCCCATAAAGAAAAAATCACAAACATAGAAAAGTGTCATAGATTTGTCACATATATTCACAATGGAAAAGTGTATCTGTTGATGAAGATTTGTTTTATTGCAAAAAACAGTACAAAATGATATAATAAGCGGTAGTATGGCATAGAAAAAAGGAGGATATATTTATGCTGAATATAGGAAAGACACAGAATGGACAGGAATTGATCGTGTCGCTGGAGGGGAGACTTGATACAACTACTGGGCCTCAGCTTGAGACGGAGGTAAAAGAAAATCTGAAAGGGATAGAGAACCTTATTTTTGATATGGCTAATCCGGAGTATATCTCTTCGGCAGGTCTCAGAGTTCTGCTGTCTGCGCAAAAACTGATGAACAAACAGGGGGAAATGGTGATCAGAAACAGTTCAGAAGAGGTTAATGAGATTTTTGAAGTAACCGGATTTTCGGATATTCTTACAATAGAGTGACAGTCATATGAGTATTTTAAATGTAGAACATCTGTCCCATGGTTTTGGTGACAGGGCAATTTTTGAAGATGTATCCTTTCGGTTGTTAAAGGGAGAACACATCGGACTTGTAGGGGTAAACGGCGAGGGGAAAAGTACTTTTATGAGTATTATCACAGGACATCTGATGCCGGATGAGGGAAAAGTGGAATGGGCGAAAAATGTGAAAGCCGGATACTTGAATCAGCATGCAGAATTACAGCAGGGAGATACGGTGGGAAGCGTCCTGAGATCCGCCTTTGACGGATTATTTGAAATAGAAGCTCATCTGAATGAATTGTACGGGAAGATGGGCGACGCCGATGAGACACAGATGGAAGCCTATATGGAAGAAACGGGGACTTTGCAGGAATTATTGTCGGCCCATGATTTTTATATGATCGATGCCAAGGTAGAAGAAGTGGCAAGGGCATTGGGACTTTTGGATCTGGGACTTGACAGGGAAGTCTCGGATCTGTCCGGCGGTCAGCGGACAAAAGTGCTGCTTGGCAAGTTATTGCTGGAAAAGCCGGATATTCTTCTTTTGGACGAGCCGACCAATTATTTGGATGAAGAACATATCCTCTGGTTAAAGCGTTATCTGACGGAATATGAGAATGCCTTTATCCTGATCTCCCACGACACTTCATTTATGAACGAGGTAGTCAACGTGATCTATCATATCAAGGATTGCAGGCTTACCAGATACGCCGGAGATTATAATCATTTTCTGGAAGTCTATGAGGTGCAGAAAGCGCAGCAGGAGGCGGCTTACAACAGGCAGCAGCAGGAAATCAGGGAATTGAAGGATTTTGTCGCAAGAAACAAGGCAAGAGTGTCCACCAGAAATATGGCGATGAGCCGCCAAAAGAAATTGGATAAAATGGAGTTGATACAGAAAGTAACGGAAAAACCAAGACCGGAATTCCATTTTCTGACGGCGAGAACGCCGGGAAGATATCTCTTTCAGACAAAAGATCTTGTCATCGGTTATGAGGAACCGCTGTCAAAACCGTTGAATCTTGTCATGGAACGGGGAGAAAAACTGGTTCTGACCGGCGCCAACGGGATTGGAAAGACGACGCTTTTAAAAAGTATTCTGGGAATCATTCCGGCACTGGCCGGTTCGGTGGAACTTGGGGATTATCTGGAGATCGGTTATTTTGAACAGGAAACGCCGGCGGGAATTGATACGACCTGTCTGGAGGAAATCTGGAATGAATTTCCGGCATTTTCCCAGTATGAGGTCAGATCCGCGCTGGCAAAATGCGGACTTACCACCGAACATATCGAGAGCAGGATACGGGTGCTGTCCGGCGGAGAACAGGCAAAAGTCCGTTTGTGCAAGATCTTAAACAGACAATCGAATCTTCTTGTACTGGATGAGCCGACCAATCATCTGGACGTGATCGCAAAAGAAGAATTATTAAAAGCGTTAAAAGAATATCCGGGAAGTATCCTGATGGTCTGCCATGAACCGGAATTCTACGGAAAGATCGCAACGCAAGTATGGAATTGTGCAGAATGGACGACGAAAGTGTAAAAAAATAAAATCTCCTTTTTGATATAATATGCTTATCAGTCAGAGAACTGAAATATTATATCAAAAGGAGATTTTTTATGAATAGATTTAGGATTGAAACAAGGGTTCGATTGCATCCGGAGGAAATCTGACTCCTATGCATATCGTAAATTATATAGTTATGTTTTGAATAATTTGAATAAATCCATCGGGGAATTGGCAAATCCTTTTTGTTTTCATTTACAAGTTTGATTATAAGACATCAAAAAAGCTTGTGATTGAAAGTTGTCAGATCCTGTGGTAAAATGTTTGCGTTGTCATAGCCTATTCCGACAACGGAAGGAGGTGAAGACATTGTTAAATTTAATTTACTCAATTATAGCCAACGTCGTGGGCGAAATCGTGGGAGGATTAATCCTCTATCATTTTGTCAAATGGCTAGATGAAGGCGCTGATGACAACTAGCCTCGGTGTTCTATAGACCGAAACTGTAGAAAGAAAATCCCCCTTGAAGGTCCAGTTCAAGGGGGATTTTTGACATTGTCAAATCTAATTTACTTTGTCGTCTTGCGACACTCTTAGTATAACATACCCAACTTTGAATTGCAATATGAATTTTTCTACAAAGCTATCTAAATATTTATTGCCGAGCAGGATAGAAACAGAAAGCAAACCATGGGAAAAGGTCAGTCTGTGGGGGATTTTATTCTGCATGTTCTGGATGGGACGGGAGAAGTTGTTAAAGAATAACGGGAGCAGAAGGTTGAAAAACCTGCATCAGATGATTTTCAGGGAATGATTGAAAAACTCCGTAAAATATAGTATAATGGTCGGTACATTGCAATTTTAGATACGATGTATGAAAAAACTGCCCAAGGCGGCATTTTACAGTGAGAGGAGTTTTTCGGAAATGAAAAGAAAATTATCCGGTATTACGATGATCTATATCGTGATCGCGATCGTATTTGTGATCGGTACTACGGCATTTGTGCTGGAACGGAACGATTCTCTCCATAAATATCTGGAATTATCCACAGGACTTGCGGAAGATATGATCGGAGAGAATCTGAGAATGGGTTTTCAGGAGCCGAGCACGGTGGTCAATGTGCTGGCGGAGGACATGTTCCTCATCGATGCGATAGAGAATGGGCAGGAAACGGATGTGATCAACCGTTACCTTCAAAATTATAAGGATAGACTGGAATATGAGGTGATCATGTTCGCAGATGCGCGCACCGGTCAGGTATATGACGGGGAAACGGTGCGGATGGTGGAAGAGGATGAGGAATGGTATCACAATCTGCTGGATTTTCCGGTGGGTTCCACTTCTCTTGACGTCAGCAAGAATACAGAGGGCGGAGATTTAAAAATCGGGATCAACATTTCCAAATCCATGGAAGGAAAAGACGGAGAATTGATCGGTATCGTCGATACCCACATAGAAACGATGAGCATTAAGGAACTTTTGGAATATGCCGCAGAGGAATATCATCTGGAACTGATCCTTGCGGAAGAAGACGGAAAAATCCTGGCTCAGACAGGAAAAAGGCAGGGGGGCAATCTGTTCGCAAAGAGCAGTGATCTAGCATTCCTAAAGGGAAAGCTGAATGACCTGGAACCCGTGAAAACATGGCTGAAGGGGGAAAATTTATTTTCAGATGACAGATTTGTGCAGACGAAATATCTTTCGGATTTTGAATGTTATCTGATTGCACTGGAGGACAATGAGGAAGTGCACGATCAATATCAGCGCAAGATGATCTTTATCCTTTTGATGATCACGGGAATATTTCTATTGGTTCTTTTCTTTATGATCCGCCAGGTTCGGCTTTACCGCGTAAAGATCGTTTCGGATGCCGCAACGGACGAATTGACGGGATTGCCGAACCGGAAAGCTTTTATGCAGATGTATATGAACGCTTCGGAAAAAGCGTTGTTAAAAAATGCCCAGATCTTTATGCTTGATGTGGATAAATTCAAGACGATCAATGATACTTACGGTCACGCCGCCGGCGATGAAGCGTTGGCGTTATTGGGCGGGAAATTAAAAGAAATCACAGAGCAGAACGGTTTTGCCGGAAGATGGGGCGGCGATGAATTTATCGGAATTTTGTATTGCGATATCGCAGAGGCGCAAAAACTGCTGGAAAAACTGTCACAGGAAGTAAAACAATCGGAATTCGGAAAAAAAATCGGTATGACGTTAAGCATCGGCGTCAGCGGCATCACGGAGGAGAAACCGCTGACGAAGCTTACGGAGAAAGCGGATGAAGCGTTGTATGAGGCGAAGAAAAACGGCAGAGACAGGATCTGCGTAAATCAGGGTGACAAAGAGGAAGATCAGTAATTGTATTTTTTCTGATTCTTTGCAAGGAAGATCATGGAGATGAGAAATGCCATGACTTCCGCTACCGCAACCGCGCCCCAGATTCCGTTGATGTCAAAGATTAAAGGCAGGATAAATACTGCCGCCAGCTCGAATATCAGTGTCCGAAGGAAAGAAACCGCGGCGGATATGGCTCCGTTGTTCAACGCCGTAAAAAATGAGGACGTGAAGATATTGACGCCGCATAACAAAAAGGCGAGGGTAAAGATCCGGAACGCGTGAGTCGTCATCGCAAGCAGCTCGGCGTCGTATCCCACATAGATTTTCGCAAGGTACGGCGCGATCAGCTGGGCGATGAGCGTCATGCAGATACCGGCTATTCCCATTATAAGAAAACTCCTTTTTTTCATATTCTTTAATTCATCGGTATTGCCTGCTCCGTAATGATAGCTGATGATCGGGGCAGTTCCTACCGAATATCCCACAAACATTGCAACAAAGATAAAGTTCACATACATCATGACGCCATAGGCGGCAACGCCGTTTTCACCGGCGTATTTTAATAATTGCATATTATAGGCCATGCCCACAATGGAGGAGGAGATATTATTCATCAACTCGGAGGCGCCGTTTGTGCAGGCGCGGCCGATGGCTCTGAAATCGGGCACAGACGGGCGAAGCCGTAAAAGGCTGTGATTTGGCGAAATAAAATAGATCAGCGGAATGATCCCGCCTACGCACTGGCTGATCACGGTAGCCGCGGCAGCGCCGCCTACGCCGTAGTGGAGAACGCCGACTAAAAGCCAGTCTAAGATCATGTTGGTAACGCCGGAGGCAACGGTTACATAAAAACCGAATTGCGGGCGCTCCGCGGTGATCAAAAAACTTTGGAAAAGATTCTGAAGCATAAAAACAGCATTGAATACCAGCAGGATCCGTCCGTAGGTCACGCAGCTGCCGATCATGGCGTCGGTGGCGCCCAACAGCAGGGCAACCTTGCGAAGGAATAGAATGCCGATGACGGAAATGATCACGCCTGTGATCAGGGTGGTCTCGACGATCATGGAGAAATAGCGGTTTGCCTGCTCTTTCTTGCCCTGACCGAGCACCATGCCGACCAATGCGCTTCCGCCGGTTCCGAACATAAATCCGAATCCGCCTAAAACCATAAGGAACGGCATGATCAGGTTAATCGCTGCAAAATCGGTCTTTCCGGCGTAGTTTGATACGAAATAACCGTCAACCACGCCGTAGATGGATGTAAAAACCATCATGGCGATGGAGGGGAGGACGAATCCTATTAATTTTTTATAGGTAAAATGATCTGATATTTTTGCTTTCATAATTTCCTCATGTGATAATAAGTGATAGTACAGGATTATAGCCCGAATATCCGGGTATGTCAAGGATTGTTTGACTTGCGGTAAAAAAAGAAGTATAATGATAGGATGATGCGCTATTTATAGTCGCTATTGGGAAGACAGGAGGAGCCGGATACCGTTTGAGGCTGCAAAGCAGGCGAGATTTAAGCAGCTTGCCAAAATCTTTGATTTTGTGCAAGTCGGTTATGCGGAAGCTTCGGGATCGGCATCCGACCGGACTTGGTCAGATAATAAACTATCGTTATTAGGAGGAAAAGACGCATGCATCAGCAATTTGTTATGGGAAATGAAGCGATCGGGCTGGGAGCACTGGCGGCAGGCGTAAAAGTGGTGGCCGGATATCCGGGAACCCCGTCTACGGAGGTATTGGAAACCATCGCAAAAAATAATCCGGGAGATGTCCATGTGGAATGGTCCATCAATGAAAAAGCGGGACTGGAGGTGGCGGCGGGAGCAGCTTATACCGGAGCAAGATCCTTAGTTACAATGAAACAGGTAGGGTTGAATGTAGCTTCTGATCCTCTTATGAGCCTTGCTTATATCGGCGTAAAAGGGGGAATGGTGATCCTTGTGGCCGATGATCCGGGACCGATTTCATCCCAGACCGAGCAGGATACCAGAACTTTCGGGATGTATTCCAAACTTCCGGTATTTGATCCATCCTCTGTCGCGGAGGCATATACGATGATTCAGGAAGCTTTTGATTATTCGGAAACGTATCATACGCCGGTGATTTTGCGTCCGACGACACGCATCGATCACGGCTATGCATCCATTGACGTCTGTGACAAGGCAGAGTACAGGCAGATCCGACCGGAAGGATTTGTGAAGGATTCCTCCAGATGGGTGATTTTTCCA
>CADBTR010000068.1 GCA_902797675.1 uncultured Lachnospiraceae bacterium
ACCAGAGTAAAAGGAGGAAGATTAAGCCTTATCGACCTTGCAGTCGCTCCCTTTCCGATCATAATATCAATGGCATAATCCTCCATTGCCGGATAGAGCACTTCCTCTACCTGACGGTTCAACCGGTGTATCTCATCAATAAAAAGCACATCCCCCTCCTGGAGATTATTGAGAATTGCCGCCATCTCCCCGGGTTTTTCTATTGCCGGTCCGCTGGTGATCTTAATATTCGTGCCCATTTCCCCGGCGATAATACAGGCGAGGGTTGTCTTTCCAAGACCGGGAGGACCGTAAAACAGCACATGATCCAATGCCTCGCCCCTTTCTTTTGCCGCTGCGATATACACCTTCAGATTTTCCTTTAAATTATCCTGTCCGATATATTCGCTAAGCTTTAAAGGACGCAGGCTATTCTCCGTTGCCGCCTCCTCAGCTGAGGAAAGTTCCGTGTTGATCACTCTTTTTTCCATATCGGTTCCTTCCTCCTACAATGAAACTTTCTTCAAAGCAAGTTTCAAAAGTTCCTCAACTGTCATTTGATCTGTCACATCCACTTTCCTTACTGCCTTAACCGCCTCGGATTGAGAATACCCCAGTGCCGTCAATGCCAGAACAGCTTCGCTGACTGTATCCTGATCCCCGGTAAGCGACTCTGTTCCGATGCTGTCCGAATGCTCAAACATATCTTCAATGCTTAACTTATCCTTTAATTCAAGGATTACTTTTTTTGCTGTTTTCAAGCCGATTCCCGGAGCTTTCGTTATGGCTTTCTCATCCCCTGCCGTCACCGCATACCTTATATCATTGGCTGTCATTGTGCTGAGAATTGCAAGCCCTGCTTTCGGACCGATCCCGCTTACCGAGATCAGCAGCTTATATACAAACAGATCATCTTTCGTAAGAAAACCGAAAAGATTTGCCGCATCTTCTCTGACGCTGTAATAGGTATGCAGCTTTGCCTGCTCTCCGATCACAAGTCTGGAAGCAACGCTGGACGGAACAAAGATCCGATAACCGACGCCTCCGGTTTCTATGATTGCCGCATCCTCTTCCAGATCCGCAACAACCCCGCTTACAAACGCTATCATTCCTGTTCCCCCTACTTCCACTTTCCTAACAGCCATTGACCGGTTGCCGAAAAATCACCATAATCAAAACTGCCGGTTTTACTACAGCCGCTGTTTAAAAGTGAAGCCGCCTCGTTTTTATTGGAGAGGCTCCATGCAATATAGCCGATCCCATAAGAATCCAGCATACTGATCCATGTATCACCGGATGCCGTATCTACATAGCCGTTGCCGGATGCCTCACAGATACTGAACTCGGAGACAAGCATAGGAAGTCCGTTATTATAGGCCGTTTTTACCTTATTCCGGATATCATCCTTATGCGTTGCCGCATAAAAATGCATCGAATAAACAATATTATCATATCCCGTAATCGGATCGTTGGATGCCGTATCCACTTCCTGACACCATGTAGGAGTTCCCACAATGATAATGGCGTCCGGATCATTTGCGCGTATCACCGGGATCACCTGATTCGCATAGGTTTTCACATCGCTCCAGGAACTGCCGTTCGGTTCATTGCAGATCTCATATAATACATTTCCATACGATGCATAGGTTTTTGACATCTCATCAAAGAAGCTGATCGCAGAACTTGCATATGTATTCGGATTTCCATCACTTACAATATGCCAGTCAATAATTGCATACATACCCAGTTCCGTCGCATAGGATACTCCGTTTTTCACCAGCTGTTTCAACTCATTCTGATTTCCGCCGGTACAATAGCCGTTATATTCTGCGCTGTACATTGCAAGCCGCACCGTATTGGCGCCCATACTCTTTAAAGATGCAAAGGCATCTTTGTTCACATACTCCGGAAACCAGCCGATCCCATGTGTGCTGACGCCCTTTAACTGAAATACCGCGCCATTTTTATCACAGATATTTTTTCCGTTTACATGAAGATTTCCATGTTCCGAATAACTTCCCGTCACTGCAGGTGCCGGGGCAGGCGTATATTGCGGTTCCTGCTGTACCTGCTGTTCCTGCGGTACCTGTTGTTCCTGCGGTTCTGCAGACTGTTCCTGCCATTCATCCTGTTTCCTTTGTGTCTGTCCTTCTGCTGCGTTTTGTGTCTCCTCTGTCTTTTGCGTCGCATTCTCCTGTCCGTCTGTCAATGAAACAGTCTCTTCTTTCTCTCCCACAATAACGGTATAGGATAACAATTCCGTCAGATCCTGCGCTTTCAAAATGACTCCGATTCCCTCTGCCTTGCCGTCTTTTGCAATGGTTTTTGTATAATCTGCAGGCGTCAATGTCAATGCCGACTTCTCTGCGACAGCTTCCGCTCCCCAGATCTGATCCACTGCCACGTCCATAGAGAAATTCAATATAATCTTCCAGTCCTCGATATCCTGCGGCATCAGATTCGTTAAGATCAGGTCGTATTTCACATACATCGCGCCGGTCTCTCCCCAGCTTCCGCTCATATCCGCCTGAACGCCGATCAACGTAGGTTCGGTTCCTTTTTTCTCCTCAGCTTTGGTGGTCTCTTCTTCTTTTTTTGTTGTCTCCTTTTCCAAAACCGTTGTCTCTTCTTTTTTATTTTTCACCGCATTTGTCGGGGAAGCTTCTGTCGCATTGACCTCGACTTCATTATCCACCTTTCCCCTTGATATCACGATCGCCAACAACGTGATGGAAAGAATGGATACGATAATGCAGGAAATAAAGATGGTCAGATCCAGTTTTGATTTCGTGAGATTCTCTTTAATTCTTTGTAACACTTCCTAATCCTCCTTCTCTTTTTTTAACTGCTCCACAATCTGTTCAAAATGCATGGAATGAGAAGCCTTCACAAGCACTGTATCCTTTGGTTTTACCATCAGATCAAGAAACATCAGAAGATCCTCTGCCGTCTGATAATAATAACACTCCGTTGCGCTTTTGCTCTCCATAACACCCTGATAGGTACATTCACTTAAGGTTCCCGCAAACAACGCCACATCAATCTGTTTTTCCTTAAAATAAGTCCCGACTTCATAATGCAATTGTTTCTCATTTTGCCCCAATTCAAACATATCTCCTAAAATAGCGACTTTTCTTCCCTCTGCCTCATTTAACACATCGAGAGAAGCTTTCACCGACACGGGATTTGCATTATAGCAGTCATCGATGATCGTCATATCATTTGCCTCGAGAATATGAAGTCTGCCGCCCACCGACTGGATTTTTTCTATTCCTCTCTGTATCTCATCAGCACTCAGACCTAAAATCCTGCCAACGCCTGCCGCTGCCAGTGCATTATACACCATATGTTTTCCCGGCAGTTGGAAAGAAACTTTTATCTCCTCTCCATTCTCCATTTTCAGCACAGCTTCCGTACCATATACGCCCTTTGTCCGGATCTCTTTCGCATAGAGATCGTTGGTATCAGCCATTCCATAAAACAAAGGTTTTCTTCCATGTACCTCATGGATCGTGGAAAGTTTATCATCATCACCGTTTAATACCGCTTTGCAGTCCTCTGCGGCAAAATCAAAGATTTCCGACTTTGCCTTTAAAATGCCGTCTCTTGTCTTTAAATTTTCCAGATGGCACAATCCGATATTTGTCATCACACAGATATCAGGTTTTACCATATAACTCAGTCTGTGCATTTCTCCGAAATCGCTGATCCCCATCTCCACAACCGCAGCCTGATGTTCATCTCTGATTCTCAATAAAGTCAGCGGCACGCCGATCTCATTATTAAAATTCCCCTGCGTTTTTAAAACCTGAAATTTTTCCGACAGCACAGAGGCAATAAATTCTTTCGTGCTGGTTTTTCCCACACTTCCCGTAATGCCGATCACTGGAATATCAAGCTGCTCTCTGTAAAATGCCGCCAGATCTTTCAATGCCTGTAACGTGGAATCCACCAAAATATAAGGCACATCCGATTCAGGTTTCGTTTCCACCAGCGCGCAGGCTGCGCCCTGCGAAAAAACTGTCGGGATAAAGCTGTGCCCGTCTACCCGTTGACCTTTGACTGCCACAAACAGATACCCTTCCTTCACTTCTCTTGAATCGATTACAACGCCCTGAATCTGATCCGTTTTCGCTTCGGAAGCATGGTACAATTTCCCTTTCACTGCTTTTTCTATCTTTTCCAGAGTCAATCCCTTCAAGTCCGATCGCCGCCTTTCTTCTGTCCGTATTTTTTCATGGAGACCTCAATCAGGTGCTCACATAATGACTCATAATCCATTCCCAGCACCGCAGCTTCCTTCGGAAGCAGGCTGGTAGGCGTCATTCCCGGCAATGTATTTGCCTCAAGACAATAGCAATTGTCCTGCTCATCCGTCAGCACATCGATCCGGCAATAAGTATCTAACATCAGGCTTTTTGCCGCCTCCACTGCCGCATTTTGAACTTTGTTCGTCAATTCTTCAGAAATAAGAGCAGGGCAGATTTCATCCGTCGCGCCGGCTTTATATTTGTTTTCATAATCGTAATTTCCCTGTTTCGGTATAATCTGGATCACAGGATATGCCTGATATTCCACAACTCCCACCGAGAATTCTTTTCCTATGATCCGCTGTTCCACGACGATCTCATCCTCATATCGGAAAGCTCCCTCCACTGCGGCAAGATATTCTGTCTCATCTTCCACGAAAAACACCCCGACGCTGGAACCGCCGCAGCTCGGTTTTACGATGCAAGGATAGGAAACGCCTTTCTCTTTCGGAAATGCAACCGTCTCCCCTTTTTTTAAGGTATATCCCTTTGCCATGGGAACGCCGCTGCCGGCAAAAATCTGTCTTGTAACCGATTTGTTCATCGCCATTGCGCTGCTTAAATAATCGGCGCCGGAATACGGTATTCCGAACAGTTCCAATACAGCCTGCACTTTCCCGTCTTCGCCGTTCGCCCCGTGAAGTCCCAAAAATACAAAATCACTTTTTCTGCAAATATCAAGCACCGCCGGTCCGAAAAATTCCTTCCGGCTTTTTTTCATATCTTCTATCTTATCATCGAATTGATGAATATACTCCAATTCCTCCTCCACCGAAAAATCGGTTTGAAAAATCTGCTCATCATAGCCCTCATGACCTGTAAATACGTCCATCAGAATGCAATGATGTCCTTTCTTTTGTAATGCCCGACAGATCCCTTCACTGGAAATCAAAGAAATTGCCCGCTCGGTACTTGTGCCTCCGCACAATACAACAATATTCATGGCTGTTAATCCTCCATTCATTTATGATCCCTGAAACATTTTACCTAATCCATCCGCAAATTACAAGTAAAACTTTTCCTACGGCAGGACTTGCTCCTCCAACTGCCGTTAACTGTTTCTGCAATAGCATGACTGGCAGATTCGGAACGGATATCCCACCGGCAGCATCATCCCGCAATATTTGCACTTCCGGATATATTCCGTCTTATTTTTCGACAAAAGCCGCATGATCGTATCTTCCGTCTGTTCCCGTTCTTTTTTCAAACGGTTGAGTTCCATATCTTTTCCCATTCTCACAGAAAACTGATGATAAAGATCCAGCATCTTATAAAATGTTTCATAACGCATCAGCCCCTTATCCGTACATCGTTTTAATTCCGGAAATTCCAGCCGGATATCTGCGCTGTAGGTTTTGCAATAATGCAGCCACAGGTCAACAATATCCTTGTTTTTCAGGTCGATCGAACAGGTCAGCATCCGAAACAGGGTATGTTTATCATCAAATCCGTCGATCCCCGCTCTGTTTTTGTACGCCCGCTCATATAAAAACAAAATGTCGTCAATACTGATTTTTTCAAAAGGTCTTGATGGTTTTACCTGCTTCCATGTCTTGATGATCACGTCAAGCGGTTCATCCATATCAAGAAGTGTTCCCGGAAATCCGAGATTTACATGACGGATAGCCGGATCCCGCTCTCCGCAATATTCTCCGATAAAAGTTCTCTGTTCCTCCCCCATTGCATTGATATATCCGGTATCATATATCCCGTATCTGCCTGCCCGTCCGGCGATCTGTAAAATTTCCGAAACCTTGAGTTTCCGGATCTCCCGTCCGTCAAATTTATCCGTCTGCATAAATATGATCCGCCTGACCGGAAGATTCAACCCCATTCCGATGGCATCGGTAGATACCACCACCTTTGTTTTTCCCGAAGAAAACAGACGGATCTGCCGTCTTCGGATCTCCGGCGGAAGACTTCCGTAAATCACACTGGCTCTGACCCCCTCTGATTCAAGACGTCCGGCAATGTCAAGCACCGCCCGTTTTGTAAATACGATCAACGCATCTCCCGGGCATACATCTCCCGGAAATTCAAAGGCTTTCTCTTCACATATCAGCTTTGTCTTTCTCTCATATCGGTGTATCTCCATCTCATCTTTGCACAGTTCGATCAGATGTGTAACCACATTTTCCGCCGCAGGACTCATACAGATATGGATTTCCCTTGCACAAAGTCCCAATATTGCTCTGGTCCAGGAATGTCCCCGCTCAGGATCCGCGATCATCTGCGCTTCATCAATCACAGCGATATCATACTGTTCCTCAATATCAAGCATTTCGATAGTTGCGGATGTAATACTGCTCTCCTCTTCATACAATACTTCCTCCCCCGTCACCATCGTACAGCGGATATTCTCCTCCTTCATCTTCTCATAGACTTCCAAAGCCAAAAGTCTCAGCGGTCCCAGATAAATCCCTTTTTCCGCTGTCTTCAACCGTTCCAGGGAATGATAGGTTTTTCCGCAATTCGTAGGACCCACATGAAGAATAAACTTCCGGCACATCTGCCTAGCTTCCAGAAATTCCATCTCCGGTTTTTCCGGAACCAGTTCCATAATCTCATTCTGCAGTCCATGCTTGGAATATTTTCGGATCAATGCTTTTAAAGTAGATGTACAAATCTGTCCTTCCTGATCCTTGCGCAGATATCCAAGAAATTTATCTGTGATCATCTCACATTCTTCCCCGGAAAGTCCCATATACTCCAGACGGATCAATTCCGGAATCAGATAATCTCTCAATTTCATGATTGCCACTGCATTTCCCGCCTGAAACGCATCATAGCAAAGGTTGTTGCATTGTCTGTGATAATCTCCCAGACGTTCCTGTTTCAGCACAGCCTTCTGCACTCTTTTCATATCCTCATAAAGTTTTTCGATCCGCTCCTGATAATTCCCGCTGTTTATACGTTTTTTATTTTTCTTTTTCTTTTTTGCAGCCGATTTTTCGTATTCACTAATATAAAATCGTACCAGTTTTTCTCTCTGTATCATATGTATATCCTCAGATTCCGTATCTAAAAAGTTAATCGTATCGTCAAAAAGCCGACACCATAATCATCATTATAACACAAACAAGCCATTTGTGCGACCCGTTCTTACATTTTTCAATAAAATCTTGTGAGAATTCCATTTATCTGATATACTTATATGTATGCGGAAACATCCTGTTAAAAATATGACAGGGAATATTCCGACCAACCTGTCTCCCGCTAACGGGAGGTTGCGATATATTAATCAGGGAAGGAGCGTCATGTCTTAGACGTGACATGAAATGTTCCGACCGACCTGCCTCCCACCAACGGGAGGTTGCAATACATATTAACTAGGAGGAAATCAATATGAAACTTTGGGGTGGTCGTTTCACCAAAGAAACAAACCGGCTGGTTCATAATTTTAACGCATCATTATCATTTGATCAAAAGTTCTACAAACAAGATATCGATGGAAGTATTGCTCATGTGACAATGCTTGCGTCATGCGGAATCTTAAGCAATGAAGAAAGAGATCGGATCATCGAGGGATTGAAAGGGATCAAAACAGATATTGAAAACGGTACTTTGACTTTCACAGAGGAATATGAAGATATTCACTCTTTCGTAGAGGCTCATCTGATCGAGCGTATCGGAGATACCGGCAAAAAACTTCACACCGGAAGAAGCCGTAATGATCAGGTTGCTCTTGATATGAAGCTCTATACTCGCGATGAAGTTCTCGCTGTGGATGAATTATTAAAAGACCTGTTAAAGATTTTACATCGTCTTATGAAGGAACATATCGAAACCTACATGCCGGGCTTTACTCATCTTCAAAAGGCTCAGCCGGTAACGTTAGCTCACCACATAGGAGCCTATTTCGAGATGTTTAAAAGAGACCGTTCCCGTCTCCATGATATCCATGAACGAATGAATTACTCACCGATCGGATCCGGCGCCCTTGCAGGAACAACTTATCCGCTGAACCGCGAACTTACTGCTTCCCTGCTCGGTTTTAACGGTCCGACTCTCAACAGTATGGATTCCGTATCGGATCGGGATTATCTGATAGAATTTTTAAGTGCATTATCCACGATCATGATGCATTTAAGCCGCTTCTGCGAAGAAATCATCACCTGGAATACCAATGAATATCAATTTGTGGAAATCGACGATTCCTACAGCACCGGAAGCAGTATCATGCCGCAAAAAAAGAATCCGGACATTGCGGAGCTGATCCGCGGAAAAACAGGGCGGGTCTACGGTGCCTTGATTTCCCTGCTCACTACGATGAAAGGACTCCCGCTTGCTTACAATAAAGACATGCAGGAGGACAAGGAACTTACCTTTGATGCGATCGACACCGTCAAAGGCTGCCTTTCACTCTTTGCAGGAATGGTTGAGACAATGCAATTCCGCAAGGACAAGATGGAAGCCAGCGCAAAGAACGGCTTTACCAACGCAACCGATGTCGCTGACTATTTAGTCGGAAAAGGCGTTCCGTTCCGCGATGCCCACGGAATTACCGGTCAATTAGTGCTTTTGTGCATAGATAAAAACATTTCTCTTGACGAATTACCTCTGGAAGAATATAAAAAGGTTTGTGACGTATTTGATAATGATGTTTACGATGCGATCAGCATGACCACCTGTGTAAATAAGCGAATCACCTTAGGCGCTCCGGGACCGGAGGTCATGAAACAGGTAATCGCAAAGAACGAGGAATATTTAAATCAGGATTAATGTCCTGATGCCGTTGCAATCAGGCAATAAAAAAGCAGTCCTTTTCCAAAAGCGGACTGCTTTTTTAATATTGTTCATTTTTCATCCAAAAGTAAATCATTCCGTATCCGACTCCCTGAAAAAGTAAACATAAAAACATCGGAAGAATATGAAGTCCCCTATAAATAAAGTTTAAAAGAAAAATCGAGAGGATTGTCGCCAAAGGCAATAAAAACCACGCCTTTTCTCCACGGGCAAGCCATGTAAAATACCCCGAAAGGAAGGTTCCAGCCCCCGGCCAGATAATATATGACATGATAAATTCCAGTGATGGCTTTCCATATTCATATCCATAAGTATGATACGAAAATACCGGCAACAACAGGTAGATGCAAAGCCAGATCAGCCATGCAAGAATATATAATTTTCTCTTTCTCCAAAATCGGCGAAATCTCATAGTTTAATCTCCTCTAATAACGATCGTTTAGCTACTGCATAAGCGACTTGCACAAAATCAGAGATTTTGGCAATCTGCTTAATTATCTGACTAA
>CADBTR010000069.1 GCA_902797675.1 uncultured Lachnospiraceae bacterium
AAAAGATACTGAAATCAGGTTTAGTAAAAGCAGATACCGAAAACTATTGGACAAATGGGTTAAGTGGATATCGCATACAGGAAGCTTCCTATATTGTCAAGCCCTAATTCATTAATTTTACAGGCTTTTCTTTAAATAATTACCTCAATAACCAGAGCCAAATGTGATGAACAGTCATTGTATCCTGTACTGAATAGCTAAAATTGGGTATAGCTTTTAAAGCATCCTCTTTGTTTGCTTTATAAAGGCTATAATCCTCTGTTTAACTATGATGGTGAACCTTCCGTGTCTAAGGGGATCATGTCCCAACTTCCTTCGTCCCACCTGTTCATACACTGAGTGCCGGCTAAGCTTTCTAACAGGGTCATGCCCCACGGAGTGAACTACTGCCAGCTACAGCTCTTGTTTGTCATTTTGATTTTCACTGACCTCACCATTCCACAAGGGGCTGATTATCAGCGGACGCTATCCCTTGCTTCCCTGTGTTGATCTTATTGCTGATGCAGCACCTTATGTACTCCATCGTTATCGGGTTTCTTTCCAGAACCCTGCTCGATTTCAGATTCCTCTGGAATCCAGCAAGGGTCTGGATTTTTTGTTTATCTCTCTTGTTGCTTATGCTACCTGTGTTTCTTTCTCAACAGGGCGTTTTATATCCTCTAACATCTTTTTCGGATCATAGACAACTCCCTTGGTCAGTATCGTGTAAATCACTCGAAGCAGTTTGCAGGCAATTACGATCAAGGACTGCATCTTTTTCAATGGATTAGTCTGTCTGGTCGTATAGTAGGTATGCAGCTGCTTGAACTCATCCGAATGTACTACAGCCGATTTGGCCGCTTGGAATAACCAATATCGAAGTCTCTTACGTCCTCTGTGACTGATTTTGGTTTCTCCCTTATGTTTACCGGAACTGCAGGCTACAAGCCCTAATCCGCTTAATTTCTGTATTTCTTTGACATCATCAAATCTTGATACATCACCCATTTCTGCAACTATTCCGGTCAATACGCGTTCACCTACCCCGGATATTTCAAGGATATTTTTCACATGTGGTATTTCCATGCATTTCTGGCTAAGTTGTAATTCAATTTCTGCAATCCGGGAATCCAACTCCGTGATCCTTTCGGCAAACCACTTTACTGCCAGTCTGCTTGTATCTGCGCCATCCTTCATTCCTGCGCTTTCTCTGGCATACTTCAGGATTTCGTCCGCTTTACTGTATCCGCGTCCTCTGAGTTTTGCATCGTGCCAGATTTGTCTTATCCCATCTGCCCCAATTGAAATCAGATTCCCCGGAAATGGAGCTGCTTTTAATAGTTCCAGGCAGAATGCTCCATCTACTTTTCCAAATGCGTCCTTATACTCCGGAAAATAAATCTTCATTTCTCTGTGTAACCGATTGAGGTTACGAATCCGATCCTCACACAACTGGTCTCGAAACATTGATAATCGCCTGAGGTCTGCGTAGAGCCCTTCCGGAAGATACGGCATTCCGAAGTTTCCATCCTTAACAAGATTTGCGATAAGTTTTGGATCTTTCCTGTCGTCCTTCAGCTGACTGTTATCTTCGATTTCTTTTGTCTGTTTCACAGCATATGGATTAACCTGGACAACACTGATTCCATTTGAAATCATCCATGTAGCAATGTCAAACCAGTAATGTCCTGTCGGCTCTAAGCCCATTACAATCTGATTCTTATTATGTGTGGCAGCAAGTTTAACCGCCCACTCCATTGCGCTCTGAAATCCTTCTAAACTGTTGCTAAATGAAAATGCGGACTTACTGAGTTCTCTGCCTCTGGAATCAATCGCTCTCACAAAGTGGGTTTCACTGCCTATATCGCATCCAAGTATAAGCATGTCATCACTTATGAAAGAGAGCTTTTCGTTCTTGTCGAACTTTCCTTTGGTTTCTAACTCATGCCAGGTTGAGGCTTTGAGATTGCTTTTTATTGATTCAGCTTTTGCAACTAATTCCTTCTGCTCAAAAAGATTTACCATTGTTACTTGATTTTTTTTCTGTTTTCCTTTAAAATTCATTTTAGATACCTCTCGTATTTTGGATTTTTACCAACGGTCGGGTCAGTAATAATCTAAATTTACCTGAGGTATTTTTATTTGTCAACCTCCTGAGCTATTTATAGTATACAGGAAGCTTTCATCCATAATCTTAAAAAGCCGTTCACTTATAGTCATTATCAACCTCCCAGCAGTCATAATTCAGTATGTATATACGTACTATAGTATACTACCAGACATTATTCAACAGATATTGATCATTTCTGTTCCCTGCTGTTGATTCAGCATACGCGCCGCACGCGCCTCGGGGCTGAATGCCCGTCTATAAATTTCCCTACGCTTGCATGTCGCATGGCTTTAGCCCTGCGACCTGCTTGCTGGAGGCGGCAGCAATTCCCGTAGGTCGGAGATTCAAACTCCCGCCTACGTAAGTTTCCTTTCTTTACTCACCACCTATAGAGGTGGGAGATTGAATCGGAGTGCCGTTCAACGGCACTCCGATTCAATGTTGTATGCCGCAAAACAGCAATATACTCAACAGGGCGACACATAATCCTGCGCCGGTTCTTTCAGCGGTTTCATATCCGGTCCGATGTAAAAGCCGGTTTGAGGCGGTTGGTTGTAAGCGGTATTCTGCCATGCTATCCCAAGACGATAAGTCACATCATGCATCAGGGTGTAGATTCTGTAAGGAGTATCATATGTTGTTGTATAACACCGTAAGAATGTACTGTCCTTTCCGCGAAAGATCAATTCCTCCCGCCAATCCCCGATCAGGGATGCCTGCAGGCATGGATTTCCCTTTGTTCCGTTATTGGACAGCACGCCGTCTGTCGCAAATAAAATCTCCGTCTCCTCCCTCTTCCAGTTCCATTTATAAATCTTTGGAATACCGACGCCGGTCTGATATCCAAACCAGTCATGATCCAGCAATTCCCTTAACAGGTCACCATCCCACCATACCGCAAAGTTAATCTGTTTCGGATAACTGTCACATAATTTACTGCCGTCACTATAATTATAAAGTCCTCCGCCAAAGCATGCCCACATCTGATTTCCTTCATGACGCGGATCGATCTTGGCAGTTAAACCGCGGGTCGTATCTCTCCCGGTATAAAGACCAAAATGCATTTTCCCGGTTCCAGCATCTCTGGCTTCAATTCCGCAGGGGCAATCCGCCTCCTCATGGATTCCAAAATAATCAAAGCCTTTGCTCTCCGCCGTAAATCTTCCCACATGCATCGCGTCTCCATGGCCTAAACCGGTAGAATACAAGCCCGTCCCGTCATGATCGATCACACATGCCCCGTAGACGATCTCATCACATCCGTCTCCGTCCACATCCGCAACCGCCAGATTATGAAATCCCTGATTCGTATATTCTATATTCTGCGTCTGATCCGCCCGAAATTTCCAGCGTTTCACCAGTTTCTTATCCACCACATCATATGCCGTAAGTTGTGTCGGTCTTCCGTGATCATAATAGCCGCGGCACATCACAACGCTTGGGTGTACTCCGTCCAGATATGCGGTGCAGGCAAGGAAACGATCCACCCGGTTTCCCCATGAATCTCCCCAGTCTGCTACTTTTCCCCGGGGCGGATCATAAGGTACCGTATCAAGATGTGCGCCGGTTCTTCCGTCGAACAGAGACAGATATTCCGGTCCCTCAATGATAAACCCGTCTTCATTCCGGTAATCCGCCTTTTCATCACCCAGAATATGCCCAAGACCGTCTGTGGTTCCGTCTGCTGTTTTCACTACGACTTCCGCATAGCCGTCGCCATCGTAATCGTAAACCTGAAATTGGGTATAATGTGCGCCGCATCGGATATTTTTCCCGAGATTGATCCTCCACAAAAATGTCCCGTCCAATTTGTACGCGTCAAGGAGACACTCTCCGGAATATCCCTTATGACTGTTATCTTTTCCATTGCAATCCCATTTTAAGATCAATTCATACTCGCCATCTCCGTCCAGATCCGCTGCGCTTGCATCATTCGCCGTATACTCATAGCAATTTCCGTCCGGCGTTTTGTACGGTTCCGGTTTTCGCAACGGAATGTCGAAATAGGAATGAGAGAGATTTTTTGCAATGGCGCCCTCACTCTCCTCCACGCCATCCGTCACTTTTCGGATCTCATATACCGTATCGATCGTTCCGCCTTTATGGCAATAATTGGTTGCCTCATCTTTCGTAAGCTCTGCGATCTTTACCCCGTCCGCATAGATCGCAAATCCTGCCTTCTCATATTCATCCGCAAACAACCGGAAAGTCACGTACATCCCGTAATCGGTGGCTATGGCAAGGGCTGCTCTGTCCAGTTTCTCCATCTGCCGTCTTCTCAAAGGCGCCCGCACCTGTGACGGTGCGCTTATGATCTCCGAGACTCCGCCCCGATCCAACGCCTGTACGCCGTAGATGTACACACGATCCGTGATCATCGTATCATCGGTATAAGTAAAAACCGTCTCCCCGTTTTCACCGGATTTTACAAATGCTTCACCGATAAAATGATATTCTCTGATCTCCGTTTTTCTGTAGATGCGATAAGCAAACCCTGTTCCTGTCCCATGCAATACCGTATGATGCTCATCTGTTGTCCCGGCTGTAAATGTTTTCACTTCCCCCTTCTTTTCACCTTCATAAACGGCAGTGATCGTAATATGATCGCTTTTCTCCCCCTCAAATCCCATGCAATCCGTCATCGCGCACCAATACTCGTAGGAACCGCAGCAGACAACCTCCGTGTCCGTATAAGTATTTCCGATCACCGTAATACATTCCGGATCGATGCCGGAACCGACTTTCTTCTTATACAAATGATAAGTGTCCTCTTTTATCTCCGCAGACAATGTTTTTTTGGAAAACGTCAACCGGATCGCCGGCATCTGCCGTGAGATCGCCGTTTCTCCGTCAAGCTGAACAGTCGTCTGAATATCCGGAGCAATCTCAATCCCCTGAATACAGATGTATTTCCCCTCGAATGCGATCGTCAGTTCCCCGTCCGTCACAGTCACCCGATAATCCATGGAACGAATACAGCGATCTCCTGCCCAGAGAGGCTTTTGTCTCACCCCGTTCAGGATTGTATATACATTGACATCACCCTCATCCTCCGGATCACCGTCATAAATCCGCACATGATAATCTCCGTTGTCCAGCAGGATCCGATAAGTATATTCCTCCGGGCAGGCAATATTTAATCCGGCTGTATCTGTTAATTGATTATTTTTAAATCTGATCCTGTATGCGTTCATTTTCTTTCCCTTTTTCACTTTTTATTTTAAAAAATAGTAACATAACTTCTCGCTGTTCTTGCGGGCATCTAATGCCAGCTTGTGCAAGCACAGCCATCACTCATTCCCTGTTGCTGTAAGAAAAGGACTCCCTCTACATGAGGAAGTCCTTGATTTTCTTACTTCTGATCGGATTTCTAAGTTTCCGCAATGCTTTCGCCTCGATCTGCCGGATCCTTTCTCTGGTTACATTAAATTCTTTTCCTACTTCTTCCAATGTTCTCGGATGTCCATCCTCCAGACCGAAACGCAGCACAATGACCTGTTTCTCCCGTTCTTTCAGATCTTCCAGCAAAACATCGATGTGTTCTCTGAGCATAACCGATTCTACATTTTGTTCCGGTGTAACCGTATTGTTATCCGCAACAAAATCACCCAGATTGGAATCATCCTCCTCACCGATCGGTGTTTCCAATGAAGCCGGCTCTCTTGCGATCTGCATGATCTCAAGCACCTTATCTTCCGGCATCTCCAAAGCCTCTGCCAGTTCCGTTGTTGACGGCTCATAGCCAAGCTCCAGTGTCAGCTTTCTCTGCATCTTCGACATCCGGTTGATGGTCTCCACCATATGTACCGGAACACGGATGGTTCTCGCCTGATCCGCAAGGGCCCTCGTCACGGATTGTCTGATCCACCAGGTAGCGTAGGTACTGAGTTTGAAACCTTTATTCGGATCAAATTTCTCAACGCCCTTTATCAGTCCCAGATTTCCCTCCTGAACAAGATCAAGAAAGCTCATTCCTCTGCCTGTATAGCGTTTTGCAATACTGACAACAAGACGCAGATTTGCTTCGATCAATTTTTCTTTTGCGCGGATTCCCTTAGGACCGCCCTCCATCTTCTCCTCCGCCAGTCTTTTCTCCTCCTCGGCAGTAAGAAGCGGTACGGTACCGATCTCCTTCAAATACATTCTGACAGGATCTTCGGTGCCGATTCCTTCCAGTAAATCTATGGCATCCAGATCAATATTGTCTTCCTCGTCAAAGTCCTCCTCCGATGGTTCAAAAGAATCTCCCTCATCCAAAAACGCTTCTTCCGAATCAGGAATCACATCAATCTTTTTATCTTCAAGATACTGATATAAGAACTCAACCTGCTCTGCGGTAAAGTTTTTATCTCTTAAGAATTTATCAATGTCTGATTTCTCAAGTGCATTTTTTTTGTTCTTTGCCAACTCTAACAGTCGCATAAGACTCTCTGTAAATACTTTTTCTTCGCTTACTGCTGTATCGCTCATCATCGTATCTCCCATTTCAGATAGTTAGGCTATTTTACCTTAATCTTTACTATTATAACCCAAATCGACAGCCATGTAAAGATGGCTGTCGAAAAAAAATCATTTTTGTATAATATTGTCAATTTTCGGGTTCTTTCAACGCGATACACTGTTCATTCTAATCATGGAACTGGGACCATGAAAAGGTTTCTTTTACCTTACGAATCATCTCCCGCTTTCCCGTAATCGGAAGTCCGGTGATCAATTTTACCGCCCGCTCATAATTCCGCAGCACGATCCGCTTTGGGTTTCCGCCATACTCTCCGTCTAACGTCCACTTCACTCTCTGAGGAGAAAAAATCTTTAGTTTTGACGTTTTGAATTTCACAATGTTCTTACAACGTTTCTGAGTCAGCATACAGCTTGCGATCTCCTGCAATTCCATAGGATTTTTCGGTTTGCGCAAGAGCATGACTTCAAACAATCCGTCATCCAGAAGAATATCTCTTCCTGTGATTCCTTTGAATCCGCCCACCGACATAGAATTTGTGATCATTCCGTAGATAAAATCATCCTCCACGGAATGTCCGTCTTCTGTCTCGACCCGCATATGATAACCGTCCATAATATTTCCAAGCTGTTTGATCCCCTCCAGGATATATGCCGTATGACCGAATAAATTCTTCATCTCCTGAGGCGTATCATAGGAAACGCCTGCAAACGCGCCAAATGCCGCCACATATACGAATTTCTTTCTGTTAAAGCCGCCCACATCCAGATAAACCGGGGTTCCGTTTACCGCTAACCTTGCCGCCCGGATGATATCCCCCGGCACCTGAATACTGTTGGCAAAATCGTTGGTAGAACCGCAGGGAATATACCCCAACGGAACTTTTTTGTTCAGCTTAAGCATACCGGAAATAGACTCGTTCAAAGTTCCGTCTCCGCCTGCCACGACGATCCGATCAAAGTATTGCCCCTGCATAAGGATCTGCCGTTTTGCATCCTTTGTCCTCTGTGTAGGATAGGCTTCCACAAAATATCCCGCTTTTACAAAGAGATCAATGATATCCGCCAGGTGATTCCGGATCTGCGCTTTCCCCGAATGTGCATTGTAGATAAACAACAAGCCTTTCATACTTCCCCACCTTCTTATCTTCCGCAACAATATTTATATTTCTTACCGCTACCGCAAGGGCAAGGATCATTCCGTCCCACTTTCTTGCCTTTTACGATGGTATGTGAACTCTTCTGTTCCTTATATAATTCTTTTCTCCGCTCTTCACTCGGGATCAATGTCTTCCAGGCTTCCAGGTTATACAGCCACTCTGCCTTTGCCTCTACCATATTCTTATACAGCAATTCTCTGTCATATCCCAGATTTACTACGGTATCTTCCGTCATCGTTTCTATCGGATTCGGATTTTTCAAGCTGTCGTTGATTCCGTCCAGAAAGCCTACCATGACAAGAACATCAATGCCGTATTTTTCCGCAAGTTCCTTTACCGTTCCCTCTACCACAACGTCCGGCTCGGCAAGGATCTTCTCGTAGATTCCTTTCTCAATCTCAAAATATCTTGCCCAGAAGCGATTGCTTTCCTGCTGGGATTTCTGCGCGGAATATGCATTTCCTCTCCATATCTCCAATAATGTATATTCTCTGTTTTCCTGATCTGCCATTTCTTCACCTCATAATGATTTATTATTTTTTCTGTCAATTCTAATCTTTCTTCTCTTCTTCCGGTTGATCTTCCTGTTCTTTGTCCACTCCTTTTCCCCGCAAAATCTCTGCTGTACGAATATAGATATAAAGCAGAATCGGAAAGAAGATGGTTGTAAAGACAGCCGCCATAAAGACGCGTCCTGCTCCAGGTCTTGCGTAAAGCGCCGCCACAAAGGACCAGACATACAATCCCAGAAGAAGAATAACCATCAAGATCGCAAGGATTCTTTTTATATTTTTCTTCATAATTATCTGTAAATGATATCGCTTCGGCTCGGTCCGTTGGATACCATGGTAATCTTCACGCCGATTTCTTTTTCCACGAATTCAATGTATTTTCTGCAATTCTCCGGAAGATCTTCATATTTCTTGATTCCGCGGATATCGCACTTCCAACCCGGAAGTTTTGTAAATACCGGTTTTGCTTTCTTTAACTTTGTGGTTACCGGAAATTCCGTAGTGATCTCACCTTCGATATCATATGCAGTACAAACAGGGATTTCATCCAGATAGCCCAGTACATCAAGGACTGTCAATGCCACCTGCGTTGCGCTCTGCATACGTACGCCATACTTGGATGCAACCGTATCCAGCCAGCCTACTCTTCTCGGTCTTCCCGTAGTAGCGCCGAATTCACCGCCGTCACCGCCGCGATTACGAAGTTCATCGGCTTCCTCTCCGTGAAGTTCACTGACAAATTCCCCTGCGCCCACTGCACTGGAATATGCTTTCACTACCGCGATGATATCTTTGATCTCATAAGGCGGGATTCCTGCGCCGATGGCGCCGTAAGCCGCCAATGTGGAAGATGACGTAACCATCGGATAAATTCCGAAGTCCGGATCCTTTAAGGTTCCAAGCTGTCCCTCCAATAAAATATTCTTTCCCTCTTTCACTGCGTTCTGAAGAAATGCAGCGGTATCGCATACATAAGGCGCCACCATGTCCCGATACTCATGAAGCGTCTGCAACAGTGCCTCCTGATCAATCGGATCTTTATGATACATATGCTGCAGAATAATATCCTTCTGCTCACATACTCTTGCAATATGCTCTTTTAATACTTCATCATCGAACAATTCCGATACCTGAAAACCGATCTTGGAATATTTATCTGAATAAAATGGCGCAATTCCGGATTTTGTCGAGCCGAAAGACTTCTTGCCAAGACGTTCCTCCTCACATTCATCAAACAAAATGTGGTACGGCATCACAATCTGCGCTCTGTCAGATACAAGGATCTTCGGTTTCGGCACGCCTCTGGACACCAGATCATTTATCTCTTTAAATAGGGCCGGAACGCTGAATGCCACTCCATTTCCAATAATACTTGTGGTATGGTTGTAAAAAACTCCGGATGGCAGGATATGCAATGCAAACTTTCCGTAATCATTCACGATCGTATGTCCGGCATTGCTGCCTCCCTGAAATCTCACGATAATGTCAGAGGTTTCCCCGAGCATATCCGTGATCTTCCCTTTTCCTTCATCGCCCCAATTAGCTCCTACTACTGCTCTTACCATGTTTAAAATACCTTTCCTTTCCTTCGTTTAAGTATTGACACTAAACATCGTCTCAATCTTACCACATTTTTAGCAGGAAGTAAATTGTTTCATATTGATTTTTTAGAATTTTATGTTATAATATTACTATTAACATTCAAATTTCCATAACCTGTAATTTTGAATGTCGCATGGCTTTAGCCCTGCGACCTGCTTGCTGGAGGCGGCAGCAATTCCCGTAGGTCGGAGATTCAAACTCCCACC
>CADBTR010000070.1 GCA_902797675.1 uncultured Lachnospiraceae bacterium
AGATACATTGGACAAGTCAATGATCTGTTTGATGGTATCCTCAAGATTGACCGTCGGTGCCTTGATCGCAAGCGTTATTCCTTTCAGGCCTGTCACAAAGTCCTTCATCGTATGAGACGTCAGTACACTGGTTAATGAACCACCGATCGTAATGACTACTGATGTAAAATCGTAAAAATTACCCAAGGCACTGGGGCCCGCATCTCCTGATACAATTCCAAGAAAGATCAACGCGATACCGCCTATAATACCTATTAGCGTTGCTAAATCCATGTCACTCTCCACCTACTTTGCATTCTAATTATGATTCTAGTACCATAACATTACACCTATTCTATCACACTTTATGATTTTTACCAACAGAAATTTTGAAATTTTTTTGGTTTTTTTATACTTTTTTGTTTTTTTAGAAATTTTCACACAAAAAGGACTTATACCGGAATGATACAGCATAAGTCCCTATTATACAATAATGCTATTATCTCTTAAGACTCAACAGTTCCTCGATCATCGTATCTGATGTCGTAATCACCCTTGAGTTTGCCTGAAATCCTCTCTGGGTAACGATCATATCAGTAAATTCACTGGCCAGATCCACATTGGACATTTCCACAACGCCGCTGGACATCGTTTCGCCTGCCGCCGTAATGACCTCGATCGTCACATCGCCGGAGTTTAATGTCTCTCCGAAAAGATTGTCACCCCGCTTCTCAAGACCGGAAGCATTGGAAAAACGTGCTGTTGCCAACTGTCCGATCGTCACCGTATCACCATTGGTATATGATGCAACCACACTTCCGTCTGCCGAAATTCCCAACGAGATCATCTTTCCTACTTCCTTGCCTGCAGATAATCCCTCTTTATCTCCCGAATTCGCCACAAAGTTCGTAGCACTTCCGTAACAGGTCATTCCCGAAAAATCAACATTGATATCCTGAGAAAATGCCGGAAGATTTGCGCTTCCATCTGTAATGTTCAAGGTGAAGTTAGCCTGTCCGTTGTTTACGGTACCCTCCGTTCCATCGAAATCCAATGTCAATGTTCCGTCACCGTTTACTCCATCGCCGCTCAACACTGCCTGCACACCCTCAGCGATGTCTGAACCGAGATAAATAGTCGATGGTCTTAAAGTATACTGCGTCGTACTGATCTGTGATACATCAAACTGAACTCCGTATTTATTTCCAAGACTGTCATATACATAAAGTTTTGTACTGACAATCCCTGATCCCGCTGTTTTAAATGCATCATCCTGCGCATCAATATTACCGGTGATCCTGGCTTCCATCGTCTGCGCCGGTGCAGTCGTCATGTATTCTTCTCCGTATAAGGAAATCGGTCTTAAACGATCTTTTTGCAGGTAAAAGTCACCCGAATCCTCATCAATCTTTGCCGTATATCCCATCACATAATCACCCTGACCTGTGACGAGATCTCCTTTACCATCGGTTGTAAAATTACCGGCTTTCGTATAATAATTCGCATCTCCGTCCTGCACAACGAAAAAACTCTCGCCATTGATCATAACATCTAAAGCGTTACCTGTAGATTGCGCCCCGCCTCTGTCTGTGACCGATGTGGAAATCTGGCTGACACTGGAACCAAGACCGATCTGTTTTGCATTGGAACCACCGACCGTTCCCGATTCACTCGGTCCGCTGGCTACCTGTGTCGTCTGATAAAACAGTTCGCTGAAAGATACCCTTTGTGATTTATAACCGACAGTATTTACATTCGCGATATTATTACCAATAACATCCATCTTTGTCTGGTGAATCCGAAGACCCGATACACCAGAATATAATGATCTCATCATAATGTTCTGACCTCCTACTTATTTTTTGCGTAATTGTTTTCCTCCGTCATTCGGAAAACGTAAGCCTCCTCTAAGGTCCGGCTATATAATTACGGCTCCGTCAATATTTGTGTATACATTGCTTTTTTCACTTTGATCCATCGCAGTGATCACTGTTTTATTCTTTACATTGACGATAAAAGATAAATTATCCATGATCACTAAGGATTCCTGAATACCCTTTTCTCCTGCCATCTTTGCTCCCGCATCCAGACGTTTCAACTGTTCATTCGTCAGATTGATATTCCTGTCCGCAAGTCTCGCATCGGCATGCTTCGAGAATTTTAATTCGTAATTTTCGTCTCCCAATCCGGCTTTCTGGGCAAAGATATCAGAAAACCCCTGATTTTGTTCCTGTACAGTCCCGGTATTCAGGTGACTTTTCGGTAAATATGTTTCCTGTATCTGCCGGATAGAAGTATAATTTTGATTAATATTCATAACTTCCTCCATTCTGTTTTTTATTTTTTCTCATTCAATGCTTTGGACAGATACGCCTCATCTACTACCATGTCAAGATCCTCATAATCATACAGACTACCATTGATACTAAGCTTTGCTTTTCCCTCAACCATCTGTACAAAATCCACTGAACCGCCGACTGTTGTGGTATTGCTGCTTCCCGTGGATTTTCCCACTTCCAGGATCACATTCTTGCCGACCAAAGACAATGCCTGTGAATTCGACAATGTCGATACCACGTTCTGCATCTGTTCCAGAGAAGAAAACTGTGCCAACTGGCTTACCATCTGACTGTTATCCTGAGGATTCAACGGATCCTGATATTTCATCTGGGTGATCAGCAATTCCAAAAATGCTTCCTTCCCCAATGTATTACGGTTTGCCTGCTCCTCGTTGCTCTTTAAATTCGTATCCGTGTAACCGGTCTGTATCTTGCCGTCACTTACACCTGCTGTAACCATATAAACTCCTTTCTCCGCTTAAGCGGTATAACTAACCGTATTTCCCAATGTTTCCCTGACATCATCCTCCTGTGGATCCGGATCCGCAAGCAATTCATCGACTGCTTCCTTACGGGTTCTTCTTCCTCTGCTCGACTGTTCCTGCTGTCCGTTGCCGGCGTCCGCATTCTGATCAAAGCCCCTGCTTGCCACCGTAACCTCTACAGAATCAACCTTTAATCCTTGGTTATCCAACGTCTCTTTTAATGTTGCGATCTGTGATTCCAACGCTGCCTTTGCCGCCTCGGTCTCAGCAGAAATCTGTGCCGTCAATACGCCATTCTTTGCCGCAATCTGAACCGATATTTTTCCAAGATGCTGAGGATAAAGCTGCATCTCGATACTGGTCATATCCGACTTCATTTGAACCTGAACCTGTTCCACAACCTGATTTACAATGCTTCTGCTTGTAGCCGCATCCACTCTCTCATTTAACGCCGATTCAATGTGATCTGTAAATACTTGCTGTGGATTCTGAAGATTCTGCATTTGAAGATCAGATGATGTTCGTTCCTGAAATGACATGCCTTTCTCCTGATGTTCTGACCCCTTATGGCTATTGTCCGTTTCTGCCTGCATCGGCTGAATTGTCTTTGTATCCGTCTGCAATTCCCTGTCTGTAAGATTCTGATCCTGCAATTCTTCCATTGTGAACAGTTGATTGATCTCGGCTGATAATTCTTTAAAACTCTTTGCCAGATTCGGGTTAGTCAGGATTTCCTGCACGCCGCCGAGTTCTTTTACCTGAGTAATTAGCTTTAATAAATTCTGATTATCCTGAAGATCCTTGATATTCAATCCAAGTTCTTCCAATGAGTTTGAAAGTTCTTCCATACTTACATCAAGTTTCTCACACAGCGTCTCTTTTACCTGCTGGATCATCTGCGCAACCAGTACAGATACGGCTTCTTCTGCATTTTTATCAGAAAGTTCCTCTGTCTGACCGGTGATCATTTCCTTGGATGAAACATTTTCCTCTTCCTGCAATTCTTTCGCAGACGTCTTTTCTTTGCCCGTAATTTCCTGCTTACGAGAAGCGTTGGAAGCAGTCTTTTCCATTGCTTCTTTCTTTGCAGAACGCGAAGTTTCTGAAATCTTCTCATTTTTCTGTTTTGCCGGCTGTTTTTTCACAGACTGATAACTGTTCTCCGCTTTTTCGATGGCGTCAGAAAAGCCTTTTCCGCCTTTTCTCTGAGCCTCGCCGCTTCCTGCGGAAGTTAAATAGAGATATCCTGACGTTTTCACATTTTCCGTAACCATTTACACACCTCCTTAAATTTTTTTGCAGTGGGGGGATTTTCTCCCCTCTGTCTTGAACAGCACTCCGATTCAATCTCCCACCTCTATAGGTGGTGAGTAAAGAAAGGAAACTTACGTAGGTGGGAGTTTGAATCTGCGGCCTGCG
>CADBTR010000071.1 GCA_902797675.1 uncultured Lachnospiraceae bacterium
CTCCTAACTCCGGTCTATAACCTAAATCAATCCGTATTCCTTCATTGCCTTTGCAAGTTTTTCTTTGTTTGCATCCTCCATCTCTGTCAACGGCGCTCTTAAAGAACCCACGTTCATTCCCATAAGATTCATCGCAGCCTTCACAGGGATCGGATTCACTTCACAGAACAATGCATGGATCAGACCGAGTGCCTCAATCTGAAGATCCTTTGATTTCTCCACATTTCCCTTAAAATATTCTTCACAGATATCATGCGTCTGCTTCGGAGCAACATTCGACAATACCGATATAACGCCTTTTCCTCCCAGAGATAAAATCGGAACGATCTGATCGTCATTTCCGGAATAAATATCAATTTTTCCTTTTGTCAGTCTTGCGATCTCGGCAACCTGTGAAATATTTCCGCTGGCTTCTTTTACGGCAACCACATTCGATGCTTCCTCCGCGATGGCTGCAATTGTCGCCGGCTGGATATTTACGCCGGTTCTTCCCTGAATATTATAAAGAATCACCGGAATCTGAATCGAATTCGCGATCGCAACAAAATGCTGCTTCAATCCGTTCTGTGTTGCTTTGTTATAATAAGGGGATACCACCAGCACAGCATCTGCTCCTATCTTCTCGGCTTCCTGAGAAAGATAGATTGCTGTTGCCGTACAGTTGGAACCGGTTCCTGCCACTACCGGAATTCTCTTATTGACTTTCTCCACCACATATTTGATACATGCAAGATGCTCCTCATGTGTCAATGTGGATGCCTCTCCCGTTGTTCCGCACACGATGATCGCATCTGTTCCGCCTGCAATCTGTGCCTCTACGATTTCACCGAATTTCTCATAGTTGACATCACCGTTTTCCTTCATTGGTGTGATAATAGCTACACCTGCGCCTTTAAAAATAGACATAACCAGTCCTCCTTGATGATATTTTTTACAATAGAAAATCGAGTAAAATGATTTATGCCGTCTCTGAATAGAAAAGGCTGACCCCTGAAGGCCAGCCCATCTGCATACGTATCAATCCTGCATATCACAAAATGTTCATAGCACTCCATCTACCCATCTGCGAGCTTTCACCGTCTCCGCTGTAAGCCGTTGCTTACAGAAAAATCCACGATAGGATCAACTCCGCAATCCTAGATGACAGTCGCACAATTCTTCATTGTACGCCCAAGAATACAGCCGGCAACGCTGCCTCTTTCGGCACCTGTTCCTTTCCTCCGGTTTCTTCTGCACTGCCTGCATCCGCCGGTCTACTCTTAAAAGGTGCAACCTCTACTCATTTCTATCTTCCCTTATGTTAGCACCGGAATGGTGCTTTGTCAAGCCTATTTCGACAGTTCCTTACTGTTCTGCTTCATAATCCAGTTTGGAGACCGAAACCTCATAGGCCACATGCTTCTCTACCTCATCCTCACTCAGTTTCTTCACATATTCGCGGCTCTGTACTCTTCCCCAGACCTGAATCTTTCCGCCTACCTGAAATGTGGAAGCAAATCTTGCATTTCTTCCCCATGCGATGCATGGTATGTAATCACTCTTGCCGTAAGGACGATTGACTGCGATCAAAAGATCCGCAATTTCCCTTCCCAGAGGCGTTTTCCGATAAATCGGCGCTTTGCAGATAAATCCATCCAGAAAAATCTGATTTGTTTTTCCTGCCTCCGGATTCTCATCCACAAACTGCCATTCCCTCACAAATACCGAGAGAACAAGTTTATTCTTCAATCCCTCATGACGATTGTAGGAACGGAATTGTCCCTGTGTCTCCACCAGTCTTCCGATGCAGTTCTCCGTCACATCTACCAGTCTCTCCGATACCATAAGCGGAATGATATCCGCCATATCACTCAATCTGCTTACCGCAACATCGACAATGTAAAATCCCTCCCCGTAAACCTGATGACTGTACCTGAAATCGGAAACGATCTCTCCGATGATACTGACCCTGTTGTTTTCAATAACCTTATCTACCATTTGTATTTTCTCCCTTCTGAAAATGGCTCTGCTCCACCTCTTGTTGTTTCATGACAAAGCGGTGTCTTTTGATTTTTTCACTAGTTATCTTATGCCGCTCTGCCATATTTTAGAACTGTTTTTTTAATTTCCTGCCATCTGCTGTTTTCTGATAAACGCCCGTTTTCTCATGGTCGGATCCAGAATCTTCTTACGGATTCTCAAATTCTTCGGCGTGATCTCCAAAAGTTCATCAGTGTCGATAAATTCCAGGCTCTCCTCCAGGCTCAGAATCTTCGGCGTTGTCAGCTTTAAAGCATCATCGGAACCTGAAGCACGCGTGTTGGTAAGCTGCTTTTTCTTGCAGACGTTAACCTCCACATCTTCCGCTTTTCCGGTCTGACCGATGACCATTCCGGAATAAACTTTCTCGCCCGGTCCGATAAAGAGAGTTCCTCTCTCCTGTGCGTTAAAAAGACCGTATGTGATGCTTTCTCCCGACTCAAAAGCAATGATCGAACCCTGCTTGCGGTACTGAATATCCCCTTTATATAAGCCGTAACCGTCAAATATCGTATTCAGGATTCCGTTTCCTTTGGTGTCTGTCATGAATTCTCCCCGATAACCGATCAATCCTCTTGAAGGAATATCGAATTCCAGTCTGGAATATCCGCTGCCGGTCATGGTCATTCCCATAAGTTCCCCCTTGCGCTGGGTCAGTTTTTGGATGACATTTCCGGAAAATTCCTCCGGCACATCAACATAAGCGATCTCCATCGGCTCCAGTTTTCTGCCCTCTTCATCCTGCTTATACAGCACTTCCGCCTTGCTGACCGCAAATTCATAGCCCTCGCGTCTCATATTCTCGATCAGTACGGACAGATGAAGTTCTCCCCGACCGGAAACCTTAAAACACTCGGTGGAATCAGTTTCTTCCACCCGCAGACTGACATCCGTATTCAGCTCGCGAAACAGTCTGTCTCTTAAATGTCTTGAGGTGACGAATTTTCCTTCCTGACCTGCCAGCGGGCTGTCGTTTACCATGAAATGCATGGCGATCGTAGGCTCCGAAATCTTCTGAAATTCGATCGGTACCGGATTATCCACCGAACATATGGTATCTCCGATATGGATATCCGCAATTCCCGAAATTGCAACGATGGCGCCGATATCCGCCTTCTCTACTTCCACCTTGGACAAACCGTCGAATTCATATAATTTACTGATCTTCACACGTTTTTTCTTGGAATGATCGTGGAAATTGACGATGGAAACCTCCTGATTGACTCTTAACTGACCGTTGTCTACTTTTCCTACTCCGATTCTTCCCACATATTCGTTGTAGTCGATGGTACTGATCAATACCTGAGTATCTGCATCCGGATCTCCTTCCGGTGCCGGAATATAATCGACGATAGTTTCAAAAAGCGGTTTCATACTCTCTCTCGGGTCATCGAGATTCAGCATCGCATAGCCGGATTTCGCAGAGGCAAAAACAAACGGACACTCCAGCTGTTCTTCCGACGCATCCAGATCAATGAACAATTCCAACACCTCGTCGATGACTTCTTTCGGTCGCGCCTCCGGACGATCGATCTTATTGATGCAGACAATCACCGGAAGATCCAGTTCCAATGCTTTCTGCAAAACGAATTTTGTCTGAGGCATTGCCCCCTCAAAAGCGTCTACTACAAGGATTACGCCGTTTACCATCTTTAAGACACGCTCTACCTCTCCGCCGAAATCCGCATGTCCCGGCGTGTCGATGATGTTGATCTTTGTATTCTTGTAATAAACCGCCGTATTCTTAGAGAGGATTGTAATTCCCCGTTCTCTCTCGATATCATTGGAGTCCATCACCCGCTCGGCAACTTCCTGATTCTCGCGGAATACGCCGCTCTGCTTTAAAAGTTCATCCACAAGAGTCGTCTTGCCATGGTCTACGTGTGCAATAATCGCAATGTTTCTGATATCTTCTCTCTTTGTTTTCATTTTAATTCCTCTGATTCTTTCTGATTCTTATTTATCATCTCAAGACCTGTCCATCAAGTATTCCGTACTGCATACGCTGTGAACGGTCAATCTGTGCCCTGCCCCCGGTACTCTCCGTAATCTTCTTTTCAATCTCCGAAACCCTTTCTTCTTCCGCCATCACAACCACCGTAACATCCTCCGCATAACAGGTATCTGTCACCGGCAGCTGTTCTGTCGCAAAAAGATATTGTAATTTCCCAAAATCCGTATAATCGGTTCTGACAGTGAGTTCATATCCCTCTGTTTTTTCGATGATCTTTGCGGTAGACAATGCTTTCTTGACGGCGCCCTGATAAGCTCGCACCAGACCTCCTGTCCCCAGAAGAACACCGCCGAAATACCTTGTCACCACTGCCGCCATATTGTGGACCTGTTCCCCCAAAAGCACCTCCAGCATCGGTTTCCCCGCAGTCTGCGCAGGTTCCCCGTCATCACTGCAACGAGTAAATTCATTATTTTTTCCAATTACAACCGCTGAGCAATTATGGCGCGCGTCCCAGTGTTTCTTCTTGACGGCGTCAATAAACGCCGTCGCTTCTTCCTCCGATTCCACCGGCTTCAGATAAGCAATAAATCTGGATTTTTTCTCGATTATTTCCTCGGAGTTTTCTTCATATAATACTTTGAATTTTCCCATCCCATATCCTCATCAATGCAAGATACATTGGCTGTTGCTGACATAAGACGGGAGTTCGTACACAGCATTCGGATCATAACTGCACAAACCGCCGCTGAATGTTGTCGGATAGGTCTTAGTTACTCTCGTAGACGCCGGACAATTCGGTCCCGCCAATTTTCCGGAAGCGGTACAGATCGTATAGGTCGCATAACATTTACACAGCTGATCTTTTATGATCTTCTTGCTGATCAGTTCTTTATGAGAATTACCATAACCCTCTCTTGCCGGATAGCCGCAGGTATTGCAGACATCCATCTCCACAACAGATTCCGGTTTCTCGAATTCCCGATACTGATATCCCTTCGCCTGATGAATCTGGTTCATGATCTTGCTCCACATACGCTCATGATAACTTTCATTTCCCGTATATTTTCCAATATCTGTATTTTCATCAAATCCTGTCCAGATACTTGCAGTCAGATAATCGGTGGAACCTGCAAACCAAAGATCATAGCTGTTGCTTGAGGTTCCCGTCTTACCGGATACATATTGTCCGTCAATATTCGCCGGCGCGCCGGTTCCGTCGCTCTCCGTCACAACATCGTGCATGGCGTCCAGCAGAAGATATGCCACATCCTCATCGATGACCTGTCGCTTCTCCGGACTTGCCTCCAGAACAATTCTTCCGGTACTGTCCGTAACTTTACTGTAATACATCGGTTGAATATACATTCCCTTATTGGCAATCGCCGCATAAGCCGCCGTCAGTTCCTCATTGTAAACACCCTTTGTCAATCCGCCCAGCGCCGTTGCCTGGGTAATATCGGAAGTGACCGAACCGTCAGAAAGCTGCATCTCATCCACGATCGTGGTAAAGCCAAAATTCAACAGATAGTCGTAAGCTACATCCGGCGTCACTACTGTGATTGCCTTAACGGCAAGGACGTTCATGGAGTTTGTGATGGCATCCCGAATGTCTTTCTTTCCCTTGTAGGAATGATACCAGTTTTCTACCGGTCGTCCGGTGGTATAATTAAACGGCGCATCGTCAAATACAGTCGAAAGCTGCATTCCCAGCGCATCCATGGCAGGCGCGAACGCCGCTAGGATCTTAAAGCAGGAACCCGGCTGTCTCGGTGACTGGGTCGCTCTGTTCAAAGAAAGACTGGTGGTCTTCTCCCCGCGTCCTCCGACGATAGCTTTGACTTCTCCGGTTCTCTGATCCATAACGGTAAAGGATACCTGCGGCTCTAACGTGTAGGTGATCGTCTCGCCTAAAGGCACATCACCTTCTCTTGTATATGCCGCTTTGAAAGCGTCGATATCCGCCTGGGTATTCTCTTTTTTGGAATAGAGCAGCTTAAAATCCGACTGTCCCAAAAGATTCTTAAAATAATATACCAGATCTACATTGGAGAAATTCTCCACCGTACCGTCCGCTCTCTGTACAGACCATTTCCAGTCGAAAGAGTAATAAACCGATCCCGGATAATTCGCATCGTTCGATGTCTCTCTGTCGCAGATCTCCTGAATCTGCGGATCCTGTGTAGCATAGATATTCAAGCCGCCGCTGTAAAGCAAAGTCTGCGCCTGCTCATAAGAATATCCTTTCTGTCTTCTCAGATCTTCAATGATCTGGGAAATCAGTTCATCCACGAAATAACTGTACGGCGTATTGTCGTCCCCGGTTTCCACACTTACCGTCTGGATTCTGTCATAGACATTATCCGCCATCGCAGCATCGTATTCTTCCTGTGTGATATGCTCATGCTTTAACATATTTTTCAGGACTTTTTCCCGTCTCTTGGCATTATTTTCCGGATGAAGGATCGGATTATATCCTTTGGAGCCATTCGGGTTCTGCGTAATAGCCGCAATTACTGCGCTCTCGGAGATATTGATCTCTGAGACATCCTTATTAAAATACCTGTGCGCTGCCGCCTGTACCCCATAACAGCCGGAACCTAAATTGATCGTATTCAGGTAATTTTCCAAAATGACGGATTTTGACTGGACTTTTTCCAATTCCACCGCAAGATATTGTTCCTGCAGCTTTCTTTTCAAAAGTTCTCCCATATTTTGTTCGTTACCGCCGTTGACAAATACGTTGTTCTTCAAAAGCTGCTGTGTGATCGTACTGGCTCCCTGTTTGTCTCCGCTTGAAACCAGCTGATAGGCCGCACGCAGGATTCCCTTTGCGTCTATGCCGTTGTGTTGAAAGAATCTTTCATCCTCAATATCTACAAAGGCATATTGTAAACAAAGAGGAACCTGATCCAGACTGACGGGAATTCGGTTGGCGCCGCTTGCCACAAGTTTCTCGATCTCCGCACCGGTACTGTCATAAATTGTTGTTGACACACCCGACGGCGCAATACTGATCTCTTCCACTTCCGGAGTCTCCGCGATGATCCCGCTTAACAATCCCAATCCGGTAGACACGCCCACTGCGCCGACTAATACGATTGCCAGCACCAACAGCCGGAATAAATTGATCACCAGCTTTGTAGACAGCCTTTTTCCCGTAGAGACCAGGGCTTTATGCTTCTTGATGATACCGTCTTTACTGTAATCCATATCTTCTTCCTTTCTTCTTATCTTTCCACTGCCGCAGCAGATCTATGTCTTTATTCGATTTCGTAAATAGGCATACAGATACATTATATCAGACTTTCCGCGGCATGAAAAGTATTATTTCTATAAATTATCGGATTATTTTAAAAAAATATACAACCTGTGGTATATCTTTTTCCTGGGCGGAAATAATAGTCCCATAGAGAAGGAGGCATTTATGAAATACGTTTATCTATATTTTCCGGATTCCGCAAAATTCACAAAGAGACAGGTACAGGTGGGAGATTTTGCCAGTATCTGCTGTACCGACAAAAAGCTGAAAGAAAAGATCGCAAAAATTCCGGTCTATTCCTTTCCCGAACGGCTGACGCCCCGTCAAAAAGAGACAGGCGTGCGGACAATCCTCACAGCCTTGAAAGTTATGGATGTCATTCTTGCAGCTTTTCCCGAACTTCAGATCACTCCTCTGGGAAGTACCGATATCATCCTGGAATTCGACACTCACAAGACAAGTCAGGTGCTCACCGCTCTGAAAGCCGGAATTTTATGTGTTATCACATTCTTCGGGGCGATGTTTACGATTATGGCGTTTAATAACGATGTTCAGGTGCACGAAGTATTTCAACAGCTGTTCGCCTTGTTTGCCGGCACCTCCGGAGACGGCTTTTCCCTGTTGGAGCTTTCCTACAGCGCTGGACTTGGCATAGGAATTCTTGTTTTTTACAATCATTTCGGGAAAAAAGAATTTTCCAGAGATCCGACTCCGCTGGAAATCGAAATGCGCCTGTACGAAAATGATGTCAATACGGCATTAATTGACGGAATTAAACGCAAAAACCAGCACATTGATGTAGATTAGGGGGGCGTCATGAAGTATTTTTTCATTATTCTTACAGGCGCCGCTTCCGGCTTTGCCGCATCTGCCGGTCTGTATGCCCTGATCACCGCCTTGAGCCTTCTTCCCCGAATGGCGGATAAGACAAGAACCGCATCCTGTATGCGTCTGTATGAGGATTGTGTTTTTTTTGGCGGAGTCACCGGCTGTATTTGCTATTTTCTCGGAAAACATGAGTTTTCACTGTCACTGCCGCCTGTATGCTTTGCCTGTCTGGACGCCATATCCGGGTTTTGTATGGGGATTTTTGTGGGAACGCTCGCCATCTCTCTTGCGGAAAGTCTTGACGTCACCGCTGTCTTTGCCAGACGGACACGCCTGCATCAGGCGATGGCATGGATCATTCTGAGTTTTGCCATCGGCAAAATAATCGGAAGTTTTTTGTTCTTCTATCAACGCTTTTATCCTTTCCGGTGAAATCAGTACATGCCAGTATAACCGGATCTTAAATCATGAATTAGAGGAGGTTTCTATGGACGATATTAAAAAAAATTATGATGATTACGTCAAATCAGTAACACCAACCACAAGTCTGGCAAAAAATATGTGGCACGCTTTTCTGATCGGAGGAGCAATCTGTCTTTTCGGTCAGATTCTCATTACCCTGTTTGAGACTATTGGGACAGATGAGGAAACAGCCGGTGCTTATGAGATCATTCTGCTTGTATTTCTTGCCGTCATGCTCACCGGTCTCGGAATTTATCCGAAACTTGCAAAATACGCCGGTGCAGGCACGCTGGTACCGATCACCGGATTTGCCAATTCCGTATCTTCCCCTGCCATTGAATTTCAAAAAGAGGGTCAGATCTTTGGCGTAGGTTGCAGGATCTTTTCCATCGCCGGTCCCGTCATTTTGTTCGGTATCTTAAGCAGCTGGGTGCTGGGGCTTCTCTACTGGATCGGATCCGTCATCTGACAGAGCATACACGGTTATTTACCATGATTGAACGGCACTCCGATTCAATCTCCCACCTCTATAGGTGGTGAATAAAGAAAGGAAACTTACGTAGGTCGCGGGACTAAAGCCATGCGACATTCAATCAGAGAATAAACGATCGTTATTAGAGGAGGTTATTATGTTTCTTGGTAGTGCAAGTGTTTCTTTTGATGAAGATATTTTTATTCAGGGCTACGCATCCGTAGTCGGCAAAAAAGAGGGGGAGGGACCCTTGGGAAATCTTTTCGGGGAAGTCGTTACCGATCCCATGTTCGGCGGCGATTCCTGGGAAGATGCGGAAAGTCAGCTGCAAATGAAGTTAGTGACAGCCGCCATAAAAGATTCCGGCTTAAAAGATTCCGATATCCGCTATATCTTTGCCGGCGATCTGCTGGGACAGTTAATTGCCACATCCTTTGGCGTTAAAAATTTTAATATTCCCCTCTTCGGTCTCTACGGCGCCTGTTCCACTATGGGAGAGGCTTTATCCTTAGGTTCCGTAAGTCTTGCTGCCGGGTGCGCCGAGCATGTGCTCTGTATGACTTCCAGCCACTTTGGAGGCGCTGAAAAAACATTCCGTTTTCCTCTGGACTACGGCTCGCAGCGGAAATTCTCCGCCACATGGACGGTGACTGGAGGAGGCGCGGTGGTTCTCGGAACTGCAGGCGGTTTTGCAAAAATCACCGGAATCACCACCGGCAGAATCGTGGATTATGGCTATAAAGATAAGGAAAATATGGGAGCATGCATGGCTCCTGCCGCCGCTGATACTATTCTGCGAAATCTGGAGGATTTCAACATCGCTCCCGATTCCTATGACCGGATCATTACCGGGGATCTGGGATTAATCGGACAGCGGATCCTTTTAGATCTGTTAGAGGAAAAAGGGTATTCCATAAGCAATCTTCATATGGATTGCGGAATCGAAATCTTTGACGGTCACACCCAGGATACCCATGCCGGAGCCAGCGGATGCGGATGCTCTGCCTCGGTCCTTTGCAGTCTGATCCTGAAAAATATCCGGGACGGCATCTGGAAAAAGGTATTGTTTGTTCCAACCGGCGCTTTATTTTCTCCGGTTTCTTCCAATGAAGGAGACTCCATTCCGGGGATTGCCCACGCCGTAGTGATTGAATCGGAGTGCCGTTAAAAACAACGAACTAAAACGGGAGGTTACTATGATTTATCTGAATGCTTTTCTTATAGGGGGATTGATCTGTGCTCTGACCCAGATCCTGATTGACAAAACGAAACTGATGCCCGGAAGGATTATGGTAATGCTTGTAGTTCTGGGGTCTATCTTCGGGGCGATCGGATGGTATGATGATCTGATCGATTTTGCGGGAGCAGGCGCTTCCGTACCGATCTGCAGTTTTGGAAATACGCTGTGGAAAGGTGTAAAAGAGGATATTGATACCTACGGCTTCACCGGCATATTTACCGGCGGCTTTACAGCCGGCGCCATAGGCATCTCCTCTGCATTGATCTTCGGCTATCTCGCCTCATTGATATTTAAACCGAAGATGAAAGATTAAATTATTTCATTATTTTACAATCACTTTTGCAGTGAATGTTACAGGAACTTCATGTCCTTTGCCGCTAGGGATCGGTACCGAGAAATTCGGTGTTCCGTCCGGATTCCAGAAGATTCTCATAAGCGTGGTGTTTCTTCCGGCATCATAAAGCGGCTGATAAGTTTCATCCACAAGATAGTGTTCTTCCTGTCTTGCATGGTAAACCATGATATCATGACCTTCCTCATCCTTTGTAAAACTGTTATGGCCGGGACCGAATTGACCGTTTTTCTTGCAGCTTTGGAATACCGGATACGGCGATTTGGTCCATGATGCCGGATCCAGCAGATCCGCATTCTCATCAGCTGTACACATACCGATGCAATAGAGTGAGTCTGTACCGGATGCAGAATAAGTCAGGAATAATTTTCCATTTCTATGCAGGAAACCCGGTCCTTCGCATACAGGGAAGCCATGTCTCTCCCAATTCTTATCCGGCGATACCACCGGACAGATTCTGGAAGAATCAATGGTCCATGGATTTACCATTTTAGCCGCATAGATCACCGAATCGATCGGATGCTTTTCTGCCCAGAAGAGATATAATTCTCCGTTTAATTGCAAAACCGTATGATCCAGCGAGAAATCGGTAAAGGCAATGGAATCCTCCACCGTTTTCTGCAAACGTCCCAGATTTTCCCATTCTCCCTCAAAAGGATCGGCAGCCTGGCAGCGCAATACATGCGGACGGATCGACCACATTTCATTCTCATCGATAACGGTAGTATAATAAATATACCAGCTTCCGTCTATAAAATGAATCTCCGGTGCCCAGATATGAGGGCTGTTCTTCCCCGGAAGCGGCTCTCTCTTATATACCACTCTCTCCGAAAACGCGCCGGAATCATCGTTTAATTCTTCCAAGGTCTTTGCCTTCCGGATCGTAATATTACGATATTGATATTCTCCCACAAGATTATGCTCCATATCCGTATGAGAAGCCGTGAAATAATAATATCCATCCGTATGACGATATACAAACGGATCCGCTCTGTGGAATATGATCGGGTTGGTATATTGATGTTCATAGATCGTTCCCGTCACTTCTTTTTCTCCGGCAGAAGATGTGTCCACATCTCCCCAGCTTACTTTCTTAAATTCTTTTTCACCGTTGGAGTAAGTAACCTCTACTTTTTCAGGCAGCGGTGCTTTTTCTCCCGCCTTTGCCTCGACGCAGACTTCCCCGATCTGATCGATCACCACTTCTTCCGGTTTGCCGAATACTGCCTGCAATGCGCAAAGCTCCTGTTCTGACAATTCCACTGCGTCCGACTCACCGGTATATCCTGCCGCATCACTCTTATGAACTACCTTCTCTTCACCATAGGTGATCAGATCCTTACTTTCATATGTAAAAATCTTGTCGGAGTCCGATGCATCGGCTGCCATAACGCAAAAACCGCCATCGATTCTCACAATCTGAGGTGCTGCCATTCTCTTAGAACCGGCTTGGGCAAATAAGATACCGTTATTGCCGTTTAACGCATACCATTCCTGCATATCATAGCTGTATTCCAGATGCAGGCTGTCTGATTCCTCATTGTTCCAGTTGACCGTATAAGGTCTTACATAAAATTTTGTGTGTTTCATATTATTTGCTCCTTTATCATTTTATTTTAAATAAATAGCTATCGCTTTCATTTCCTCTGAGGTCTTTACCTTGAGAATACCCTGTTCCACACTTGCTTTCACCAAGTCATCCGAATAGGTTTCGGCGATGGTTTGCGGACAGCCTTCCGGCAAAGAGATCTCAATATACTCCGGCAAGTTTCCGTAAAACATGTGGATCAATGCATAGGCTTCTCCGTTTGCTCCCACTCTTACAACGCCCTGCCAGCCCTGCGGATGACGTTCGCTTGTGATCTTCGGTCCAAACCGGTGCGTATATCCATCCTTAATGATCGGGGCGATCTTTTTGTAAAAAGCAATACCGTCATCGATGGCTTTCCACTGTTCCTTGCTTAATTCCGTCACATCTCCGGACAGACACATTCTTCCCAGGAAGGTATTTGCCACCGAATAGGCAATCCGCTTGACACTGTCTGTCTTTCTGATCACTGCCCAGATCTGACTCTGACGCGGCAGGATCGCGCGATGAAGATTTGCTGCGATGATCGGGATTTCCTCACATTCATGGGCATCCGAGAATGATGCCATAGAACAAAGACTCATCATAAGCGGCTCCAGCTTATGTCCTCCGGAAGCGCAATTCTCCAGAATGATCCCCGGAACTTCCTTTGAAACTTTCTTCACAAACTCTGCCGACGCCTCCATATTTTTACGAAGTCCCTCGCCCAAAGACTCACTGCCGTCGCAACCGATTCCGATAGTATCGTTGTAATCCATCTTCATATATTCAAAACGGTAATCTTTCAATGTTCCGATCACTTTTTTCGTCAGATAATCCTGCACCCACGGATCATTCATATCCCAAAACCGCCTGCTGTAGGTTGAGATCGGATATCCGTCCCGCTTCAGCTGATGATCCGTATTTTGATATGCCTTTGCCGCACTGCCTATATTATCGATCTCAAACCAGATTCCGGGCTTCATGCCCTTCTCCCGTATCATGGAAACAGTTTTATCAAGTCCATCCGGAAAGAGTGTCTGGGAAATATTATAATCTCCCATACTGATATCCCACGGCACGCCGTCCTCTTTAAACCAGCCGCAATCGATCACAAAATACTCAAAACCCTTTCCCTCAATGGCATTTAAGATTCCTTTTATGTTCTCATGAGACGGACATCCCCATGTAGTACAATATTCATTAAAAATAATCGGCAGGTGCTGTTCGCTCTCCGGAGCCTGTTTTAAATATTTCTGTCCCGCCTGTGTAAGCCGCTGACAGATATGATCGATCCCACCGCCTTTGCAGGTACTTATGATCGCAGTCGGCGTCTCGAACGATTCTCCCGGCGCCAGTTTTTTCATCCAATGACCGAATTCCCGATCAGCAAGTCCTCCGCTGATATGAAGTCCGTCGTCCTGTCTGTATACTTCCATCTGCCATGACGCCTCATGAGCCAACTGAACTCCCCATAATACATCATTTTTCGTATCTTCAATTGCCACAAACGGGAAAAATTTCTTCACCGGCATGGAACCTGTCTGTCCGAATCGCTCCGAAGATACCGCCCACGTAGACCATGAAGGTTCTAACTGCAGATCTTCCACTGTCTCCGTACAAAGCCGCGCCTCATGGCTCCACTTGCTTCTAAGTCTGTGTACAAGCAGACTGTCAGGACCATCTCCCTCAAGAAACGGGGATATATTTCCTATTTCAAAACTCGACAACGCTTCCATGGTGATCTCATGATCCGAATTGTTGGTGACAATATTCTTCATCTCAAAGCTTTGATCGCCTTTATGATATGTCACCACATGCACTGCCCGATACCCTCTGGCATCCTCTAAGAATGTCCGGATCACTTTCACTTCCGGTGTTTCTTCCACTTCCTGTTTCTTATAGTCCAACCGATTGGCAGACTCACTGTTTCTCATGGATGAGCCGTGACCGTAACAATTGGGATACATGTCTCCCACCAGCTTCCACTGCACTAAGGAATTGATCCGGTAAAATTTTTTTTGATCTACGGTTTTTCCATCCATTTCCAGGGGAATGACAGAAAAACCGGCTGTCGCAAAATCTGTTTCCTGCTCATAACGCAAGAGCATGTCTCCCACCGGAATCTTTGAAATCTCTTTGATTGCCATAATACCTCACATTCTGCTGATAACAGCTATCGTCTTATTTTTGTTGTTCCATCACGATATTTCAACCTCTATATTATACCATAAGCTAAAGGTTTACGCAATCAACTTTCACCATTCCCATAAAATTAAGAAAACCTCCCGCAGGCTCTCGCCTGTGGGAGGAAGGGAATTTTACAATATTAAATAATCAAATTTAAAAATTATTCCAGAATACTATGAATCTGCTCTAAGAATTCCTGATTTGTAGCATTTGCTGCTTCTGTAAGAGCCTGTACATAATCGGCAGGATCTTCACCACCCTCAAATACAGCTGCCTCAACACCTGCATACTCGCCATAAAGCGTCTGAGAGTTGTAGTTATCAGCAAGCCATGTATCAAATCCAGGGATCTGTGTTCCACCATAGCTTGTCCATTTAGATTTTCTAACCTTCTCAAAGAAAGCGTCGAAATACGGAGATCTGTCAACACCCATTGCATCACCTTCTGTGTCTCCACCGGCAGCAGTTGTAGGATGCTTCTTCTCGTACTCAGTCCATACTGTCTCATCTGTTGTGATCGGGCAGTTGTTGATAGGACCTGCTACAAGTCCGGATACAGATGTCGGATTTCCGTCAGCATCTACAGAACCGGATACGATATCGTCATACTTAGACAACTTGTATGTCCAGCCTTCTGCGCCCCAGCAGAAGAATTTCAGCACTTCGTATGCTTCACGAGGATACTGTGTTCCTGATGAAACTCCGCCGTAATCAATGGTTGCAAGATATGTCTGGCTTGCAGAATTCTCCTCGGTATGAGGCAGAACATAAGGAACCCAATATACCTTACGTGAGTACATCTCTTCCTTATCCCAATATCTCTCCCAGCACCACCAGTTATCAAGTCGCATAGCAACCATACCTAAATCCTGTGGATACTGATCCTCTGTTCCCTCAAGAACTGCAGGTGCAATATAACCGTCAGTACGTAATTCTTTCTCAACATCCATACCGTCAGCCCAGTTTGTCAGGTCGAATTTTGTACCATCCCAACCGAACTCACCGATACAATCAGGATCGGAAGCGATCGGATACCATGTGATAATGGAAACTGCCTCAGACATACCCCAACCGGTGCCGTCACCAGGTGTAAGCGGTCCTTCTACGAGATCGATCATCTCTTCAAATGTCCAGTCTGTAGATGGCATATCTACGTTATGTGTTGTGAAATAGTTCATATTCAACCATGCTTCTGTCGGGAAGAACTTAACCGGTGTGGTCCACTTAGCATCTGTTCCCAGATAACCCAGTTTAAATTCATCAATACCACCGATAACATTCTTTGTATCCGCATCGGCACTCCACATACCTACCATGTTGGCAAGCATACCATTTGTGATGGCGAAATCCGGTGTACCAAGTACCCAGAATACATCCGGCATATCACTTGTACCGGATTTATTTACAAGGTTACCATTGGCATCACCTACAAGAACTTCCTGGATATCGATCTTGATATTCGGATATTTCTTCTGCCACTCTTCATAGAGTGAATTTACAACCGGACCATCCTCCCAGAACTGATACTTTAACGTAATCTCATCTGTAGTCATCGGATCCAGTTTTGCCACTGACTTTGTTGTCTTCTTGCTACTGCTTGTACAAGCGGTAAACATACTGGCTGTCATGGTTACTGCTAAAGTGAGACATAGCGCTTTCTTTATGTTCTTAGACATAAAAACATCCTCCTTTAAAAATTTTTCCCTTTTTTTATTGGCAGCGCGGCTCATACGAGCCACGCATAAACCCATAATTGATTGTCTGTCTGCTTTTTATTCTCCGGTGATTCCGGCACGATCCACACTCTCTACAAACTGTTTCTGTAAGATCGCGTAAATAATAAGAAGCGGTGTAATTGTTAAAATTGTTGCCGCCATACGATAAGAATCGTTGATGGACTTTGAATTTGCCGCTCCGGTTGTATTCGAGAATGTTGACTCGAAAGACGACTGGAACGATGCCAACTGATTGATCAGCGGTCTGAACTGATAAGCCTGAGATGATCTTCCACTGTAAAGATACAGTTGCGAAAGATACTGCTCATTCCAATACCATACAAAAGAGAAGATCAATACAACAACCAATCCTCCCGCTGCCGACGGCAGCGCCACCTTAAAGAATGTCTTGAAATGACCGGCACCGTCAATAGCCGCTGCCTCATTCAATACCGGTGGAATCTGTTTAAAGAACGACCAGCAGATCAGGATAAACAACTGCGATTTCAAACCGTTTGCCAAAATTGCCGGCACAACGAAAGTCAACAGAGAACCTGTCCAACCGATGGTATTATACATCTGGAACTGCGGTGTCAGTGTCAATGATGTAGGAATAACGAAAGAGAATATGATCAGACCAAAGATCAGACTTCTTCCCTTAAAATTATATCTTGCAAGTCCGTATCCTACAATTGCACAGGAAACCACCTGACATAAAGTCGGTACTCCCGATATAATGAAACTGTCCTTGAGTGCTTTCCAATAGTCCATCGCCTTCATGGCTGTCTTATAGTTCGTTCCTTGTAATTTCGACGGAAGCCAGTTGACTGATGAATCAAACAGATCCGCGGAACTCATGAAACTGGTACTCAATACTTTCAATAACGGATATACAAAGATGAATCCAACACTGGTTAGTATAGCATAAACCAGAATTTTTTTCAAGAGTCCCATATCATCTTTGGTACCCATCATTATTTTACGAAATCTATCTTTCGTCATTGGGGTCTTGGCTTTTTTTACTTTAACCTTTTTTTCTTTCTTTGCCTTAGGCTCTGCGGTTGCAGCAACACTAGTCATCGTAATTACCTCCTCCCAAATCTTTTCCTGCCAACTTCATCTTTTCCTCTCTTGCAAGTGCCTTTTGAAGTTTTGCCTGATTCTTAATCAACTGCTTCTGATGCTTCTTCAGGTTCTTTCTCGTCTTCTTTTCTAACTTCTTAACCTTTCTGATCTGCTTCTCATAAATATCTGCCTTCGGCATAAAGAGCAATGCAACCAGACCCACAAAGAGAAGAACAACAATGGAATACATCCACGCGAAAGCCGATGAATAACCAAGTCCGTACATACTTGTTACCGCTGCCTTGATGGTATCAATAAGCGGCGTGATGATTGTATCCTGAGACATCGCAACCACGGTATAGATCGCATTCAACAGTAAAAACGGCTTGATAGTCGGAAGTGTAATCTTCCAGAAACATTCCCAACCGGAACCGCCATCGATCTTTGCAGCCTCATAAAGAGATGTATCGATCTTCTGAAGTGCTGCAAGGAAGATCAAGATCTGCACACCGGAATACCAGAGCAACAGGATGATATTTGAAAATACCCACAAAACCGATGTTGCAAGCCATGGCGGAAGTGCCGAATTTAACGCGCTCTCGATAATGGTCATATCGACTGCCTGAATACTGCTGTCCTGCGAAGTGATCATACCCATAACAGGACCGCTGACGATGATAACCGGCAGGAAGAAGATGGTTCTGTAAACCCCTTTTCCCGGAAGCTTCATATTCAACATCATAGCCATCAACAGGGCAAAGACTACGATCAACGGTACACCCAAAATCAACTTGGAAGCCAGTGTCATCAAATCGGTGGAGAGTGTGATATTCTTTTCAAGTACTTTCGCGAAGTTATCCATACCTACGAATGTATATGTATTATGCATCAGATTTACCTGATGAAACGCATAGATGGTAGCCATCACAATAGGATAACCCAGACAAAAGATCACACCGATCACATAAGGGAAGATGAAGAAATATCCCATCCGGTTTTCCCGTTTTTTCAATTTACCGGTCTTGACTTTTACTTTGATTTTCTTTTTTCTGCCATACTCATCAAAGAGCTCCATTCTCTCGTTTTGGCTTAATAACTCATCTACCGTATAGGTTTTTTTCTTTTTCTTAGGAGCTTTTGCCTCTTTTACAGCGGCTGCTTCTGTTTTATCTGACATCCATTCTCACCTACCTTACCTTATATGATAGACCTTCGATATTCTGGCCGTCAACCGAAGCGGTCTTTTCCGAGTAGTTTACATAAACTACAGTACCGTTACTGTATGTTACTTTTGTCAAACCGGTTTTTCCGTCATAATTTGATTCGTGTTTATCGATATAAGCGCCTGCTGTCTTGGCATTCACCTCTGACAACTCTTCATTCAACTCACCGATAAATTTCAGATATTGCCTGTAATCGGAAGAATAATCCCAGCTTGAATTCGTATATTGAAGCACCGTCGGGCTCTCATAGGTCAACAGGAACGACGGATAAACTCCGGTCTCAATCAGTTTCAATTTGAATTCCGTCTGGTTTGCTTCATAGTTCACATAACCTGAATAAACCTGAATGCTTCCTTTTAAAACAGTAGACACAAACGGAATCTCCGCTGATGTATACACATACATGGATGAGCTGATCGGCAGATTCAAAAATTTATCTGTATATTTCCACAGATACATAGACGGACTATCCATCGAAACTGTCATGCCTTTACTCTCTACTGCCGCCAGAGCCGACTCATAATACTTCATGGCCTCTGCTCTGGAGCGGATCTTATTCTTCAACGAATAAGTAAAGAGTGTGTTTGTATAACCTTTCAGTGCAACGCCATTGATCCCGCCATCTGTCAGATTATCAGCAAGCGTTTTCGTATATTCCTCTGACTTGGACGGAGTCAGATACTTGAACGTCTTATATACATTCAGGAATCTGTCTGTATAAGAATAGGTCTTCTTATTTGCCAGTTTTGCTGCCGAGAAAGTAGAATTCGATGTAACATCATTGATTTCCAATGCATCCTGAATCAACGACACTGATATATCAGAACCCTTATATTTCTCTGCAAGATCTGTCATCGCTCCGGTACCGCCGAGATCGCCATCTACCTTGTAATCTGTGTTTGGCAGATTATACATACCGCCTTTCTGCCAGCCGTCATAGTATAAGGAAATCTTATCAACACCTTTTTCTTTCAGTTTGGATAAAATCGTCTCAACATTTTCAATGGTGGTTGCAACAACATTTCTTCTGAACAACAGGAAATTTTCTTTGTCCAGACCGAGAACATCAATTCTCATATCATAATCTGTATTATTGCTCGCCACTAAAGTTCCGTTGTCCAAAAGCATCTCCCGACACTTCTTGGCAAGACCGGAATAAGTTGCTTCCTCCCCGCTGGCAAAAAGATATGTCACCTCATAATCCCCGGTAAGCATCTTGGTCATCTCTGTCTTGGATGAATTGGATGAGTTATCGGTAGGCTGCTGATATACTTTGCGGAATGTAACGCTGGAATATGCAAAATTCTCAAAGCAGGAATTCACACCATTGAAGGAACCGTTGATCACGCAATTCTCTTCGCCCTTCGTCACAAATCCCAGAACAGCGATATCCTGATCATGCTTCTTATTGCTTTGCGACGAGAAATCCTGAACCATACCAAAATACGGTGCAATCACTTCCTCGACCGAATTCATATCCTCCCGCTCTTTATCTGTGGAGCTGGAAGAAGATGATGTGTCTTCAAAACTGATATCGGAACCATATACCCTTGCCTGGAACGGACTCTTATACTTCGCTGTACCATCCTGATAAAAGTCAGTAAAGTTGACAATGATACCATTTCCATCCGGAAGGATCATATATCCATCTGTATCACCTCTGTCCGTATAACCCATCAGAGGGAAAAGATAGACATCACCCATCAGCCATCCCAGTTCCCCTTCCTTGTAATTCTCATTGATAGTATTCTGAGGAATCAGAGCTTTTAAGCCGGTGTCGTCAATGGTTACCTGAACATCAAACTGAATGTTCATTCCCACCAGACCCTTATCATTGTTATGATTATCAAAGTTCAAATGAGCCACAAAACCGTTATTCGCTTTATCATATGTGATCTTTGCATCTCTTGAAAACGCCAGTGTATTACCTTGGTCATACATACCGGAACGTGTAGGACTGTTAGGATCATACTTTACCGGCACCATTGTGATACCAGAAGTAATCTGTCCATAAGCAAAATACTGACTGCTTCTCACATAGGCATCCGGATCTTCTACGGTAGACCGAAGCACAGTGCCTGTTTTTTTATCCCTGATTAAAACTGAAAGGGTTTCAGGCTCTACATAGAGTTCATAATCCGCAGACTCTGCACAATACATATGACCGTCGATCGTCTTTGTATTATCAAATACCCCTGCGTTGTCCAACGCCTTGTCCGCAACCGGTTTTTCCGTTGCCTCGGCATATGCCGTTTTCTTTCTGACATTGGAATCCGCAATCAGGTTTGCAAGGGCGTCATCAACATCCTGCTGGGTCATCTCTCCTGTCGGCAAAGATGCGGGATTGATCTTATCGATAAAAGTGATTCCCGTCTTTTCCTTTGTAATGCCCCCGTTTCCTGCAGTTGCTGTCGTTGCCGCCGGTGTTGTATTATTCGCCGCCGCGGTATCTGCCGCTGCCGTCTCCTCTGCTGCCGTCGTAGTCGTTGCAGTATCATTTGTTGCAAAAGATACAATTGGTGTCAGCATTAAACCTGCAAGTGCCAGACTCATTACTCTTTTTAATTTACTTGCTGCCAATTCGATGCACCACCTCTCCGCCGAATGAGGTAAAGAATCCGATGATCTGCGCAAACAGAATGTAAATGACAAATGCCATTAATACAAACACGAATGCTGCAAAGAATGTAAGACCGATTACCTTAAACGTTTCTTTTACTGTATAATTGTTAAGTTCCTTAATGGATAAGAATAACAGGATCACTATCCATGTAAACATGATGACATTCGCAAACTGAATTACAAACATCTCATTATAGGTTACTACCATACCGAACAGATAAATGAACGGCTGAATGATGATATACGGTGTAAAAGAATAGATATATCCGACAAGGATTTCTTTCATTCTCGCTTCACCGTCATTGATCGTACAGATCAAATATGTAACCACGGTTGCAAATAAGAATACAAATACAATCTCCAAAATGTCAGTCGGAATATTATATCTGCCGTCTCTTACATATTTTACCAGGAAACCGCAAAAATATTTATTAATGATAAAAATCAGGATTCCCACTACGCCGATAATGGCAGTTGCTGTATAAGAGCACATCTTTTCACGTTTTACGGAATATGCCCCATCAATCGGATGCTTCATGTACTTAAATCCAAAGAACGTCTGGCGCACCAGAAGTTTGTTTCGGAACCCTTCCGTTGCTTTTCTGAGCGGATTATAGATTCCCCACTTCTTATCAGCTTTCTTCAAAAGCTTCCATACCACCACAATCAATACAATGATGATGATCGCATGCATGATATATTTATTCAGCCAGATGTTACGAATTTCCCAATAAGTGTCCGAATATCCGTCCTTGTCTTTCGCAAGACGATAATAACCCAGAGCATCCTTAAATTCTTCTTCATTGTAGAGTGCACGTCCCATCGCCATATTTGCATAATCGAAGAGACCGTTCATCTGAATAACCTGCTCCAGCGGTTTTTTACTTTCCTCATACTTGCCATCCTGGAAATAATCCAGAGAATCATGTACCAGGTTCGTAAACTCTGTCGGCTGGAAGATATGGATCGTATTTCCCTTCGTATCAAGTACGTACAGATTATCTTTATCATCTACCGCCACTGCCGATAAACTCTGGAAAAGACCGATTCTGTAGGCAGCTCCTTCGTCTCTTGCACCCAATGCAAACAGCAGAGAACCTTCATTCGTATACTCATAAACATAACCGTTCTCGGTTCCCACATAGATACTGTTGTGCTTACCGACGCAGACAGCTACGCTGTTGTTTGGATAAACATCACATTTCAACAGGTTTCCGCCGGCAATGTTCAATTTCTTCACCGGTTCACCTGTGGTATTGGAACCTGTCACTGTATAGATCAGACCTTTTTTATCAATACCGATATTGCTGGTAGAAGACGGTGTGATCTGTCTCTTTGCTTTCTGTTCATCAGAAAGGATCAGATTCAAAAATACAGTGGCAAATGTCACGTTTGTTGTATTTGTTGCAAAGTAACCGAGAAAGGTTCCTCCATTCTTCGGTGAGATCTGGATGACACCGTTACTGTTACCTTTCGACGAAATGTAAAGGTTTCCGCCCTTATCCACAACCAGTTTCTGAGGCTGGAATTTCGTATTCTTACCATACAGAACATCGGTCGGCTTATTATAAGTAGTTACGATATTTCCCTCAAGGTCGTATACGATAACTGCTCCCTCTTTCTTACCGACATAAGTCTGATCAGCAACATAAATTAATTTCTGATCTCCCTGCTCGTCAACAAAAATACCTGTCGGTGTGTCAAGATCCTCCTCGCCGATAACATTGACAAGATTACCATCCTTGTCGCAGACAACAACTCTGGAATTATCCGTATCTGCGATATAGATCAATCCTTCGCTGTCAATCTTGATATCCTGTGGTTTCGTAAGCTCGAAATCGTCCTCACCTTCAACCGTTGTATAAATCTTTGTGATCGTCGTATACGGCGTATATGCCGTCTGTGTTTCTACTAATTCCCCATAGCCGTTCTGCGTATAAGTTCTGTATGGAACCTTTGCATAAGATGTCACCGGCTGAATCACCGCAAATGCAAGGAACAGAACCGCAAAAGCAAAGGCTATGGCTCTTTGATACATTTTCTTCATATTGACCTCCTTACAATCTTTTAATCCTTTCATGTTATTATTTAATACCTGAGCTTGCCATCGTATTCATGACATCCTTCTGACAGAAGATAAATAAGATCAACTGAGGTACGAACATGATTAAGGAGGCTGCCGCAGCAACACCCTGACCCTGGACAACGTTGTTAGCGTTTGCCAACGTAGTCATATAGAATGCAAGTGTCTTCATACTGTCTGTATTCACAAAGTTATTGGAACTTTCAATATACGGCCAAACCTGATTGAACGAAAGGATAATTCCCGTCGCAATCGCAGGTTTTACAAGCGGCAAGATAACCGATGTATAAATCTTGAACGGCGTAGCACCGTCTATAGACGCTGCCTCGATCAATGCATCCGGAACACCGTCCACGAACTGCTTAATCAAGAACAAAGTTACCGGAGCCGCGATAAGCGGCAAAATGTGTGCCCAATAAGTATTTAAAACACCCATACCGTTCATGATCAGGTATCTCGGGATCAATACGGCTGCAGGCACGAACATCATCGCCTTCTGATTGATCGTAAAGATCAAATCTCTGGATCTGAATTTCATCTTGGAAAGTGCAAACGCTGCCATGGTTGACATAATAATATTTGCAATAATCACCACTACAGTTACGATCAAGCTGTTCATAACATAACGGCTCAACGGAACTCCTGCATTTCTCGCAGACTTAAACAATTCCGAAAAATTATCCAGCGTCGGACTTACCACATAAAATCTCGGTGGGAATGCGAAAAGCTCTGCAGGCGGCTTAAATGCGTGACAGAAAATGAATACAATAGGGAAGAGCATAAAGATCGCTAATGGCAACAACACTATGTATATCTTAATCTGACTGCGGTCAAAACTTGATGGATTAATACCGTTTCCTTTATATCCGGCCATTGAATTGCTCTCCTTTCTATTCTTTCTCTGTAAATAATGAACTTGCTACATATGAGAACAGCGAAATAATAAGCAGTAACACTACGGAAACCGCTGCCGCGTAACCCATTTCGTAACGGATAAAACCGTAATCGTCGATGTGGTTTACGATCAACTGTCCTGCATACCCCGGTGTCGGATTGGTACCGGATAAGGTAACACCGATGGCACCGTTATTAAATGTATTAACGATGGCCATTACGGCACCGAATAACATCTGTGCTTTCATGGTAGGAATGGTAATATAGATCATCTGCTGGAATCTGTTCTTGATACCATCGATTGCTCCGGCTTCATACAATTCCTCATCTGCATTCATAATACCTGCCAGCATGGCTAAGAAGCCTACACCGGCACTGCTCCACAATCCGATCACGATCATGATTACCAGCAAATCCGAAATCAACCATGTTCGCGGTTCATTCAATATTCCCAGATTGATCAGGATTGCATTCGCGTAACCGGTTGCATCTCCGGAGAAGATAATCTTCCATAATACGTTCATGGCAACACCGGTTGTCAGAGACGGTGAATAGAAAATCAATGCCAGAATCATTCTCGGCACTTTTGTCAGCTGGGCAATCGCCCAGGCCAGCAAAAAGGATAAACAATAACCGCCCGGTCCCACGATCAATGCAAATGTAATTGTATTCGGCAATACATATTGCATGAAGATCGAATCCTGTGTCGCCAAGTTGATATAGTTATTAAATCCGATAAAATTCGGTGTCTGAACCGTATTAAAATCCGTAAATGATAACATAATTGCTACAATAATCGGCAACGCAATAAATATCGTGAAGAGTAACACATATGGAAGCAGGAACAAAAAGGGATATTTCTTACCAGTTTTCATTTTTTCTCAATTCCTCCTATCCTTAGTTTAGTTTACTAATAATGTCTTTCACATTCTCAACATCAGGAACAATATATTCCTTTATCATCTTGCCTTCACTGTCGAGATATTTGAACTCTTTCAGCTTTCTCTCGGTCTCACGCTCGATCCTCTTGATTGCCGAATCCAACTCAGTCCGGAGAATACCGCCATTTGTAACAACTGCTACATAGGCATTACTGATCTCTCTCTCCAGCATATAAGTGCCAGGGATACGAGGTGTTTCCTGAATATTTTCCATTTCTTCAAGAATTGTCTGTTTATCTCTGCTCTTCCAAGGAAGTTTTGAGAATGCCTCTGTATTTGCCGAGTTCCAGATATATTCTTCACCATAAGTTGTCTGAAGCGTGATACCGAATTCAACCTGTGTATCCGTAGACATCCACCATTTCAAGTATTCCCATGCAGCCTGCTCTCTGTCAATATTTCCATTGTTAGAGGCAACCTTGGTATCCTTTTTATTCTTAAGGATCATGGATGACTGTGCCGCGCCTGCCGTCTGGCGCTGTACGGTTCCGGTCGCATCTTTCACGCCCGGTACCAGTGAGATCTGCCATGAATTCTCAATCTCAGGAGCCGCATTGATCAGCATACTGTACATAAAGTAGTCTGATACGCCGATCGGGATATCTCCGTTTCTGAAATGCTGATAAAAACTGGTAATCTCCTGAGGAATATCATAAATCGTAAACAGCTCTGTCAATTGCGTAAAGCCCTCGATACCCTCTTCGCTGTCCAGTGTTGTATCTCCGGCGATTTCCGGATATAAAGAAGCACCGTGCTGATACAATAACGGAGTTGTCATGGCAAAGGTTCTGGTACCTGTGGTACCTGCTGTCGGATAGAAGAAATCAAGTCCTCTGTTCTTTAATTCCGGAAGCATTTTCTCCACATCTTCCATCGTATCAGGAATCTCGATATTTAACTTATCCATAATATCTGTTCTGTAAAATTGCACCCAGAAATAAAATGTCTCAGGGATGGAATAAATACCGTTATTCATTGTGGACGGTACTAAAAGTCCCGGTGAAAATTGTTCCAGAACCTCCTTCGCTCCGTCAAACTTCGTGAGGTCAACTGCCGCATCTCTCAACGCGAATTCAATCGGTAACGCATAGTCCACAGCCTGAGCCACATCCGGCGCATTTCCCGCCGCATTGGACAGGATCAATTTCTGTGCATCCGGCATAATAGACAAATCTACTTTAATTCCGGTTTCTTTCGTGAAGCTGTTGTCGATCATTCTCTGAATGATCTCAAGATACTGTCTCGGTCTGTTGATCCAAACCTGCAAATGTGTATCATCCGCATTGTCAACTGAATATGCCTGACTGCTGAAAGATGCCAGAAATCTCAAAAACGAACCCCAGATCTTCTGGAATATGCTCGCCTTGTTTTCCACTTTTGCGCCGTCCTGATACAGATATACAGTATCAATAGACATTGCGTTTGCCGTAAGATCGGTGATCACATTGGCAAGATACTGGTTTGCGGAACTGGAACTTGTACTAAGCTCTTTCACACGATACGGAATCTTGTTCGGTTCCTCTGCAAGGCTTTGTAATTTATTAACTGCAAGATTCAAAGATGATAAAGCACCGACATCCTCTTCATCCGAATACTTCGCCACCCTGTCATATTGCGCCTGAAGTTCCTTGATCCAGCCTGCAAGTCTTTCTTCAATATCAGGAACATATTCTTTGATCTTGATATCTCTGTACTTATCTGCATTTCCTGCAACCTTTGATACTTCCAGAGACAAATCACTGATTTCATTCATAACCTGATCAATCGTCTGAAGTGTCTCTCTCAGATTGTCGATCGAGATTGTATGTGTAATGGTGTGTGTTCCGGCTTCTAAATAAATTGCCATCTTATTGCCGTTTTTATCACTCACCGTCATATTCTTAAAAGACTTCGTATAATCAAAAGGATAAGAAATCAGTCTCTCATTCGTTGCCGCTTTATCGTCATCTGTAATAAACAGCTGCTTGTCTATCACAATGTCTACAAATACCGGAAGATCTACCTTTGTGCTCTGGCGATAATGATAACCAAGATAGTAATAACCGGCCTGCGGTACCTCAAATGTGTAGGTGATGCTCTGTCCCGCATCCGCAAAAGAAGCATCATCAATAATATTCAGGGTTTTCACCGTTGCATTGTACGGCTCCAGGTTCGGATCATACTCGCAGGTCGCACGGATAGAAGAATCATTCTTGTATGTAGTATTCTCTCCCTGTGCTACAATCTTTGTGCTTCCGCTGTCTGCTTTCGATGATGTCTTGACCTGTGCATACTCCGGTTCTGCTTCAAGATACAGATTACCGATCATCAAAGAACCTTCGGTCAATGTCAGTTCAATGGTATTCTCACCCTTCTCCAGCTGAAACAGTAACGGCTCCGAATAACGGTAGCTGGCGTCTGTAATATATTTCTTCTGCCATTCCATCACCTTGACCGGGCTTGCTACGATCTGATTCCCGTAGCGGTCTGTCTCCTTCACCGGTTTTCCGGTAGAGCTGTCAATCTCCGGTGTCCAGTAATTCTCATAAACCAATCGATTACATTCAAAAAAAGGAGTTTCGCCATTCAATGTCAGAGACAGTTCAGGAACAAGAATCGACTCCTCATCATTGGTAATGTAATCAAACGCAACTGCATATACACCTGCTTTCGCTACGTCAAAAGTAAGTGTCGCAACTTTCCCCGGATTGGAAGCATCTGCTTCCTCCTCATTCAATCCAAGTTCAATGACTGACGTGCTATAATCATGTGTCTTCGTTTTATCAGTTACCAGTATGGCTGTACTTGCTGATGCATCGAAAATATCTTTCGCTGCATACGTAATTGCTTGTCCGGTATATTTCGGATATGAATACTTCTTGCTCACAATTGCGTAATTGCGTTCCAGTCTTTCATTTACAACCGTAGAACTGTCTGTTGTTCCAGTCCCGGCGGAAGTGTCTGAGTCTGTCGTGGTGCTTGTGGTCGTTTCTTTTGCAGCTGTGTCCGCATTCGTCGCCTGCGCAGCATACGCAGTAAACTCCGTGGACATCAAAGAAACAATCGTAGCCAATGCCACTGCTCTTGTCAGGCCTCGACGTTTCATAAAACATGCCTCCTCTTATTATTAATTTCTAAGTATCACTTTCTGCATCTTCTGGTAATTTTTACCAATAGCGCAGTTTTAGCCATACTTATCACATGGTAATATTATATACAATTTTGCCATAAGTGTCAATTTGATATGTGCATTTTTTTGTTGAAAATTTACAACACAAAATTTTCAAATATTAAGACAATCCTTTTCTTTCATTTTAAATTGTCAGTTTTTTCGTCGTTTTGTCTCTTTTTTGCCCCTGCCCGACTACAACCGGTAAAGAAAGAGGAAGATGCACAACACACCTTCCTCTCAATCATCATATTCAATAATATTTTATTCTAAATCAATTATCTCTTTTTACGTGTTGCAATTACTACTGCGATTACAATCGCTACAACCAATACGCCTGCTACAATCGCAATAATAAGACCTGTAGAAGCCTTGTTGTTGGAAGCATCAATCACTTCTGTAGAGCCTTCATTGCTGACACCAGGTGTTGCAGTGCTGACCTTAGCCTTTGTGGTCTCTTCCTGTTTTTCACCTTCTGTTTCCTTCTGATCCACTACTTTTGCATCTTTCTCGGCAACACCGTTTACACTGAACAATGTCTTAACTTCCTCTGCTGACAATGCTCTCTTGTAGATTGCAAAATCATCAATCTCCATGCTTGGCGGAGCATCCCACGCATTTGCGCAGATATATACATGTGAATCATCATTCAATGTCGGAAGTGCATCTGTTGTTCTTGCAACCTCTGCACCGTTGTAATAGAGAACACCGATATGGTCTGCCACATCCATTGTCAACGTAATATATGTCCAGTTGAAAGAATTAGCATTTCCTTCCGATAACGGAGATACAGCGCCCACACGCAAGCCTGCGCTGTCATTTGATCCGATACCTGCCGTCGTTGTCCATCCATCCAGTCCGGTATTGTTAAATCCAGCCCAGATACCGATCCAGTCTTCCGGATTCTGACTTGCAGAACCGATCCAAGTAATCGGCGCCGCAAACGGAGACGTATATGCCTTCGCCCAGAATGATACGGTAAAAGAATCATTTGCGCCGATCGTTACATTTGTATCAAGACCGATCTGATCATCCATGTCATTGATGACAATTGCCTTGCCGTTCATTCCATCTACATAGGACCATGTCTTATCTGCTGCCGCACCGCCAACTGTAGCACCTGCACCTTTTTCCACTGCTGTTGCACCGTCTGTTGTCTCATCGAATGTAAAATACGCTTCCGTATCTGCCGGTACATCTGCTGCCATTGCTGACATGCTCATTCCAAGTGCCATCACTGCAGCACCTGCTGTCACTAATAATCTCTTCTTCATATTGAAAAAGCCTCCCTTTCACATATTATTGAAATATGATAAATTTATGCATACTTCCATAAATTTGATAGTATTCTACCATACTTTCTGTACAGAGTCAACAAGTAGTGTGGTATTTTTTACTGCACAATCTCTTCTTTCCATCCGGTGATTGCTCTCACCCCGTCTGAATAGCAGAAATTGATCCCCAATTTGTGCACAGTTTTTCCCGCCTGCTTCGCCGGCAGGATATAGCTTTCTGCATATTTCTTATCATCGATCTGCTCTAACGCTTCCTCTTCCGTTTTATTGAGTTTGAATTCAATGAGATAAATATGATCTTCATTGGTGAGAACAGCGTCAATTCGACCGATGTTGGTTTTGAATGTCGCATGGCTTTAGCCCTGCGACCTGCTTGCTGCCAACGGCAGCAATTCCCGTAGGTCGGAGATTCAAACTCCCACC
>CADBTR010000072.1 GCA_902797675.1 uncultured Lachnospiraceae bacterium
ACTATCTGAAATTCAAATCCGAGAGCCGCTTTCACGGCAAAATCATGGGATGCGAGATAGCGGTCATAATAGCCCTTTCCATATCCGATCCGGTTACAATGATGATCAAATGCCACCCCCGGAACCAGAATCATGCGATGCTCTGCCCCCTCTGCGTAATCTGCCGGTCTGCAATCCGTCTTCGGCTCCATAATCCCCATAAATCCGCGTTCCAGATCCTCCTCTGACGCAATATAATAAAAATCAAGATGTTTTCTGTCCTCTGCAATCTTAGGAAGCGCAACCGGAATCTTTTTCTTCAGACATTCCCCGAGAAATTCCCAGGTATCCGCTTCATGCCGATAAGAAGCATACAGAAAAATCTCCTGTTCCAACAGATTAATTCCTCTGTCCTCCAGAAATTTTTTCAAATTTTCAAATAATTTCCGGCTTTTTATTTTTATCTGCTCATCGCTCCATTGTTTTCTTTTTTCAAAAATCACTTTTCGGATCTCATTTTGTTCCATTTTTTGCTCCAATCATCACGTCTGATTTCCGGATTTCTTTGGTTTCAGATCTTCGATGGATCCGTCCGGATTTTGAATTTTTACCTGATTCAGGATTCCTCTGAGATTATTGTGCATTGCCTGAATATATTCTTTTCTCAATCTCTCCTGTTCTGTTTTCTCAGCCTCCGTCAATCCCTCTTTTTTCGACTTATGGTACAATTCATTGATCCTTGCAATAGTCTCATTCGTTACGCCCATATTTCCAAAGCCTCCTTATATTTTACTGCGATATAAATTCTATCATGTCAAACGCCTCGGTTTTATTGGCGCAAAATAAGGTTCCCACTTCTTCTCCTTCTAAGATCCGCTCGATCACGGAAATATCCTCTCCATTGGCGATTACCATATCCGTTCCGGAATACGTGGCGATCTGGGCGGCGATCAGCTTTGTCGCCATGCCGCCGGTTCCCACCTTGCTGGAGCTGGAATCTTTCCCCATATTCATCAGGTGATCGTCTAATTTCTCAACCGTCTTAATGAAACGGGCATCCTGATTAACATTGGGATCATCGGTATACAGACCGTCGATATCCGAAAGCAGGATCAGAAGATCCGCCCCGATCAACGCGGATACAATGGCGGAAAGACGGTCATTGTCGCCAAACTCAATTTCATATGTAGAAATGGTATCATTCTCATTGACAATAGGAATTACATTCAGTTTAAAAAGTTCATTAAAGGTATTGACCGCATTGATACGGCTCAATTCATTTACCATGGTGACCTTTGTCAGCAAAAGCTGGGAAACATTCTGATTATATTCGCTGAATAATTTCTGGTAGATCATCATCAATTGCGCCTGTCCGATGGCTGCGCAGGCCTGTTTTTCCGGCAAAGACAATACACCGTCACGAAGTCCCATCTTTTTTCTGCCCACAGCTATGGCTCCGGAAGAAACCAGCACCACATCTTTTCCCATATTTTTTAAATTGGTAAGCATACGCACCAATTTTTCCAATTTACTCAGATTCAGACTTCCCGATTCCTTATGTGTCAGGGAAGACGAACCGATCTTAACAACGATTCTTTTTTTATCATGCAAAAAATCTCTGGTCATCATTTTATTTCCTTTCCGTTTTCCATTGGTCTGTATTTTGAAGTGACTGCTTCAAATACCCGTATTCCGTCCATCGCGGCACTGGTGATTCCTCCGGCGTAACCGGCTCCCTCTCCGCAGGGATACAGATCTTCCACATCCAATGCGCATAATTTCTCATTCCGCTCAATTCTGACAGGAGAGGAGGTTCTCGACTCCACTCCGGATAAAACCACATCTTCCAGGTCAAATCCCGGCAGCTGTCTGGCGCAGCCATGCATCGCCTCCATGAAAGGTTGGGCAAGCTGCTCCGGCAGTACATTCCTGAGATTTCCCGTTTGATATAACCCTTTCATCTGAGGTTTGATCTCTCCAAACGCTTCGGTTTTCCTGTTTTTGCAAAAATCTCCGAAACATTGTACCGGGACTTTTCCGTTTCCCTCCCGATATGCCGCTTCTTCCAGTTTTCTTTGAAAATACATCCCGTCTAACACATGTTCTGTCCCGTAATCTTTCGGTGTCACCGTTACCACCATGGCGCTGTTTGCATTACTTCCCGCCCTGTCGCTGTAGCTCATGCCGTTTACTGCCAGTCTTCCCTCCTCTGAGGATGCATTTACCACATAACCGCCCGGACACATACAAAACGAATAGACTCCATGCTCCGGCGTCTGATATGTCACTTTATAATCCGCAGCTTCCAGAATCTCATGAACATCAGTCCCGTACATAAGCCGGTTGATCATGGACTGGGAATGCTCCACCCGAAGTCCTACGGCAAACGCCTTAGGCGTCATAACAACGCCCCGTTTTTCCAGCAATTCAAAGGTATCTCTGGCGCTGTGTCCGATGGCAAGAACCAAAACCTCCGTTTCCAGAGTCTCTGTTTCATTTATCGTCACTCCCCGGATCCTGCCTGTACCATCTTTTGCTTTTTCAATTAAAATATCCGTAACTTTTGCTCCGAAGCGAACTTCACCTCCGAAAGAACAAATCTCATTCCGCATATTTTTCACGATTTTTTTCAAAACATCGGTACCGATATGGGGTTTATTCCGATACCGGATTTCTTCTTTTGCTCCGAATTGAATAAATCGCTCCAAAACCTCCCGGTTTCTGCCGTTTTTATCTTTTACCAGTGTATTCAGCTTTCCGTCGGAAAAGGTACCTGCGCCGCCCTCGCCGAACTGTACATTAGATTCCGGATTAAGCGGTTCCCCCTTCCAGAATCCGTTCACGGTTTCCGTTCTGTCGTCCACAGATTCACCCCGCTCCAGCACAATGGGGCGATACCCGAATTTAGCCAGATAATAGGCGCAGAACAAGCCTGCCGGTCCCATACCGACAATAACCGGGCGATGCTGCATTTCTCTTTCTCCCGCCGGAATATAATCATAGATTACGGGAGTGATAAGTTCTGCTTTCGTCCCCAGTATCTTTTTACTCACTTTTTTATAATTATGTAAATAGACATCGACCGTATAAACATACCTGATATTTCTTTTCTCTCTTGCATCTGTCGATTGTTTTACGATCGTATAATGAGACAGATTTTCTTTTTTAATCCGCAGACTCTCAAGAATCTTTTCTTCTAATTCCTCCGGACTATGCGTAAGAGGAAGCTTTATCTGATTTATTCTTATGCATTTCATAATATTACCTCTGTGTCAATTTTGCAATACTTTTTCCTGCCAGATAACCGCTGGCCCAGGCAAATTGCAGGTTATAACCGCCGCATTTCCCGTCCACGTCCAGCAATTCTCCCGTAAGATAACATCCCTTTGTCAGTCTGGTAGAAAAATCCTCCCTGATTTCCGATAGATCCACGCCGCCGGCAAGAACCTGAGCATTTTTCATATCCCGCACTCCCTCGATCTGAAATTCCGGCTTTGTCAATCTTTCACACAGCTTCCAAAATTCTTCCCATGTTGTTTTTTTTACCGGTCTGTCCGGATCATGACCTGATTCCAATACGGCATGTACCAGTTTTTCCGGATAAATTCCGGATAACAATTCCGAAACAGATAATCCGGTGCTCCGGTTTGTTTCATAAAAGTCTTTTATTTTTATTTTCTCCAGGTCAGGAAGAAAATGAATCTTTACCGACATCTTTCTTTTTTTTCGCATCCCGTCTGCTGCCATCCTGGAAAACTGAAATACCGCAATTCCGGATATTCCGTATTCTGCAAATTGCAATTCGCCCCTTTCGGTGCCAAGTTCCTCTCCGGAATCACCCTTTAACGTCAGCAGGGCATCAATCCGTATCCCTGCGGTTTTTTGGAAAAATTTCTTTTCCTTGCAGATCAGTCCCGTCAATGCCGGCGTGACCGGAATGATCCGGTGTCCCAAAGACTTTGCCAGATCAAAGCCCGTCACCTCACAGCCAAATCCTCCTGCCCTTGTTCCTGCCGCCAGAACAATGAGATCACAATCATAACTCTTTTGCTCCGTCTTTTGAACCTTCCGATCCTGCTTGATGGAATGTATCGCCGTCACTTCAAAACCTTTTTTCCTCGTTTTGATACCGGTAACTTCCGTATCGCAGACAATCTCACCGCCAAGTTCACACACCCTTCGCTCTAATGCCCTCACTACGGAAGATGCCTGCCCCGAAGACGGATAATAATAGCCTGCCCGCTCCTTTGCAAGAATCCCGTTTTCCGAAAAGAAATGAATTGCCTGCTCAAAGCCGAAGGTTTTCAGGGTATTTTCAATCAAGCCTTTATCCGGAGCGGAAGTATAATAAAATGACGATTCCATATTGCGGTTTGTAAAATTACATTTTCCGTTTCCCGTAGCATATAACTTTTTTCCCGCTTTTTCTTTTCCTTCCAGAACAGTAACCGATATTCCCGCTTTTGCAGCCTCTATGGCAGCTGTCATCCCCGAAGCTCCGGCTCCTACGACAATAAGTTTCATAATCGACTCCTAACTTGTATATCCTTCTAAATAACGGTATAATTCACTGATATTCGTAATTCCGATCCCCTGATTCAACCGTGCTCTCTCATCTTCATCCAGGTTCTCCACTTCGATTCCCGTTTCCAGAAAAATGGTGGTTTTATCTTTTTTATAAACGACCAAAACCCCGTCTTCCAGCATCAGATAATAGTGATACACCGGCTCCTCCTCCGATTTTCTCACTGTCTCGCTGATTGCAACACTCTCCGTGACATCTTTTCGCAAAACAAGTTCATCCCCGTTAAAAGAAATCATGGAAATATTACGTATCTCCTCTCCCTTTTCCTGAAACTGCTCCTTGTGATTGCTGATATAATTGAGCAGATCCTCCCTTGACAGTCCGATAAGCTCCACCGGTAATGATTTCTGCCGTACAGTCACTTTATCGCTGTCTAAATCGTGCACCTCCATCACATATTCCGTGTTACGCCCCACAAGTTCCTCCGTTGTTTCCCCAACCGGCAACGTCTCGGCTGCCTTTGTTAAGACAGTCTCTTTCTTAGAATTTCCGGCTATCAACAGGCCTAGGGAAAACAATACCATAAGCAGACCTGTCATTACAAATAAGACAACTAATTGTTTTTTGATATCCTTGCTCATATGATACTCCTTATAAAAAAGATTTTATATGAAGTATTTTCCAAATGAGCTTATTTTATTCATCAGAATCCTTTAATAATCCTAATTTCCTGACAATCGGAACCAGCTTATATCCTTTCGGTATCATCCGCAATTCCTCCTCACTGATCACCCGGAATACAAAAAGAAGCACCGCATATAAAACTATCGCAAAAATAATCGACAATACAAGGGAAATCCCCATCCCCGCAAATAAAAACAATTGATAACAGCCATAGCAGCCGGCGCCCATGATCGCAGCTGCCAATGCAGGAAGGACAAATGTTCTCTTTATTTCCTGACGATACTTCAGATATTTCCTGATCGCTCCTGCATTCAGGATACATACCACAAGCCCGAATATAATATCCGAAAGCGCCACTCCGTATACATTCCATTTGCATACAATGAGCAGGAATGCGATAACGAATATATGCAATCCCAGCGATATCGCCGAATGAATCACCGGCACGCTCATTCTGTCAATTCCCTGCAAGATGGAATTCGTGATCGTAGAAAGTGAAAATACGACTACCGAGAAAACAGACAATCTCATGAGCAAAACGCACTCTTTAAAAAGATCCGGATCCGGAAACAGCACCCCGATGATCGGCTCTGCAAGAACAGAGAGCCCCACTCCGCAAGGAATGGCAATGATCATATTCAACCGTATGGTGGAATCTACTTTTCCTCTCAATTCCTTGTATTTTCCGGACACCAGAGAGGTGATAAGACTGGGGATCATCGCCGAGGAAAAAGAGGATGCGATGGCAATGGGCGCCGTTGTCAGCAGACGGTATTTGTTGCTGTATATGCCCCAATATCCGCTGTAATCATCCTCTTTCAAATGGAATACATGATACATGATATTTCCGAAAATCCCGCTGTCAATGATACTGCTGAAATTGTAGATGGTCGTGCTCAAAAGCACCGGAAAAATCGTCATGGCAAGGATTTTTCCGAGTTCCCCGTAACTCTCCATTTCCCTGTGACGATCTTTTTTCATCATGCGGTGGAAGGGTTCTCTGTATATGACATATAAAAAAATCATTAATAACAATGCAGTCATTGCTCCGCAGGCGGTGCCGAGTGTTCCTCCCGCCGCGCTGTAAGCTGCTGCTTTTCCGACTTTTTCACCGGCTTTATACAAATACATGGCGGCAGCAATGCTGACAACCGCATTCACGATCTGTTCAAAGATCTGGGATACGGCAGTGGGAATCATCGTTCCCAATCCCTGAAAGAATCCGCGAAAAACTCCCAGAATACACATGACGAAAAGTGTCGGCGCAAGAACTTTGATGGCAATGGCTGCGGAAGGAAATTTCCAGATTCTTGCCAGTTTTTCCGCTCCGAAATAAACACCGAGTCCCACAATCAGTCCTGTCACAGCTGCTAAAAGCATAGAGCCGGCAAAGGCTCTTGCCACATTGCGATATTCTTTTTTTGCCATTCTCGCAGATACGATCTTTGATACTGCTAACGGCAGGCTTAAAGATGAGATCAAAAGAAAAAGCGAATAGACATCGTATGCGGTTGAATAGGCGGAAATTCCGGAATTTCCCAATATATTGTTAAGAGGAATACGATAGACCAGTCCGATGATGCGGACAAGGATCCCTGCCGCCGCCAAAATACTTCCCTGAACAATAAAATTTTTCTTAGTGGTAGACATTTTTTGCTCCTTGTACCTCTTTACCTGCAAATCCCTATACTCTCAAGTACTTCCCGCTGCATGCGTTCCATTTCCTTACGTTCCTCTTCTTCCATATGGTCATAACCAAACAGATGAAACATACTGTGGGCTGTGAGAAAGGCAAATTCCCTTTTCACGGAATGCCCGTATTCTTCTGCCTGTTCCAGTATTCTGTCCACAGACAGAATAATATCTCCCAGCAGTAATTCACCGCTCTCGGGATCAAAATAGTCTGTTTCCGCCCCCTCATCTTCCAGAAATGAAAAATCCCCCGGCGTCGCATAATCGATCATCGGGAAAGACAGGACATCGGTAGGTCTGTCAATTTCCCTGTATTCTTTGTTTAATTGATGAATGGTTTCCGAATCCACCAGAGTGACGGATACCGTACTCTCATAAGGACAGCTCACATAATCAAGACAAGCCTCAATGACCATTGCAAGCACTTCTTCTTCCTCAAAATCAAATTTATATTCTACTTCTTTTTCATATTGTACGCTCATCCTAATGAACTCCTATAATTAAATATAACTTATTATCCCTTTTGATATTTATTCCGGAACACCCGTTCGATCAGATATAACTCTTTCAGATTCAATCCGCTGCTGCTTAAGCTGCCGTTATTTACCCGCGCAGCAAACACATTTTCTATAATCTTGTCTTCGGATACCGTTTTTCCCTCGTTTCGCAAATATTCCACAGCAGCCACCGTCGATGCGGCAAGCATCACGATCGCAGCTTCCCTCGTCTGAGGCTTTCTGTATTTTCCGCTGCATTCTACCATAATTGCTTTTACATTTCTGGGGATTCCGTATTCATTAGCCACTTTAAGGCATGTTTTCAGATCATCAGAGCCGCCTAATTTTCCGAGATCATGCAATAATCCCGCCACGTAAGATAAACGAACATCAGCGCCGATGGCTGTGGCTGCCGATCTTGCCAGTTCCCCGACCTCCACGCTCCGGTAATAAAGAGATAAGGATTTTTCCTTCATATCCCGCATAGGAATGGAATTCTCTCCCTCAAACATATGAAGCCGGATAAAAAATACCCAATATTTTATGACAAAGATGACAACCGAAGTTGCCACTGCCACCATAAGCCCGATGGCTCCAAAACGGTACTGAAACTTTTCATAGGTGGCGTCCAGCGCAAAATAACGATACAATCCGCAAAGGTAAAAGCTACCTGCCCAGAAAATAACTGATGTGAAAAGAAATTTCTTTAAATCAGAAATCACCGAGGCACTGATACAGCCAAGTACCATCACGATCAACGCCACATACATAAATTCCGCAAGATTTGTAAAAACCATGATATAGGTGGATACCACAACCGCAATTCCGGTTAAAAGTCCGAAGCTTAAATCCGTGAATAGAACCATGACCATAGGAATCACATAAAGCGGACGCAATTCATAATAATCCAGCGGAAACATCATGATTCCCATGGTTCCCAGCAAAATGACATGATAAAGACCGGCTGCCTTAGCAATGCTCATATGTTTCTCCAGATACAGCCGCACCAGCACAAAGGTAAAACAAATCACCATGGTCGCTACGATAATGTAACGTTCTCTCGGCCAGATAGCATCATCCGATTTATAGATTTTAGAGCCTGTATAACAGATCAAAACAGTCAACAGCTCCATATACAGATAGGCGAATATTTTTTTACCTTCCGTTTTTTTTAGTTTCTCAAACATACTCAATTCCTCTTTTCCCTCCCGGAAGCATAAGACTTGTTCTTTTCCTTTTTGCTTTCATATTCTTCATAAGCCTTTACGATTCGTTGTACCAGCGGGTGACGTACCACATCCTGACTTGTCAGACGGTTGATTGCGATATCGTCGATCCCCTGCAAAACACGGATCGCGGTATCCAGTCCCGAAACTGCCCCTTTGGGAAGGTCTTTCTGCGTCAGATCTCCGGTGATCACAACTTTGGAACCGAAACCGATTCTCGTAAGAAACATCTTCATCTGAGCCGGCGTTGTATTTTGTGCCTCGTCCAATATAATAAACGAGTTGTCCAATGTCCGTCCGCGCATATAAGCTAAAGGTGCCACTTCAATCAGACCTTTTTCCGCATTGTGCAGATAACCGTCGGCGCCCATGATCTGATAGATCGCATCGTAAAGCGGACGAAGGTACGGCTCTACCTTGCTTTGCAGATCTCCCGGCAGAAATCCCAGATTTTCTCCCGCCTCGATCGCAGGTCTTGTGAGAATGATCCTGCTCACCTCATCATTTTTGAATGCCGCGATGGCCATCGCCATCGCAAGATACGTTTTTCCGGTTCCCGCAGGTCCCAATCCAAAACAGATCGTATTCTTTCTGATATTATCAATATACGCTTTCTGACCCAGTGTCTTTGGTTTGACCGGCTTTCCGCTTATGGTTCTGCAGATCACGGAATCCTCCAGTCCGATCATATCCTGCGCCTGATCCGTAAACGTAAGGGACAGCGCGTAATCCACATTCTGTTCCGTGATCTGATTTCCTTTGACAGATAAAGCCGCCAGTGTCTTTATCACTTCCGACGCTCTGCGCACCATCACCGGCTCCCCGACGATTTTCAGCTCATTATCCCGGTAAACAAAGGATACATGCAGCGTCTTCTCTATTTTTTTTGCAAATTCGTCAAACTGCCCGAAAATATTGGCTGCAGTTTCCGCCGACAAATCTGATATTTTTCCTATTTCACTCATATTCTGTTTCTTCTCCTCTAATAACAGTCCGGTCGGATGCCGATCCCGTAATCTCGCCTGCTTTGCAGCCTCGAACGGTATCTGGCTCCTCTAATAACGATCGTTTATTATCTGGCTCCATTCTGATCTGACGAAACGACCACCACAGACTGCCCGATTTTTTCGATAGCAGTGATCTTTCCGCTGCTACGGCATTGATTGCCGACAATCTCTATTGTAACATCTTTTTCCATAATTTGAACAGTATTTTTTTGTAATTTTGAAAGAAAATATGATAATTTTTCTTCACTTAACTTCTTTGCCTCCGATTCCGTATATGTTTTCTGTTTTTCCTCATAAGATCTTATATCAGTTTTTGTGAGATAAACCGGCAGATAAAAATCCCCGTACAAGGAAAGCTGCTGTTCCTCGGTAATTTCCTCGGTATTTTTCTGCCTCTGATCTCCTTTCCGGTTGAAAAACAGATCCTCAAACCGTAGTCCGTACCGGCATTTTTTTTTCGTTCCATATGTTTTTACGGTATAATCCATAGGAATGGATTCCTCATATGGATATTCCGTTTTTCCATAAATATCCGCATCCGCTTTCAGATATTGGGTTCTTACCACCTCTCCCTCGTCATTTTTAATATCATAGCTTCCAAGTACCAGCAGATCCCCTGTTTTTACCTCAGCGCCCTTTGCCACAACCGGCGTACCGCTTCTGACTACCACATCGGTAAGTATCGCATCCTTTTTCGCGATCACATTCTCCGGAGAATCTCCCCCGGTCTCCTCCTTCTGCAAATGCGCCGTTTCATTTTCCTTGATATGAATAAAAAGTCTGGTTCCGGAAATTTCCGCCGAAACCCATGTGATGTCAAAATAATGATCCCGAAGCTCCGCTTCCAGTTTTTCACAATCAACGTCACACTTTCGGATTCCCTGTGTAATTTTTCTGCTCTCTAAGTATTTTAAAATCTCCTCCCGTGAATGATAATAATTCCCATCCACCTGCAGAGCCCATATATAACGGGAGAGAAAAAAAATCATAACAAAAGAAGTGATCAAACCCAAAAGAAACATGGTACGTTTGCGGTATTGCCAAAGTAGAAAGGGCAGTCCGTATTTTTCCAGTATTTTCATGTGCCCGCCGGTTTTTCGCCTGATTCCGGGCAAACGGTAAAAATCGGGCAATCTTAAGCATAAAGAGTAGGATTCTTCATTTCGGATATCCCATGTATAAATTCCGCTGTTTTTACAAAGATTCACAAACCGGTCTTTTCCACTCCCCGATATGGTGATCCGCACAGCCCCTGACATAAAACAATTCAGCTTTTCTTTCATTCCGGTTACGCTCCCCTCTGAAATAATCGTTTCGATCCGGCTTCTAAGGAACTGTTGATAAATAACTTGAACATTTTGCACCGCCTGGCACGCGATTCACGTCTTCCAAAAGCCTCGCCGTAGCCCACTAC
>CADBTR010000073.1 GCA_902797675.1 uncultured Lachnospiraceae bacterium
AGTACATCGTAAATTTAATTGCCGGTACATTTACGCAGAATGATTGTGCATACACAATGAAACCGAATGAGGCGGTGTGGGCACCGCTGATTGAGGGTGAAGCAGTGTATGTGCAATCAGACAAGTGAATGTGCCAGATAATTAATTTACGATGTACTAGTACAGCGTTTCTTAATTTACGCTGTACTAGTCTGTTCTTCCATCAATCCTTTGCCACTTCCGCAATGGATTTCACTGCTCCTGCCAGTCCCTGAATATCCGACGGAATGATGATCTTCGTTGCCTGACCGTCTGCCGCTTTCGCAAACGCCTCAAGGCTTTGAAGCTGAATCACCGCATCATCGGCGCCGGCTTCCTTGATAAAACGGATACCGTCTGCTTTCGCCTGCTGGATATTTAAAATAGCCTGCGCCTCACCTTGCGCCTGCAAAACTGCGGATTCCTTCTGCGCTTCCGCTCTGAGGATCTGCGCCTGCTTATCTGCCTCTGCCGCAAGAATTGCGGATTGTTTCTTACCTTCCGCTACAAGGATCGTGGACTTCTTTTCACCTTCCGCAATAAGAATCGCCTCTCTTCGCTCACGTTCCGCCTTCATCTGCTTTTCCATGGCGTCCTGAATGGCTGCCGGCGGAATGATGTTCTTAAGTTCCACACGATTGACCTTGATTCCCCATGGATCCGTTGCCAGATCGATATCGGAACGCATCTTCGTATTGATTGTCTCTCTTGATGTCAGGGTTTCATCAAGTTCAAGATCACCGATGACATTACGAAGCGTAGTCGCCGTCAGATTCTCGATTGCCATGATCGGACTCTCCACACCGTATGCATATAGCTTCGGATCTGTGATCTGAAAATAAATGATCGTATCGATCCGCATTGTTACATTATCCTTCGTGATCACCGGCTGCGGCGGGAAATCCGCTACCTGCTCTTTTAAGCTGACTTTCCGCGCCACCCGGTCAATGATCGGCATCTTAAAATGCAATCCTACCGACCATGTCTCCTTATAGCCTCCCAGACGCTCTATTACAAACGCCTGCGCCTGAGGTACGATCTTTATGCAGCTGGCAAATACAACCACAATAACGATCAGCAAAGTTACAATTAATTCCATTTCCATATTCCAGTCCTCCATTTTTTAGCAATTTACTATCCGGCTCATTAATGCTCCGTTCCCTGCGCTGTTTTGAGTATCCCCACAGGCTGAACGATCACTTTCACTCCGGTAATCTCCGTTATCGTAACCATCGTATCTTTCTGGATCACCATGCCCTCCTGCCGGGATCTCGCCATCCAGTCCACGCCATTGATCACCACATGACCGGTCTGATTGATATTATCGATCGTCTCTGAAACCTTCACCGTTCTTCCCACCAGGTCATCGACGTTCGTACGCACATTCTTCTTATTAACGTATTTGACTGCAAGGGGTCTTGTCGTAAATACAAGCACTCCCGAAACCACGGCAAACACCAATAGCTGAATGTGGAAACCCACGCCGAAATACGCCAGCCAGAAAGAAATAAACGCGCCTCCGGCAAACCAGATCGTTGTAAGACCAAGGGTGATAATCTCAAAAACCAGAAAAAAAATGAACAGCACCAACCAAAAATACGCATATCCCATTTTCTTTCACCTCCCTGTTATTTTATCCAGTCTTGGCAAAATTATTTTTTGCTTGCACTAATGATACAATATTTCGTCAAGACTTTCAAGGTCAAACAAGTTGGTTTTATAAAAATTTAAAAAATTCTCATTACTGTGAATAACAACAAATCCCCCGCCGTCTCCGGCAGGGGATCAATTCTGTCAACTTGCACTTCTTATTACTTTCTCATTATTGTGAAGAGTAAGGAACTGTTAGCAATTAATCTGACTAACATTTCCTAACTATCTGTAAAATACCTGATTTCCAATCAGGGAGTATGCGTTGTAATTTCCGTAATTCGCGCAGGATTCCATACAAAACGAGGTATACCCCGGTACATTGTTCACGCCGGCCAGCGCTTCATTTGCCGCCTGGATTGAGCCTTCATTCGGTCCGTTGTTCAACGCTCTGTTTAAAGCGCCGTTTCTGACCACCGAAAACTGCCCTCTGGCGTAGATCACATCATGGATGCTGCTTCCATAACTTCCGCCATTCAAACGGTTCAATACAATATTGGCAACCGCCAGCTTGCCTTCATAGCACTCGCCGCCGGCTTCCGCCATAACGAGGCACGCCAGCAGATATGTATCATCCGTGGACATGCTATAAGCATCCGTATATTCCGTCTCAACGCTTTCAGCCTGCGCAGCTTCTCTTGCCGCTTCCTCGGCTTCTTCCTGCTCCTCGGCTGCTCTCTTTGCCTCTTCTTCCGCCTTTGCTGCTTCTTCCTCAGCAATTCTCGCTTCCTCTGCTGCAATCGCGGCCTGTTCCTCTTCTATGCTGATTCCCACGCCAACTTCATAACCTACAGTTACGAATTCTTTTGAAGTAAAAAGAATCTGCCCCTGATATCTGACTGCATACCAGTCTCCGGCATCCTCGATCACTACCATACGGGTTCCGGCATCAATAACCTCACTGATGGAATAATCCGTTCCCGCGCCGGTTCTCAACCGAAGGTTATCTGTGGTACTCGTTGCGATCAATGGACACACATACGGTACACTTGATTCCATATCCTTATCAAACCATGCATATTGATTGCAGATATATCCGGTCACATTGCCCGACTGGATCTTCGACCACTCCGCTCCCTTTTCCAGAACGATTCCGCCTGATCCTGCATATATCTTTCCCACAATCTCTGCGTCTTCATTTCCTTCACTCCGGACATTTAAGTATTCTTCCACATTTGCCAGAAACTGTCCGTCGTATGCGCTCACCGGCTCTGTCTCCGGTTCACTTTTCTGTTCTTTGTCCTCTACTGTTACTTCCTCTGTTGCCGGCTCCTCTGCCAGGGTATCCTCCGACGGCATCTGACGATCTCCGTAAAATTCACCCAAGGTAGCTCCAACCATAGTCTGATCCATCTTATCGAGTGATAACAGGTTTTCCATTCCCTCAGAATCAACTACATCAAACGATTCAACATTTGCTTCAACCGCTTTTTTCTCACTTTTGTTTAAGCCACTGACAACAAGTCCGGCTGCTGCCAAAACCGCACCGCCAAAAATCGCTGCGATCACAACTGCCTTATCGTGCTTAATAGCCTTCATAAAGTCCTCCAATCCGCTGTTTCCAGCACGTAATCAGACATATTTTCTGTCTTTATTACGCTTCTGTTAAATAACTTTGCAAGTTGTATGGAGCATGATAACAGATATTTTTTTATTTGTCAACCTCTTTTTTTCGACAGAGATCCTCCTCCGATTTTGAAAAATATTCACGAAGTTTTTGCGCGATACATCAGAATCGCCGCTGAAACCGCTGCATTCAGCGATTCCAGTTTTCCCTCCATCGGAATCTTAATCAGCTTGTCCGCCATGCGGGTAATTTCTTCGGAAAGTCCCTTGGATTCATTGCCGATCAGGATTCCCACAGAGCCCTCATAGGATTCTTCATGATAAAATCTTTCCCCACGAAGATGCGCTCCGTAAATCGTCACGCCGTTCTTCTGTAATTCCCGGATCGGATCTTCCAGATCATCGCAGATCAAAAAGGGCACTCTGAAAATGGAACCCATGGTAGACCGGATCACTTTCGGATTAAACAGGTCTACGGTGGTCTTATTCATGATGACCGCTGTCATTCCCGCGCCTTCCGCCGTTCTCATTATGGTTCCCAGATTTCCCGGATCCTGCAGGGATTCCAACAATAAAAAGCGCTGTCTGCAGTTTTTTTTCAGAATTGTATGTAATTGATGTTCTTTTTGTCTGACAATTGACACAATTCCCTGAGGTGTCACCGTATCGCTGAATTCTCTGAATATTCCGTCTTTTACGACAATATAATTTCCTCTCAGCTGATCTTCATGTTCTTTCAGAAAGGTTTCGGAAACATATGTATTCACCAGATCCTCTTCGGGGATCTCCCGGTACATCTTGATTCCCTCCGTTACAAAGAGTTTTTCCTTTCTGCGGGCGGAACTTTTCGTCTGAAGTCTGCAAAGATCCTTAATATGCTGGTTTGATGCTGAACTGATATACATCCCGTCTTACCTCGACATACGTTTGCTTTCTCAAATTATCTCGACAGGATCTTACTGATGTCGTACTGATAATCCGGAATATCCTTGGTCATCGCCAATGCCTCATCAATCTCAAAATCCACATAGTCGCCGCCCTTGTAGGCTACCACACGATTGCTCTTGCCCTCACAGAGAAGATCAACCGCAATCGCGCCCATAATGGACGCATACATTCTGTCCTTACAGGTCGGAGAACCGCCGCGCTGCATGTGACCGAGGATTGTCGCTCTTGTCTCCATTCCGGTTGCCGCCTCGATTCTCTTTGCCATGGAAGCCGAATGACCGATTCCTTCCGCATTGATAATCAAGTGATGTTTCTTGCCTTTCTTTCTGGACTGAATGATATGATTGACGATCTTCTGCTCATCGTAACCGTAACGTTCCGGAAGCAGGATATCCTCCGCTCCGTTTGCGATACCGCACCACAATGCGATATATCCTGCATGGCGTCCCATTACCTCAATGATACTGCACCGCTCATGAGACGTGGATGTATCACGCACTTTATCGATTGCCTCCATGGCTGTATTTACAGCGGTATCAAAGCCTATGGTATAATCCGTACATGCAATATCAAGGTCAATCGTTCCCGGAACACCTATGGTATTGATCCCCAGATGCGCCAGAGCCTGCGCTCCTCTGAAGGATCCGTCTCCTCCGATGACCACAAGTCCGTCGATATTATATTTCTTGCAGATATCAGCTGCTTTCTTCTGTCCTTCTTCCGTCCGGAATTCCTCACACCGGGCTGTTCCGAGAATCGTTCCGCCCAACTGAATGATATCCGAAACGCTGTGAGCATTCATATCTTCAATCTCTTCCTCAAGCAATCCTTGATATCCTCTGTATATTCCCTTTACATTCAATCCCTTTGCCAATGCGGAACGCACAACTGCACGAATGGCAGCGTTCATTCCCGGTGCGTCACCTCCGCTTGTCAATACTCCGATTGTTTCCATTTGCTTTGCCATATTATGATGTCCTCCTGACCTGTTCGGTTTTAATCTGTTTTGATCTATGTTTCCTCCATATTTCTTTCATTCGTTCCTGTACATAGACCGCGCATTTGCAGAATGATCTGCAACCTATCTCTGTTAACGAGTATAATACGAAATACCGAGTATTTCAACTGTTTTTTTATGTGGTATGCCGTTAATCTCACGACCGTTGCGTCATCTCAGTCCACCACCGCTACATTTTTTTCTCCGAAAATCTGTTTTAAATGTTCAGACAATTGTTCATCCGCCTGCACCTGACAGCTGACTCCCAGTTTTTTCTTCGCCTTTTCTTCCCGCAGGTAGATGACAACCCGATCCCTGCCTTTCGATTTCTTCAGCTCGTCCATCAATTGTCCTTCCATTTTCTCATATTCTTCTTTATTTTGGAATTGTATCCACAACTCCGACGATATTTCCGAGAAATCCTGCACCGTATCGCAGATCAGCTTGGCGTCCTCGTCATCATTTCCCGTCACCCGTCCGCTGACAAAGACTTTCCGGTCTTCTTCGATAAGATGTCTGTATTTTTCATACATTTTAGGAAATACAAGCACTTCGACGGCGCCATACAGATCTTCCACCGTCATAAACGCCATTACCTGATTTGTCTTTGTGATCTTGATCGTGACTGCCGAGATGATTCCTCCGATCACCTCCCGGTCGCCGTCTTTCACTGCTGTTTCTCCTTCCTCATTTAATAAGAAGTCTTTCGTCGTCCGGGTAATATGTTTTCGCCATTTTTTCTCATATTCCTCCAGCGGATGACCGCTGATGTAGAGTCCCACGACTTCTTTCTCAAAAGCCAGCAGTTCTTCTCTTGAATATTCAGACACATCTGGAAATTTTACCTTAAAATCTGACTTTACCTCATCCGGAACAATGTCAAACAGGGACATCTGCCCTGCCATGGTCTTTTTTCTGGACTGGTTGATATCATCCATCATATCCTCGAACACCACCATTTTTTGCTTTCGGTTGCCCTCAAAGCAATCCAGAGCTCCGGCTTTGATCAGGCTCTCTACGATACGCTTGCTCATATCTTTGCCGTTCATGCGCTCAAGAAATTCCTGAAGCGCGGTAAATTTTCCGTTTTGTTTCCGCTCCTCCACGATCAAATCCACCACATTTTTTCCGATGCTCTTTAAAGCGGACAATCCGTAACGGATAGCTTTTCCTCTTGCCGCAAAGTTGCGCTCGCTTTCATTGATATCCGGCGGCTGCAGTTCAATCCCCATGTTTTTGCAGGTAACCGCATATTCCGCCACTTTTGTGGAATTTTCGATGACGCTGGTCATTAAGGACGCCATGAATTCTACCGGATAATAATATTTTAAATAAGCGGTCTGGTAGGATACGACGCCGTACGCCGCCGCATGGGATTTATTGAAGGCGTATTTTGCGAAATCAATCATCTCATCGTAGATTTTATTCGCGGTTTTCTCATCAATTCCCCGTTTGATGCAGCCGTCCACGCTTTCCTCTTCATTTCCGTATACAAAGCTCTGCCGTTCTTTTTCCATCACCGCCTGTTTTTTCTTGGACATAGCGCGCCGGAGCAGATCGCTTCGCCCCAGCGTATAACCGGCGAGGCTTTGTACGATCTGCATAACCTGCTCCTGATAGACAATACAACCATGGGTATTTTCAAGGATCGGTTTTAATTGCGGGCAATCATAAGTAATCGAAGATTTATCATTTTTTCCCTTTAAATATTTCGGGATAAAATCCATGGGACCCGGACGATACAGCGCGATTCCGGCGACGATATCTTCCAGACTTTCCGGTTTTAACTCTTTCATAAAACTCTTCATACCGGAACTTTCGATCTGGAATATCCCGTCGGTTTTGCCGGTGCTGATGTAATCATATACGGCGCGATCGTTGTAATCGATCTTGTTAAGATCCGGTTCCTTTCCCTGATTTTCCTTTATCAGGCGCACTGCATCCTGTATCACCGTCAGGGTTCGAAGCCCCAGAAAATCCATTTTCAACAGTCCCAGTTCTTCCAGCGTCGTCATAATGTACTGTGTTGTGATGGTTCCGTCGGAGGAACGGGACAGCGGTACGAATTCATCTACTGCTTTCTGACTGATCAGCACGCCGGCCGCATGCATGGAGGTGTGTCTCGGAAGTCCCTCCAGCCGTCTTGACATATCGATCAGATAGCGTACTTCCTGTTTTTCATCGTATTCCTTCTTTAATAAAGGATTCATGACAAGCGCTTTATCGATGGTGATATTCAATTCCTTCGGGATCATTTTAGAAATGGAATCACACAGGGCGTACGGCATATCCAGCACACGTCCCACGTCCCGTATCACACCTCTTGCCGCCAGCGTTCCGAAGGTAACGATCTGCGCCACATTTTCTTTTCCATATTTTCGCACCACATAATCGATAACTTCCCCGCGCCTCTCATAGCAGAAATCCACATCGATATCGGGCATGCTCACCCGCTCCGGATTCAAAAAGCGCTCAAAAAGGAGATTATATTTTATGGGATCGATATCAGTGATTGCCAGCGTATATGCGACAATACTTCCTGCAGCCGAACCTCTGCCCGGTCCCACCATAATCCCGTTTGTCTTCGCAAAATTGATAAAATCCCAGACGATCAAGAAATAATCAATAAATCCCATGTTCCGGATGACTGACAATTCGTAATCCAGACGCTCTCTCAATTCCTCCGTCACTGGCTGATAGCGTTTCTCCAGACCTTTATAACATAAATCCTTCAGATAATTCCATGAGGCCTCTCCCTCTCTGTCCCCGGATTCCCAATATTCTTTCGGAACCTGATATTTTGGAAGTTTTCTCACGCCGAATTCGATCTCCACATTGCAGCGGGCGGCAATTTTCGCAGTATTGTCCAGCGCTTCCTGCGCATAAGGAAATAAGGCTCTCATTTCCTCCTCGGATTTTAAATAGAACTGACCGCCCTCATAACGCATCCGGTTTTCATCAGACACTTTTTTTCCCGTCTGAATACAGATCAGAATATCATGGGCTTCCCAGTCTTTATCATAAATATAATGTACATCATTTGTGGCGACAAGACCGATTCCCAGTTCTTTACTCATCCGGATCAGACCCATATTGACTTTTTTTTGTACAGGAAGTCCATGATCCTGCAATTCCAGGAAGTAATTTCCTTTTCCGAAGATTTCTTCATGACGCAATGCCGCGGCGCAGGCTTCCTGATAGTCATCTCTCGCCAATGCCCGCTGTACTTCTCCGGCTATACAGGCGCTGAGACAGATGATTCCCTCCGAATATTCTCTGAGAACCTCATAATCCACTCTCGGTTTATAATAATATCCTTCCGTAAATCCCTTGGAGACAATTTTCATCAGGTTATGATAACCTTTGTCATTTTCCGCAAGCAGGATCAGATGATAATAGCGGTCTTCATTCTGACCGATTTCCCGGTCAAACCGGGAGCCCGGTGCCATATAGATCTCGCAGCCTATGATCGGTCGGATTCCTGCCTCCCTGGCAGCCCGGTAAAAATCGATGGCGCCGTACATGACTCCGTGATCCGTGATCGCCAGGCTGTCCATATTCAATTCCTTCGCCCTTGCCACCAGTTCCTTAATTTTACAGGAACCATCCAACAAGCTGAATTCCGTATGCACATGGAGATGTGTAAATGCCATAAAGTTCTCCTTTCCCCTTTTTTGCAGCCGCAGTACTTTCGGGACAGAAAGTGCTGCGACTGTATATTAGCAAGAAAAGCCACCTGTTATGGCAGCTTTCCCAAGTTTATTTCCGTCATTTCTGTTGTTTAAAGGCCTTTTTCTTATGCCTGTGCACAGCAAAGATATTTTTCAATGCTCGAGAGTGCTTTCGTCTCATCAGCTCCGTCTGCGGATACCGAGATTTCCTCGCCCTGCGCTACATTCAATGTCATCATACCCATAATGCTCTTCGCATTGATTTTCCGATTCCCATACTGAAGATAAATGGAGCTGTCAAACTGACTTGCCTCCTGGATAAACAAAGCTACGGTTCCGCCGTTTAAGCCTTCTTTAATCTCAACCTTCACATCTTTGCTAATCATTTTTCATTATCCTCCTTGCCTCTTAACTCCAATGCAATTTCCCTGATCCGCTTTAATCTGTGGTTTACCCCTGATTTTCCGATCGGCGGCATCATGGTCTCACCAAGTTCCTTTAGGGAAGCATCCGGATGTTCCAGACGCAGTCTCGCTGCCTCCTGCAAAACCTCAGGCAATGCGCTCAAACCGATTGTATTTTCAATATAGCGGATGTCCTCACCTTGTTTAAAAGCTGCATTGACGGTCTTTGTTAAATTCGCTGTCTCGCAGTTTACCTGCCTGTTGACACTGTTTCTCATTTCCTTTAAAATCCGGACATTTTCCAGATTCATAAGGGAAATGTGAGCCTGCATCACATTTAAAATGTCGACGATGCCTTCGCCCTCTTTTATATATACCACAAAATGCTTCTTTCTTTCAACTATTTTCGAGTCAATTTTGAAAGTTTTAATAATTTCAGACAATTGTTGCGCTTTTTCCCAAGTTTCGCATACAATTTCAAAATGGTATGATTTTCCGGGATCGCTGATGGATCCGGATGCCATAAATACGCCGCGGAGAAAGGCTCTTTTGCAGCAATCCTTCATGATGACTACGTTATCTACAATAGAAAGATTTTCCCCGATCTCCTCATTCTCATCCAGTAACTTTACCGCCTGAAGGATCCGTACCGCCTGATCATGCTCGTTGACCGTGACGGTATAGACCGATCCCGTCCGCGCGGAACGGTTTGTCCGCACCGCCACCTCCGGCGCAACATGAAAGGCCTGACATAAAAGCTCCCGATAGCTTTTTGCCACTCCCGGGTTTTCTGTATGGATCTTAAGGGAATATCTGTCTCTGGCGGAGATCACAATACGCCCGCACATGCTGATGATCGCGGCAAGTTCCGCGATCTGACAATGCCTTGCGGCAGGAAGCACCCTGGATAATTCTTCTTTGACTTCCTGTGAGAATGACATAACCTATTCCTTTCTGATATCCCTGTGCATGATTTTAATCCCGTAATCCGCTGTTTTTTTCAATCGCTCATACAGACCGTTTGCCACCGTCACGGAACGATGTTTTCCGCCGGTACAGCCCACGCTGATGACCAGCTGGTTTTTTCCCTCCGAAATATAGTTTGGGATCAAAAACCGGATCATATCCTCTAATTTATCCATAAATTCCGTGGAAACCGGCGAATTCATGACAAATTCCTGTATTTCTTTGTCATTTCCCGTCATAGGACGAAGCGCCGGATCGTAATACGGATTCGGCATAAATCTCACGTCAAATACCAGATCGGAATCTGACGGGATCCCGTATTTAAAACCGAAAGAAAGAACGGTCACGAATAAATTTTTATACGCCTTATTTTCAACAAAAATGTCCTCCAATTCCTGGCGAAGCTCTCTTGTCAATAATTTATCCGTCTCAATAATATAATCCGCTTCTTTCTTTAAATACTCCAGCTGCTTGCGCTCTCTTCTGATTCCCTCATCTACTCTGCCATGAGCAACCAGTGGATGCGCCCGCCTTGTCTCTTTGAAACGCTTCACAAGACTTGCATCGCTGGCGTCCATAAATAAGATTTCCTTATGGGGGATCTTTCGCAGAGTTTCCTCCAGTTCCCTCACATCTCCGCTTCGGATATCCACTCCCAGCGCCACTCTGTCCATATCCACCGAAGACGAGCGCATCCACATTTCCGCAAATTTCGGGATCAGAGAGATCGGAAGATTATCCACGCAGAAATATCCCACATCCTCCAGCACTTTCATGGCTGTTGTTTTTCCTGCACCCGACATTCCGGTCACGATCACAAATCTCATTTTACCACCTTAACTTCCATTTCCAATGAAACACCAAACTGCTTTGAAACTTCATCCTGCACTTTTTTTACAAGGCTCAGGATATCTGCCGTTGTGGCATGATCTTTATTGATAATAAAGCCGCTGTGTTTTTCCGATACCTGTGCGCCTCCTACGGACATTCCTTTTAAACCGGCATCCTGAATCAATTTGCCGGCAAAATATCCCTCCGGCCGCTTGAAGGTACTGCCGGCGCTTGGATATTCCAAGGGCTGTTTTTCTCTGCGTTTCGCCCCGAGTTCTTCCATCTTTGTCCTGATTTCTTCCGGTTTTCCGGGTTCTAAGAGGATACATGCCTCCGTTGCCACCAGTTCCCGCTCCGGCAGCACGCTATGCCGATAAGACAGTTCCAGCTGCTCTGCCGTCATCACAGATTCCCCGCCGTTTTTGTCCATCACGGTCACATCCTGCAGGATATCCTTCATTTCACCGCCGTAGGCGCCCGCATTCATGACGATGGCTCCTCCCAGTGTTCCCGGGATTCCCGCTGCAAACTCCATTCCGGTAAGACCGGCTTCCAGCGCCGCCTTTGCGATCTGCGAGAGATAGACGCCGCAGCCCGCATAAATCCTGTTTCCCTCTACGCGAAGATCGTTTTCATAACGACCGATCTGCAAAACGACGCCCCGGTATCCTTCATCCGGAAACAACAGATTGCTTCCGTTTCCGATGATATAATAGGGGATCTTCTCTTGGTTTACCAGCTTCAATAATTTTTTCAATGCTTCCCTGCCGCTTACGATTACATAATAATCCGCATTTCCGCCGGTTCGGAAGGTCACATGCCTGCTCATGGGTTCTCCCGCGAGCACCTTTCCCTTTCCTGCCGCCGACTCCAATTTTTGAAACAAATCCTGCATAATAAAACTCCGCTCTCTTTTTTAGACCATTGCCGCTGCTCCGTAGATTCCGGCGTCATTTCCCAGTTGTGCGATGGTAAATTCCACATTCTTACAAGGTGCAAATACATTTTTCTCAAAGTATTGTTTTGTTTCTTCCAGAAGGATCTCTCCCGCCCGGCTTACGCCGCCGCCGATACAGAAGATCTCCGGATTCAGTACGCAGGCAACGCTTGCCAATGCCGTTCCCAGATATCTGCTGAGTTCATGGAGCACAGCTTTTGCCAGCGGATCTCCCGCCTTTGCCCCGTCGCAGATGTCTTTTGCATCCGCATCTTTTGAAAGGACGGTATCCGGATAGGCTTCCCGCATTGTCTTTGCCATACGGACAATTCCGGTGGCACTGGCGTATTGTTCCAGACAGCCGCATTTTCCGCAGCTGCAGCGCACCGTTTCTTCCGGATTGACCGGAATATGACCGATCTCCCCGGCAGCGCCATTTGTTCCTTCTAAGATTTTTCCCCCTAATATGATTCCGCCGCCGACTCCGGTTCCGAGAGTCACCATCACAAGATTTTTCCTGCCTCTTCCAGCGCCGTAAGTCTGTTCGCCGAGAGCCGCCACATTGGCGTCATTTCCCGCTTTCACATAGGTTCCGGACAGCTGCCCGCTCATTGTCTTTTCCACATTGAAAATTCCCCAGCCGAGATTCACGCAGCCTAAAATATTTCCCTCCGGATCAACAGGACCCGGAAGTCCGATGCCCACGCCTGCGCAATCGTTCAGATTCATTCCTCTCTCTGTCAGAATATCCCGTATTTTCTCCCCGATCTGTTCTATGATATGCGCCCCCGCATCACTTTTATCCGTCAGGATCTCATATTTTTGGAGCAATTCTCCCTCTGCCTGAAATAATCCGATCTTCACTGTGGTTCCGCCCACATCTACTCCGAATTTTATCATCTGAATTCCTTCTTTACCTGTATTTATTAATCGTCTTCTTCCCTTGGCTTTCCAAGGTTTTCCTGAACGCGGCGATATAATTCCTGCGCAGCGTTATATCCCATCTTCTTCTGTCTGTGGTTGACCGCGGCCGCTTCCACGATGACCGCAAGATTTCTGCCCGGACGGATCGGAATGGAATAGCTTACTACTTTATTTCCCAGAAATTCCGTATATTCCTCATTTAAGCCCAAACGGTCGTATTCTTTATCACGATTCCACTCCTCAAGTTTGATGACCATATCGATATTCTGGGTTTCCTTGACGCTTTCCACGCCGAACAATGCCTTCACATCGATGATCCCGATACCGCGAAGTTCGATAAAATGCCTTGTGATGTCCGGTGCGGTACCCACTAAAGTCTCATCGCTGACTTTCCGGAGTTCCACCACATCATCGGTGACAAGACGATGACCTCTTTTGATCAATTCGATCGCCGCCTCGCTTTTTCCGATGCCGCTCTCGCCCATGATCAATACGCCCTCGCCATATACATCCACAAGAACGCCGTGAATGGAAATGCAAGGCGCCAGCATGACATTTAACCAGCGGATGATCTCCGCCATAAAGTTGGATGTCGCTTTCTGGGTGATCAATACCGGCACTCCGTATTTCGTTCCGGCGTCAACCAGTTCCTGATCCGGCTCCATTCCTCTGCAGAATACGATACAAGGCGGTTTCTCCTGCATCAATTTGTCATAGATCAATAATTTCTGCTCTTTATCCATCTGCACTACATAGGAATTCTCCGTAAATCCCATGATCTGTACACGCTGGTTATCAAAATGCTCAAAATAACCCACCCACTCCAGGGAAGGCCGGTTGATATCCGGAACCGTGATTTTGATCTTGTCGGTATCGATCTGCGGATTACAGATCTTCAGATCATAGTTTTCAATCAATTTTGATACTCTTACGCTGCTTGCCATATAACAATACTCCTCCTGTTTTTTACACTGCTTCTAAACTCCACCATTATAAACCAGTTTTACAAAAAAGTCTATGAAGTTCTCTTATTTTCAAAAAAATGATACACGCTCTCGGCTGCCGCCCGATTCATGGACGGCACTTTCTCCAGTTCCTCCACGGAAGCTGTGCTGATTTTTGTGATATCCTCAAAATATTTCATCAGCGCCTTTCTCCTTGCGGGACCGATGCCTCCGATCTCTTCCAGAATGGAATGGATCTGCGCCTTTCCCCGCAGGCTTTTGTGGTATTCAATGGCAAACCGGTGCGCTTCATCCTGTATTCTGGTAATGAGCCTAAAACTCTCCGAGTGAGTGTCGATGGGCAGTTCCGTCTCCTGATAGATCAGCGCCCTTGTCCGGTGCCGGTCGTCTTTTACCATGCCGCAGACCGGAATCGAAATATGCAATTCATCCAGTACCTGAAGGGCGATATTGACCTGTCCCAGTCCTCCGTCCATCATGATGAGATCCGGAAAGCGGGAAAATTTCCGCAATGCCTGTTCCTCATTCTTCTCCGCAAGTCCATGCATAAATCTTCTTGTCAGCACTTCATGCATACTGCCGTAATCATTTGGTCCCTCTATGGTTTTGATCTTGAATTTACGATAGTCGTTCCGCTTCGGCTTTCCGTTTTCATAGACGATCATGGAGCCCACCGACTGAAATCCGGCGGTATTGGATATATCATAAGCCTCAATGCGGTAATCGTTTTTGCTCTCGATCCCCAGCAATTCAAAGATATCCCGCATGGCGCCGATGGTTCTTGCCTCCTCGCGTTTTACCTTATCCCGATCCACTTCCAGCACCATTTTTGCATTTTTCTTCGCAAGCTCCACCATTTTCTCTTTCTGTCCTTTTTTGGGGATCAGAATGGAAACTTTATTTCCCCGCCGCTCTGCCAGATATTCTTCCAGAAGCTCCCGATCCCGAAGATCCTCCGACACGAGAATTTCCTTGGGAACAAAGGGCGTTCCAGAATAATATTGCTTCATAAAGCTGGATAACAGATCCGCCCCCTCCTCTAATCGGACATTGACAAAAAAATGCTCTCTTCCCAGCATTTTTCCGCCTCTGATAAAGAATACCTGCACGACAGCTTCGTTTCCGTCCGCTTCGTAGGCAATGATATCCCGATCCAATCCCTCATCGGAGGTGATCTTCTGTTTTTGCGCTACCGCTTTCACGCTGTTCAACAGATCCCGGTATTCCGCCGCGCTCTCGTATTCCATGTCCGCCGACGCCTCATACATCTTCTTTTTCAGCATATCCAGGACATCGTCGTAACTCCCGTTTAAGAATTTTACCGCCTGCTCCACATGCTCTCTGTACTCTTTCTGACCGATACAGCCCATGCAGGGGGCATCACACTGCTTGATGTGATAATTCAGGCAGGCGCGCCCTTCCCCGATATCTCTGGGAAGACTCTTATTGCATGTCCGGATGTGATACAGCTTTCTCAAAAGCTCTATGGTATCCTTCACCGCTCCTGCGCTGGTATAGGGACCGAAATATCTGGACTTATCCTTCTTCATATCTCTGGAAAACAGGATCCGGGGATAGGCTTCCCCTTCCGTCACCTTGATATAAGGGTAAGTCTTGTCATCTTTCAGCATCGTATTGTATTTTGGACGGTGTTCCTTGATCAGATTGCACTCCAGTATCAGTGCTTCCAGTTCCGAATCCGTGACAATATATTCAAAGTATTGAATATGGCTCACCATCTGGTCGATCTTCGGCGTGCGCTTTCTGCTGCTTTGAAAATACTGGCGCACGCGGTTTTTCAGGCTGATCGCCTTGCCCACATAGATGATCTCCTCTGTAGCGTCATGCATCAGATATACGCCGGGGCTTGCAGGCAATTTTTTTAATTCTTCTTCAATGTTAAAATCTTCCATCCCTTTACGCTCCGAATATGAAAACGGAAAAACTATGCGGTTCCAGTGTAACAGCGCCGTCCTGAAGCGTTCCGGTACTGCTTTGCGGTCTGATCCGTTCCTCTTCTCCGATACAGTTACAATCCTGCGGATTTCCTGAAAGGGTCTTTCTCTCAAAACTTGCATTTGAGGAAAGTTTTATTTCCTGATACGAAAGTTTTATTTCTTTTGAATCAAGTTTTCCCCCTTCTGAGGAGGTGTTTATTTCTTTTTGCGATAGTTTTATCTCTTCAGGAGAATCTTTTCTTTCTTCTGATGCAAGTTTTACGGTACGCATCTGATCGGAGGCATTGACAAGTTTTACGATCAATCTGCCGTCTTTATCCGTAACCGCACCGGCATACAACTTCTCCTGCTTTTCCTGTTCTTCATTCCAGCCAAAATCCGCATTCACCGTCTTTGTTCCCCGGTAAACGCTGAAAAGCTGCTGTACATAATAGCTTGGCGTGCAATAAGAGGAAGCACCGTCGAACCAGATCAGATCCGGCGACCACTGACTGTAACCGATCCGCGCCAGAAGCGGGGCGTAACTTGCCAGTGTAACCACATCGGCATTCCGCTCTACCCCCGTCAAAAATGCAGCCTCCGCGATGGCTGCCTCCAGCGTATTGGCTTCACTGTGATTCAGCCTTCCTCCGTGTCCCGGCACATGGCAGGCATATTCTCCCGCAAATACTTTGATATCCCGCTGATAGCCGTCATAAAAATGAACATGGTCGTACAGCCATTCCGGCGCCACATAATAATGTTCGTCCATGGCGTACATAAAGTCAGGATTGTCTTTGATTTTCTTCTTTGCCCAATCCCATGCCCGGTAATATCCGCCTCCCCAGACATCCGGTCCGGAGGTTCCGATCAGCTTCATCTTCGGATATTTTTCATGAATCGCCTGCTGGAACATTTCATAGCGCCCGTAGAAATTAATGTCATCCGTCTGCCATTGTTCATTTCCGATCCCGAGCATGGTAAGTCCGAACGGTTCTTCATGTCCCATGGTCACGCGCACGCTGCCCCATTCACTGTCCTTATCCCCGTTTGCAAATTCAATGAGATCCAGGGCATCCTGAATATATTCCTGCATTTTCACGCTTTCCATATCTACTTTCTCACTGGACATAAACTGGCAGGCGAGTCCCACATTCATTACCGGCAACGGCTTTGCTCCCAGATATTCGCATAATAAAAAGAATTCATAATAGCCGATGTCATAGGTCTGTCCGTAATGAGCAAAAGGTCCTGTGAACTCATTGTCCGGATTCCCGTTATGTACTGCCCAGCGGCTCCAATTGTATTTTCTCTCCTCCACCGGTCCTAAGGTTTTCTTCCACTGATAGCGGTTCTCCAGAGTATTTCCCTCGACGATACATCCTCCCGGGAATCTCATAAACGATGGATTTAACGCCTTTAATTTTTCAACCAGATCCGGCCGGAAAAGCCCCAGCACCAGATTATCCGGCTTTAAGGAAAACTGGTCAAATGCCACCCATGCATCTTCCTTCACTGCGACGACAAATTGCGCTTTTTTTACGCTTTCCTCCAACTTCAATGTTCCCTCATATAAAGTCCATCCATCGCCGGATACCCTGACTATACCCTCATCGTAAGTTTTTCCATTCTTTCGGATCTTAATCTGTACGGTAACAGGCTTTTCCCCGGTTGTCTTTGCGTAAAACCGGAATGTAAGGCTTGTTCCCGCCGCCGCGCAGATTCCGTCGTATGCCTTGTTTTCAAACATCACTCCGCCATGTTGTCCCTGCGCAGCCAGGTAATGAGGATTGACCTCATTGAGCGGTTCCCTGCTGTCAATACAGATAAAACCCTCGCTCTCCTGTTCTCTGCTCACATACCAGCCATATCCGCCGTCGAAGAGTACCGTATAATCATCTCTTTTACCGGTGGAAAACCGCGCCTCAAAATTTCGATTTTCCAGCATTTCTCCGTTCAATCCGCCGTCAAGGCTGTAATTGATGTCCTCAAAAAACAATCCGTACATGTCCTTTGAGATTTCTGCCGTTCCTCTGCCAAGTCTTAAAGTATCCATAAAAACCCTCCTTCTTTGCGCGCCCTGCGCATGTTAATCGTGCATCGTAGCCTGTTCGCCGCGCGAGGCGCATTTGCCGGCAAGCGATGACATCTTTGTACGCTCTGCGTATAGTAACCGAGCCGGCGCCATCGCACCGGCTCGAACTATCATTTATTCTCTCTTTTCAGATTCTTTTACACTTTCTTCGGACTGTTTTTCCGTATCAAACGCATCTGTGACAAGCACATCCACATGCGGCTTCCCGTCCGCTTTATCTTCTGTCTTATCTTCCGGTTTTTCTTCTTTCAATGCCGAATTTTCTTCTGAATTTTCTTCCGGTTTTGCATCCGGATCTTCACCACGGTATAACGCCATAAATTGCTTTCCCGTGATATTTTCTTTCTCAAACAGATATTTGGCAATGCGATCCATTTCCTCCCGATGCTCACTCAGCAGCTTCTTCGCTTTCTCATAGCTTTCTTTCAACAGATTTTTTACTTCTCCGTCTACTTCGGCATAAGTGCTGTCGGAACAATTGAGAACCGTTCTTCCCGACAGATAGCTGTCCTGCTCTTTTTCCAGACACATCAGACCGAACTTTTCTGACATACCGTATTGCGTAATCATCGCTCTTGCCAGATCAGTGGCTTTCTCCATATCATTCGACGCGCCGGTAGTCACCGTATCAAAAACAATATCCTCTGCGGCGCGCCCGCCCAGAAGAGAAACAATCCGCGCCAGCAACTCATTCTTGCTCATCAGATATTTTTCTTCCTCAGGCACCTGCATAACATATCCCAAAGATCCCATTGTTCTCGGAACAATGGTGATCTTCTGTACCGGCTCGGCGTCTTTTTCAATCGCATTGATCAGCGCATGACCTACTTCGTGGTAAGCAACCGTCCACTTCTCTTTATCGCTTAAGATCCTGTCTTTCTTCTCCTTACCGGCAATTACCACTTCCACGGCCTCGAACAGATCTTTCTGGGAAATAGCCTGTCTGCCGTTCTTTACCGCATTGATCGCCGCCTCATTGATCATGTTTGCAAGATCGGAACCTACCGCTCCGGAAGTTGCCAATGCGATCTCATGAAGATCGACAGTCTCATCCATCAATACATCTGCGGAATGTACTCGAAGCGTGTCTTCCCTTCCCTTTAAATCCGGCTTGTCTACGATCACTCTCCGATCGAAACGCCCCGGACGAAGCAAAGCTTTATCGAGAACATCCGGACGGTTGGTTGCCGCAAGAATGATCAATCCCTTGGAAGAATCAAATCCGTCCATTTCGGAAAGTAACTGATTCAATGTCTGCTCCCGCTCATCATTTCCGCCGCCGTAACGGGAATCTCTGCTCTTGCCGATCGCATCGATCTCATCGATAAAGATGATACACGGAGCAGCCTGCTGCGCCTGTTTAAACAAATCGCGGACACGGGACGCGCCCACGCCTACAAACATTTCCACAAAATCCGAGCCCGACAGAGAGAAAAACGGAACTTCCGCCTCACCTGCAACTGCCTTGGCAAGAAGCGTTTTACCGGTTCCCGGAGGTCCCACAAGCAGGGCTCCCTTCGGAAGCTTTGCCCCGATCTTCGCATATTTCCCCGGATTATGCAGGAAATCCACGATTTCTTTCAAAGATTCCTTTGCTTCCTCCTGACCGGCTACATCACGAAACAGCACGCCGGTCTTCTTCTGCTCGTACATCTTGGCCGTACTTCTTCCGACACCCATAATGCCGCCGCCACCGCCTGTCATTTTCTTTATAAAGAAGCCCATAATAAAGTAGATCAGAGCAAACGGCAAAATCCATGAAAATATAAAATCCAGAATCACGGAATTCGTGCTTTCGTCTTTTACTTTCCACTTAACACCCGACTCCTGCAATTCATCATGCAGCTTATCCGAGCTCAGCGCCTTGGTCCAGTACGCGAATTTCTCTCCGAACGGGGAATACAATTTCTCCTTCGGATAGATCAGGATCGTACCGTTGGAAGCTACTACAACTTCCGATACTTCCCCATCCTCCAGCATTTCCACAAACTTACTGTATTCTATCTCCTTTCGGGACGTACTCTGCACCATACTGCTGAACATCATCACCGTAAACAGCGTGATCACGCCGGCAATGATCAGGGAAATGATCTTTTGCTGACGTTTCCTGTTCTTATTATTATCATCATTGTTATTTCCGCCGTTCCCGGACGGCAGATTTTGATTTTGATTATTTTCCATTTCATCCTCTTTCTGTGTTGTAAATATACTGCATATACCGCGGCGAAAACTTCAAAAAGGCAATTAATTTCGGTCGCGAGTATAATACCGCTACATCAATAAATAACGATATACCAGTATAGTATACTGTTAGTTTAGGCAGAAATCAATATTCTTATTATGATTTTTTTGTTAAATCGTTACCATTCGCAAGAAAATTTTTCATTTTTCTCTTGTTTTTTTTCTTCAAAAGAGTATAATTTATTTTTGAGATTTATTTTATCATAATTTGTGGATTCAAAGAGGAATCAAACCGTTGCGTGTTTCTGTCGATCACTGCCGAAACACCCTCCGGTCGGGTTCCTTTTTTTGTAATTATTGAATGTCGCATAGCTTTATCTGTGCGACCTGCTTGCTGCCGATGGCAGCAATTCCCGTAGGCCGGGGTTCTGAATAATTACTTTATTTCATCAAAGGAGGATTGTTATTCATCATGTCAACAAAGTATGTTTTTGTAACCGGCGGTGTGGTATCCGGTCTGGGAAAAGGAATTACCGCAGCATCTCTCGGACGCCTGCTAAAAGCTCGCGGTTACCGGGTAACTATGCAGAAATTCGATCCGTATATCAATGTAGATCCGGGCACCATGAATCCCATTCAGCACGGTGAGGTATTTGTCACCGATGACGGTGCCGAGACCGATCTGGATCTGGGACATTACGAGCGTTTTATCGATGAAAATCTGACAAAAAAATCCAATGTCACCACCGGCAAAATCTACTGGTCTGTACTGCAAAAAGAGCGGCACGGGGATTTCGGCGGGGGAACGGTGCAGGTCATCCCGCACATCACCAATGAGATCAAAAGCCGTTTCCACCGCAATGATTCCTCAAACGAAACGGAAATTGCCATTATCGAAGTCGGCGGAACGGTCGGTGATATCGAAAGTCAACCTTACCTTGAGGCAATCCGCCAATTCCGTCGGGAAGTCGGTCCGGAAAATGCAATTCTGATCCATGTTACATTGATCCCTTATCTGAAAGCATCCGGGGAGATGAAAACAAAGCCCACTCAGGCCAGCGTCAAAGAACTGCAGGGCATGGGAATCCAGCCGGATATCATTGTCTGCAGAACCGAGCATCCTTTGGACGATTCCGTCCGAAAAAAGATCGCTCTGTTCTGCAATGTACCCGACAATCATATTTTGCAAAATCTTGATGTGGATATTCTCTACGAGGCTCCTCTTGCCATGGAAAAAGAGCATCTGGCGGAAGTTGCCTGCAAATGTCTGAATCTTGACTGTCCGAAACCGGATTTAACGGAATGGGAAGAGATGATCGCCCGGGCGAAATCCCCGAAACATGAGATAACCATTGCTTTGGTGGGAAAATATATCTCTCTTCACGATGCCTACATCAGCGTCGTGGAGTCCTTAAAGCACGCCGGATATGCTGCTGAAACGACCGTCCATATAAAATGGGTGGATTCGGAACAGGTGACCCCGGAGAATGCCTCCGAATATCTGAATGATGCAGACGGAATCCTTGTTCCCGGAGGCTTTGGCGACCGGGGAATCGAGGGCAAGATCCATGCGATCCAATACGCCCGCTGTCATAACATTCCTTTTCTCGGTTTGTGTCTCGGCATGCAGCTTGCCATTGTAGAATTTGCCAGAAATGTGGTGGGATATAAGGATGCCCACAGTGTCGAATTAAATCCGGAAACCGGCCATCCGGTGATTCATCTGATGCCGGAGCAAAACGGGATCGAGGAGATCGGCGGAACCCTGCGGTTAGGTTCCTATCCCTGCGTGCTATCAAAAGAGTCAAAAGCATACGCCTTATACGGAAAAGAACTCATCAGAGAAAGACACCGTCATCGCTATGAAGTCAACAACGACTACCGGAACGTTCTGCAGGAGCATGGTATGCTGCTCTCCGGTATATCTCCGGACGGCAGGATCGTGGAAATGATCGAATTGCCGGGACATTCCTGGTTTGTTGCCACCCAGGCACATCCGGAATTTAAATCACGCCCCAACAGACCGCATCCGCTCTTTTTAGGCTTTGTAAAGGCTGCCCTTCACTAAAAAGACCGCAGGGTTTATCCCTGCGGTCTTTTGATATTATCACATATCCACTCTGAATTCTTTCATATCCTCATTCAATGTATTGGCGATATCTTTCAACTTACGTGAATTTTCCTTGATCTGATTCGCAATCTCATTGATCTGTGCAACCGATGCGGAAGATTCTTCTGTGCTTGCTGCGTTCTCTTCTGCAATCGCCGTCAGGTTATGAACGGTATCCACAACCTCGATCCTTGCCTTATCCATCTCATCCATCTTATCGGAAATCTCACCCAGATATCTGACAGTATCTGTGATTCCCGATGAAATCTTCCGAAATGCCTCCTCTGTATCCTGAATATCACTGCTCTGTTTCTTCGTGATATCCTTCACATTCTCCATCATCTGAACAGACTCTCTGGATTCCTTCACCAGTTCATCGATAATGATATTGATCTCCTCCGCAGATTCATTCGACTGCTCCGCCAATTTTCCGATTTCCTCGGCAACAACCGCAAACCCTCGTCCGGCCTCTCCTGCCCGCGCCGCTTCAATAGACGCATTCAGAGAAAGGAGATTTGTCTGGGAAGCGATATTGGAGATCAGCTCCGTCACTTCCTGAATCTTGGCTACCGATGTATTCGTCTGGTTTGTCTGCTTCGCGATTTTATCCACAGACTCCATCGTCTCCAGATTGATCTGATTCAAACTCTTTAAGATCTCCGCTGCCGTCCTCTGAGCCTCTGTCATCAGTGAAGAAGCCCGATCCATCTCCTCCACTGTCTTCCCGGTATCCGCGATCATATCTCCGATCCGGATCACGTTATTTGTAGCATTCTGCGTCTCTCCGGCCTGGGAAGTTGCGCCCTCCGCAATCTCCGATACCGCATTATCCACCTGTTCCGAAGTTTCACTCATATCCGCAACATTATGAAATACCTCATCCGAAGCGCTCAGCAAACTCTCACTCTGATTCTTGATATCAGCAACTGTACGGGAAAGCGCCGCCTGCAATGAGCTGACCGCCCGTCCCATAATTCCGAATTCATCACGCCTTGTCGCAAGTTCCCTTCCGTTTTCATCCTGCGTCAGGTCAAGTTTCGACATGCGCAATATATAATCTGACATCTGTCTGATCGGCCTGAGACTGACCTCCATGACAAATACACATGCAACCGAGCTCAGAAGAATCACTATGATACCAACAATAAGTCCTTTCACAAACATCGCCTGAATCGGCTGCATAACTTCCATCTCATCCGCCGACACCACAAGAATAAACCGGTTTCCCTCATTCTTGGATATATAATAGGCTGCATACTTCATTTCACCCTTAAATTCATATTCCGCGATCCCGCTCTCCGGTACCTCTCCGTTTTGAAGATCCTCCGTCAATCCTTTTACCACTTCGTTCTCTACAGAACTTCCGATCTTCTCCGCCGTCGGATGCCACATCATCATGCTGTCTTCCGCGCGCACCAGATACGCATAGCTGGAATCAAGACCAGTCACCTTGATGTTCTTCAATCTCATCTCGAGATTATCACTTTGGAACACTTTATCCATATCCCTCATATCAAGTTCCATGTCAATGCTCTCACCGGTATTCTGCGCCAAAGACGCCATATAGTTCTGCGAACTCTCCTTCAGAGAACTCTGCGCGGACGGAATCGTCGCAAGCAGCAATATAATTACCGTAATCACCGTTGCCACAATAAACAAGATATCCACTTTCGTCTTCAAAGACTGCCAAAAACCTACTTTCTGTTCTTCCATACTTTCTGTCCTCCTGACTTATGGAACACAAAAAAGCCAATCCGACCTTCCTGTAATCCCTTATGTAATTGCTGCATCCAACCGAATGCAAATGTCACAAAAACGATATCTCAATTATATCTTTTTTCGTCAGAATTGTCAATTATAATTTTCTTCATCGCCTCCACGGCAACACGTATGGCAAGATCGGTATCCTCCGTCTTAAACTCCTTATACCCCGCCTTATCTCTCTCCTGATTCCAGATCATCAGATATACGGCTCCGCATTGTACATGAAGTACGGAAGACGCCACAAACAACGCCGCAGTCTCCATTTCCGAAGCAAGCACCCCCGCCTGTTTCCACGCCTGCCATTTTTCCAAAAGTTCTGTATGTACCGGCATACGCTCCGGCTCATGCTGTCCGTAAAAGGAATCCTTGCTCTGCACGATTCCGGTAAAATAACCGGCTTTCAATTCTTCCGCCGCCTCTTTTAACGCCAGTGTCACCTGAAAATCTGCCGTTGCGGGAAATTCCACCGGCATATAATGAAGCGTGGTTCCCTCCTGTCTGACTGCTGCCATCGCGATGATCAGATCTCCCGCTTTCGGCTCCTCACTGATCCCGCCGCAGGTTCCGACACGGATAAATACCTTTCCTCCGCACTGTACCAGTTCCTCCAGGGCAATTGCCGCAGAGGGACCTCCGATGCCGGTAGAGCAGACACTCACCTTTTCTCCCGCCAATTCTCCGGTATAAGTCACAAATTCCCGGTTTTGCGCCACCTTTTTTGCCCCGTCCAGATACGCCGCTATTTTTTCCACGCGCCCCGGATCTCCCGGCAGGATCACATATTTTCCGATCTCACCCGGTCTGCACTGAATATGCATTTTCTTTTCTTCACTCATATCATCACTCCTGCTCCTCTACTCCTCGCAGGCATACAGCCCTTGATCTTGCGATTCCTTAACTTTTAATGTTCTCGTCGCATTCAGCACTGCGATCACCATAACCCCCACATCGGCGAAAATCGCCATCCACATATTGGCAATGCCCAACGCTCCTAAGATCAGGCATCCAAATTTAACCGACAATGCAAATATAATATTCTGATAGACAATCCCAAGTGTCTTTCTGGATATCTGCATTGCAAGAGAAATCTTCGACGGATCATCATCCATCAATACAATGTCCGCCGCCTCAATGGCCGCATCGGAACCCATCGCTCCCATGGCGATCCCGATATCGGCTCTCGTCAGCACCGGTGCGTCATTGATGCCGTCTCCCACAAAGGCAAGGCATTCCTTCTCATTCTTTTCCTTCAAAAGTCTCTCGACACAATCAACCTTATCAGCCGGCAGCAGTTCACTGTGGACTTCATCCAGTCCAAGCTGCAGCGCCACTTCTTTTGCAACCTCTTTCCGGTCGCCGGTCAGCATCACCGTTTTATTCACTCCCGCAGCTTTTAATCCGGCAATAGCCCGCTTCGCATTCCGCTTCACCACATCGGAGATCACCACCGCGCCGGCATACTTTCCATCTGCGCTGACATAAACAACCGTTCCCGTTTCCGTCACCGGACGGTAGGAAATATGCTGTTCCTTCATCAGCTTATCATTTCCGGCGTAAACCACATGACCTTCTACTTTCGCACAGATTCCCATGCCGCCAAGTTCCGTATAATCTGTAACCTGATCTCTCTGGACCTCGCGGTCACAGGCCTCTCTTAAGCTCTTTGCAATAGGATGATCGGAATAACACTCCGCGCTTGCCGCATAATATAACAATTCTTCTTTGGAAATATCCTCCGGCACCGTCTTTGTTACGCGGAATACTCCTTCCGTCAGCGTTCCGGTCTTGTCAAATACCATATATTTTGCCTTTGACAGCAATTCCAGATAGCTGGAACCCTTCACAAGAATTCCCTTTGCCGAAGCTCCGCCGATTCCCCCGAAGAAACTCAAAGGAATGGAAATCACAACCGCGCAAGGACAGCTGATTACGAGAAATGTCAATGCTCTCTTGATCCACTCAGGAAAATCCGCCGGATTTCCCATGAGCAGACTTATAACGGGCGGAAGAAGCGCCAATGCCAGCGCGCTGTAGCATACAAACGGCGTATAATATCTTGCGAATCTGGAAATAAAATTCTCTGTCTTCGCCTTTTTCATGCTGGAATTCTCTACCAGATCCAGAATCTTCGCCACCGTTGACTCCTCGAACCCCTTCGTTGTCTGCACATGCAGCAATCCGGTCATATTGATGCAGCCGCTGATAATATCTTCACCGGCATGAATCTCCCTCGGCACGCTTTCTCCCGTTAATGCGCTTGTGTTCAGAGTAGAGCTTCCCTCTGTGACGATACCGTCCAAAGGCACCCGCTCGCCCGGCTTGATCACAATCATACTCCCTACTTCTACCTCATCCGGATCTACCTGCTCCAAGATCCCTTCCACCTCGATATTGGCATAATCCGGTCTGATATCCATCAGAGCGGAAATATTTCTGCGGCTCTTTCCCACCGCATAGCTCTGAAACAGCTCCCCGATCTGATAAAATAACATAACGGCAACGCCCTCTGTATATTCTCCCAGACACATTGCCCCGATCGTCGCTACCGTCATAAGAAAGTTTTCATCGAAAACCTCCCCGTGTACAATCCCGAGCGCCGCTTTTCTTAAAATATCGTAGCCGATGACCAGATACGGCACAAGAAAAAGCAATAATTTCGCAATCCCCTCCACCGGCAGCAATACGATCACCGCGATCAAAACCGCCGCAATAATGATCCGGTATAATACTTTTTTCTGTTTTCTCGTCATCTCTCTACCTTCTCTCAATAATCATTGTCAATCCGGCTTACTCGAAAAAAATCTCACAATCCGGCTCTACCTTGCGGCATGCTTTTAATACCGTCTTCATCACTTTCTGTTCATCCTGCTCATCTTCAAATTCCACCTTCATCTTCTGCGTCATAAAGCTGACTGTGGCTTCCTTCACGCCCTCGATCTTCTTAGCCGCATCCTCCATCTTCTGCGCGCAGGCTGCGCAGTCTACCTCAATCTTATACGTCTTCTTCATGATAAATCTCCTTTCATTCTTCCACATGTTCCATTCCCATACTGATAATTGTTCTCACATGGTCATCATCAAGGGCGTAAAAAACAACCTTGCCCTCCCTGCGAAACCTTACCAGTTTCGCGTCTTTTAAGATCCTCAGCTGATGACTGACCGAGGACTGGCTTAAATTCAGCAATTGAGCAATATCACCGACACAAAGCTCACTCACCGATAACGCATAAAGAATCTTGATCCTGGTGGAATCCCCAAACACTTTAAACAACTCCGCCAGATCATACAGAATCTCATCATCGGGCTGTTCATCAATTACCTTTTTTACGATCTCATCATGCGCCATCAGATATTCACTTGTCTTATCCCCGACAGCATCCATACTGACTCCTTTCCAACATTTCATCATATGTTCATTTCTTCATATATTCATAATAATACAATTCATAAACATTGTCAAGGAATTTTTAAAACATTTCTTGACTTTTAAAAAAATATCTCTTATCTTTATAGTAAACTTTATAATAGGTAATTACGAAAGGAGTTTCACCATGTCTATTCCCAATCCCCAACCAAAGGTTGTAACAATGGAAGACTATCTGGCATTGCCGGACGATACCAGAGCCGAAGTATTTGACGGAGTGCTTACTGATATGGCAAGTCCATCCCGCACACACCAGACGATCCTGATGGAAATCTCTTCTCTGTTACATTCCTATGTGAAGAAAAAAGCAGGCAATTGCACGGTATTACCTGCCCCTTTTGATGTGAAACTATCCGACCATCCTCTGACGATTGTTCAGCCTGATCTGATGATCGTATGTGATAAGAAAAAATTAGAGGAAAATATGTGTAACGGTGCCCCGGATTTTATTATCGAAATCGTCTCTCCCGGCAACCCGTCAGACGATTATATCAAGAAAGCCTATTATTATAAAACCTATGGCGTCCGCGAATACTGGATTGTTGATCCAAAGCGTCGAAAGATCACAGTCAATTATTTTGAAGAAGATCTGATCAGTATCGTATATGATTTTGATGCCACAATAAAAGTCAACATATATGAAGATCTCTATATTGATTTTTCACAGATTGCTAAAATTCTATGACCCGCAGTGCCGTTGAACGGCACTACGATTGAACGGCACTACGGGAATTGCTGCCGCCTCCAGCAAGCAGGTCGCAGGGCTAAAGCCATGCGACATTCAATAATATCCAAAAACGCCCCGCCGGAACAATTCTCAAAATCGATCCCGACAGGGCATTATTATTTTTATCGTTTATACGATCTCCAATACCTTATAATCCTTATCTTCCACCGTCTTTTTCAGCACTTCGCTGTCAATATCCGATGCAAGGGTCACTACCGCGGTTCCCTCCGTGTGGCTGACTTTTGCTTCCGTCACTTCCGGCAGCGCCTCCAATGCCTTCTTTACCGTTGCCTCGCAATGACCGCACATCATTCCCTCGATCTTCATTGTCTTTTCCATAACTGTTACCTCAACTTTCTCTAATTTTTTAGATTTTATTTTTTTATCTCCGGCCGCATCATAGATCCGGCACAGATTCAGCCTTAACGCGTTGGTGACGACACAGAAGCTGGATAAGCTCATTGCCGCCGCGCCGAACATCGGATTTAAGGTCCACCCGAACAGAGGGATCCATACCCCCGCCGCAAGGGGGATTCCGATAATATTGTAAATAAATGCCCAGAACAGATTTTCATGAATATTCCGAAGGGTAGCTCTGCTTAAGCGGATCGCCGCCGGAACATCTTTTAAGGAACTCTTCATCAGCACTACATCTGCGGCATCGATGGCAATATCCGTGCCGGCTCCGATGGCAATTCCCGTATCCGCCACCGTAAGCGCCGGCGCATCGTTGATGCCGTCGCCTACCATCACCGTCTTCCCCTGCTTCTTTAATTCGGTAATGACCGCCGCCTTTCCATTCGGAAGCACTCCCGCGATCACTTCATCCACTCCTGCCTGTGCGCCGATGGCACCGGCAGTCTGCTCATTGTCACCGGTCAGCATAACTACCCGGATTCCCATATTCTTAAGCTCTGCGATCGCCTCTTTGCTGTCTTCCTTCATCACATCGGCAACGGCGATCATACCGAGAAGCTTTCCTCCTTTGGCAAAATACATCGGCGTTTTACCTGCCATGGCAAGTTTCTTTGCCTGATCGGACATCTTTTTGGAAATCTCAGCCTTCATCCCGATAAATGCAGCATTTCCGCCACAGATTTCTTCGCCCTCAAACATTGCCCGAAGACCGTTGCCGGGTCTTACTTCAAAATCTGTAAGCGCGACCGGCGCCTCTTCCCCGCTTCCATGCACTCTTCCATAATCCGCGATTGCCAAAGCTAACGGATGTTCACTCCGCTTTTCCAATACTACGGCATAATGAAGCAGCTGTTCTTCTTTTACGCCCTCCGCAGGCACAATATCCGTAACTCCCGGCTCGCCCCTTGTGATCGTTCCTGTTTTATCAAGTGCCACGATCTCCGTCCTTCCGGTCGCCTCCAAAGACGCCGCCGTCTTAAACATAATCCCGTTTTTCGCCCCCATGCCATTTCCGACCATGATGGCAACCGGCGTTGCCAGTCCCAATGCGCATGGACAACTGATCACCAGTACCGAGATTCCCCTTGCCAGTGCAAAACCGATGGTACGCCCCGCAAACAGCCAGATAAACGTCGTGATTACCGCAATGGTGATTACCGTCGGCACAAATACTCCCGATACCTTGTCCGCGATCTTCGCGATAGGCGCTTTCGTTGCCGCCGCGTCGCTGACCATCTGAATAATCTGAGACAATGTGGTGTCCTGTCCTACTTTTTCCGCCCGGCACTTCAAAAAACCGGACTGACTGACTGTTGCGGCCGACACCTTATCTCCCGCTGTCTTATCTGCCGGAATGCTCTCTCCGGTCAGCGCGGATTCGTTCACCGCGCTGCTGCCCTCGATCACCACGCCGTCCACCGGAATATTTTCTCCCGGCTTTACCACAAACAGATCACCTTTCTGTACTTCCTCAACAGGAACCGTAACTTCCTGTTCCCCTCTTAAGATCACCGCGGTTTTCGGCGCCAGCTTCATCAACCCCTTCAGGGCATCAGTAGTCTTGCCCTTAGAACGCGCTTCCAGCATCTTTCCCACCGTGATCAGCGTCAGGATCATCGCCGCCGACTCAAAATAAAATTCATGCATGTATTTCATCATGCGCGCTGTATTTCCATCTGCCACCGCCCTGCTCATGACAAATAAAATGATTGTGCTGTAGGTAAATGCCGCAGCGGCACCAAGGGCCACCAGCGTATCCATATTCGGTGCTCCATGAAACAGGCTTTTAAATCCGCTGGTAAAAAATTTCTTATTGACCGCCATGACAATAATGGTCAATAACATTTCCAGCAATCCGATTCCTATGGGATTATCCTCAAAAAAAGCAGGAAGTGGAAAATGAAACATGGTATGTCCCATGGACACATACATCAACAGAATCAGAAAGCCCAACGATGTAAACAATCGTTTTTTCAATTTCGGCGTTTCCCTGTCTTTCAGGGCGTCTTCCGGTGACGCCGCCTGTGCCGCCAGGGCTCCCTGTCCCTTTTTTGACGCCTGATACCCTGCCTGATCCACCGCCTGAATGATTGCCTCCGGCGAAGCGGTACCCTCAATTCCCATGGAATTAGTCAGCAGACTTACCGAGCAGGACGTAACGCCCTCTACCTTTCCCACTGCTTTCTCTACACGCGCCACGCATGCCGCGCAGCTCATGCCGTTTACCTGATATTGTTCCAAAAAGCTCCCCTCCTTGCATTTTAAGCCGGCAACCGGATCACTTCATCATCTTTTTTATGGTAGCAACCAGTTCCTCGACGGTTTCATCCTTTCCAGCGCGAATATCACTTACCACGCAGGTTTTAATATGATTTTCCAAAAGCACTCTTCCGAAACTGTCCAATGCGGAAGATGCAGCCGCTACCTGTACCAGAATATCCGGACAATAGGCGCTCTTTTCCACCATTCCGCGGATTCCCCGGATCTGCCCTTCTATCCTGCTTAAGCGGTTTATCAAATCCCTGTATTCCTTCTCAGAGCGTTCCTTTCTTCTGGCTTTGCAGCATGCGCATTCTTCTTTCCGTTCTTCTGTCCCGATATCTTCACAATCTCCGCCGGTTTTTCTCTTTTCTTCTTCCACCTTTCGCTCCCTCTTATCTGTTAGTCTTGTGTAACTTACAACAGTATATACCCTGTGGGGGTATCTTGTCAAGAAAAAAAAGACTGCAGATGTAAGCCCCTATCAGCACCTGCAGTCATGAATGTTCAGTTAAAATAAGTTCTAACCTCTCACCCCCCCCATTTTACCATTTTTAAACCTGAAAATCAAGCCTTAATTGTTGTCACACCTTGTCACTACTCTGTTTTTTTATCCGATTTTCTCATTCCCCGGAATCCGATGAAGAATCCGACGATCACCGCAAGGATCGCTCCGATCACTGCGAATACTTTCGCTGTAGTATTCGTTTTTTCGGTTTCGGAAGTGTCTGTGGAAGCTGCGGTTGTTTTTCCTGCTGTGCTTTTCGTATCATCGCTGCTTTCAACATCATCCGTATTGCTGTCTGCCGGCTGATTTGCGATAATGCTCTCATCGTAATCGGTGGAGGTGATCGCCTCTCCGTTTACATAAAGGGTAAAGCCGTTCAGATTGATATTGCTGTAATCCGAAAGCGCATCCTCTAAGCTGTCCACATAAGAATCTGCCGTCAATGTCCATGTGGAGGTGGCGTCCATCGTAAGATCGATCTGCTTTGCCTTATTTTCGCTGTCTATTGCGCCCTTTAAATTACTTCCCTCTGCAAGACTCATAGTCAGTGTAGAAATATCATCGGCATAAATATCACCGTCAATATCCTGATTGGTTGCATTTAATGTAACCGTACCGCCGTTGGAACCGGAATTTCCCCATGCTCCCGCCTGGATTCTCAAAAAGATTCCGTCCTCATCGTTGTTGACGAATGTATTATTTTCCAGATCGATCGTTGCTTTCGTATTTGTCACAAAGATCGTATCCCCGTTATTCGTGGTGATCTTTGAATCCTTTGCGGAGAAGGATGCAGTTCCCTCGTCCGCATCTCCCGACATCGACTGATACAGGAAGATATTTTTATAAGTCTCGGATTGACCGTTTAACGTGGTATTGGAATCCGTCAAAGTTACATTGTCCATTGTAATGGAATTTGCTCCCTCTACGATCGCACCCTCTGAAGCGGTTGCGGTAAGTGTCGCATCGCTGACCGTAATATCCGCTGTGGAATAGATCGCCGGTGAACCTACGCCGTTTGTGGTATATGTGCCGCCTGTTACGGTCAGAGTACCGCCGCCGCGGTCACTCCGGATGGATGCGGAAGACTGTCCCTCGGTTGTCACCGTAAGATTTTCCGCATTTAAGGTACCGCCGCCGGTTACCATGACGCCGCCGGAATTATTTGCCGAAGTCTTGATCGTGGAATCCAGGATATTTAAAATACCGGTTCCATAGGCAAATACCGCATTGGCATGTGAACCGTCTGTTGTGATCTCGCTGTCCTTGATGGTAAGCTCCGCTCCGCTGTTTACAAAAACAGCCGCATTCGTACCGTAGAAATCCGCGCTCTCTTCCGACGAATCTCCGGATTTTTTGACGGTGATCCCCGTAAGGGTCGATGTTCCGCCCGATACCAAAAGCGCATTCTGGCTTCCCGTCGTGCTGTCATAAGTGCTGTCCGATTCCTCGGTATCAGTTGTTATCTCTGTAGCTCCGGAATAAGTGATGCTGCTGTTATCGGAAGAACTTCCTCCCGGACCGCCCGATCCGTTTCCGCCGCCCGCTCCGTCCGGCGGTGTTCCGTTTCCTCCGCCTGCTCCGTCCGGCGGCGTTCCGTTTCCTCCGCCTGCTCCGTCCGGCGGTGTTCCATTTCCTCCGCCTGCTCCGTCCGGCGGTGTTCCCATCTCACTGCCCGATTGAGTATTCTGCTGACTGCTGCCTGAATTTGCCTCTGTCGCAAAAGCGCTTAACGATGTCGATGCTACCAGACTTGCTGTAAGAAGTCCTGCAATCCATTTTTTTCTCATAAGTCATCACTCCTGTCTTTCTAATCTATCCTGCTTTTACCTCTTGCAAGGTATTTGGCTTTTTGTATCTTACGCCTTTATCCTACATACCAAACGTGATGATCTTATCATCTGCGCGTGAATATTATGTGAAAAAAATCACTTTTATGTTTCCTTTCTTTACTCACCACCTATAGAGGTGGGAGATTGAATCGGAGTGCCGTTCAAATGTCCCTGTCCGGAACTCTGCCCAGCTGTACTGGCTCATATATTCTCCTCTGTAATTCTCCGCGGAATGTTTCCTTTGCGCCTCATAATAATCGCAGGCGATTTTATCCGGCACCACCGCATAAGCATTTCTTGCGTAATACAGCACTTCCCCGTACCCTGCCTTCGTCAAGGTTCCCTTTAAATCTCTCCACACATGCCTGCAATAATCCATCGCCTTTTCATCGGCATTGTCCTCCCAAAGGACGCCGCACAATTCTCCCATGTTCACCGCCGACCCGTTCCGGTCGATCAGATAGGCAAACATTTCCTTTGTCCGGTTTCTTTGAAATTCAATGGGTTTTCCGTCTATAAACGCCTCAAAATTCCCGAAGCACTGCACATAAAGTCCTTTTCTCTCGACACTTACCGGATGTCGGAGATTTTGCATGACTTTTATGATATCCTCCTCGTCGGCAGGCTTTAAAATATATCCGCTGGCAAATAAGTTCATGGCGTCCAGCGCATATTCCCGGTACGCGGTCACCATCACAATATTTACCATAGGATAACGTTTCTGGATCTCCTTTGCGATGGACAAACCGTCATGTCCCGGCATCTGCACATCCAGAAAAGCCACGTCCACAGAGAATTCCTCCACGATCTTCATAATATCCCCGTAATTATCCGCCATCTTAATCTTAGCGTCCGGCACCGCCTTCGCCACTACTCTGGATAAATCCCGCAAAGCAAAGATCTCATCATCCGCAAGAAGTATGTTCATTCCTTATCCCTCCTCTAAATAACGTTAGTTTATTATCTGACCAACTCCGGTATACGCACCACCGCTTTTGTCCCTTTTCCGACTTCGCTCTCCACCATCAGTTCCCCGTCACACATCAATTCCAGTCTGGCTCTGACATTCTTTAAGCCCACATGCACCCGCTTTTCTTCTCTCTCCACGCCGCTTTCCTCGGACTGCGCCCGCTTCTCCCCTTCTGCGTTCTCCTCCAGCCATTCCTTTGAAAAGCCCGCGCCGTCATCCGTCACCTCGATCACATGATACCCGTCCTCCCGATATACATGTACGTTTACGGTTCCGCGACCATCCTCCGTCTTTCGGATTCCATGGCGAACCGCATTTTCCACCAGAGTTTCAATAGTAAATGCCGGCAGCAGAAAATCCTGATCCTCCACGATAAACTCCGACCGGATCTTATCGCCGAACCGTTTTTTCTCCATATACAGATAGTTTTCCACGATTCCAAGTTCCCTCTCCGCCGGAATACACGCTGTCTCCTCCAGAATATCCACCGAATCTCTCAAATATTTCGTAAAATGAGTCACAACCTCCGACGCCTCCGGATTATCATGGCAAAGATCCCGGATGATCAACAGGCAATTAAAAATAAAATGAGGCTGGATCTGTTTTTGAAATAAACGGATGCTCTCCTCTTTTCTCTTTACCTGTTCTTCCAAAAGACTTCTTTTCTCCCGATTCAATTCCGATTCCCGTTCCACCATAACATCGGCAAATTGCATCTCATATACCAGAAATAACAAAAGCATACATACCGCACTGGCAAGACAGATAAATGAGACCCCGCCGATTAATGCCTGGGCAAGTCCTCCTGCGACCGTAACGCAGAGACATACCGCATAGGCATACCGCTCAAAGACATTCCAGAACTTCCAATACCGGAACACCATAATTCCCAGCAGCGCAAGGCATGAAAAACCGATCACATACTCCACCCACAGTGATTTTCCCACATGATATACATTTTCCTTGTCAATATAATAAAAATAATGAGAAAAACAGGAACCCACAGACAACAGCCCCGCCGAAATACAAAATCCGTAAATAATATTCCGAAGCACAACCGGCGGATTTCCCGATCGCTTTCCCGCAAGATATGTCAAATACTGCGCCGATACCGCAAGGATTGCAAATCTCAAAAAAACCTCCGTAAACGCGCTGATCCGCACCATAAAATAAGCTGTCATCCCCTCCTGTCCCTGCAATGCCCAGAGAATCATATCATGCAGAAGCAGAAGCGTATTGCACAAAAGCAGACCGATCACCGTATCTGCGCCCTTCCGGTCAAAATGCCTTGAAGCGTAAACGCAAAGCGCGCAGAGCATACAGGAAATCGCCCCCCAAAATTCACATGAAATATGGATATATTGTCCCGCTGTCATATCTATCCTTTCAAAAAAAGACGATGAAACATCCTGTCCTCTGACAAAACATTCCATCGTCCATTATTGTATATGATGATATCGGGTTCACTTTCGGTATTTTTCGGAACCTGCGTAAATGATACCATGGTAAACAGGACAGATATAGGACAGAAGTTCCTTTAAATCGTCTAACTTTTTATATTATTGTCTGACTTTTTATCTGTAACATTCCGGTCTGCGGTCGCGGAACAATCCCCAGGAAAGCCGTTCCCGATCCAGCTGATCCAGATCAAAGGATGCAAGAATCACGCCCTCGCTTTCTCTGTCCGCCGCTACCACCAGTTCACCGGTATGATCGGTAATAAAGGAAGATCCGTAGAATTGAAGCGACGATTCCTGACCACCGTTTTCCCTGCAGGGCTGTACCGATTCCAGTCCCACCCGGTTTGCCGCAATCACCGGCATCAGATTGCAGGCGGCATGTCCCTGCATACAGCGCCTCCAATGCGGCATGCTGTCGCACTCTAAGATTGGCTCACTGCCGATAGCAGTAGGATAAAACAGCAATTCCGCGCCTTTCACCGCCATACCTCTTGCCGTCTCCGGAAACCACTGATCCCAGCAGATTCCCACACCAATCCTTCCATAAGCGGTATCAAACACCTGAAATCCCGTATCTCCCGGCGTAAAATAGAATTTCTCCTGATAATAATGATCATCGGGAATATGGGTTTTCCGGTAAATTCCTAAAATCCCGCCATCCGCATCGATGACTGCCACCGAATTGAACAACCGGTTGATATCACGTTCATAGAAACTGACGGGAAGAACAACGCCAAGCTCCTTTGCCACCTTTTGAAAATGGCAGACCGCATCATTTTCCATCAAAGGCTTTGCATATTCATAATATTCATATCTGCGCTCCTGGCAAAAATACTGCCGCTCAAATAATTCCGACAATAAGATAATATTCGCTCCTTTTTCCGCAGCCTCTCTCACAAATTTTTCCGCTTTTGCGATATTTTCCGAAACATTTTCGCTGCAGCTCATCTGCACCGCAGCAACCGTTACTTTTCTGTCTTTTCCCATAAAAATTATCTCCCTTCCGCCGGAATCTGCTGCGTAATGCAGTGGATATTTCCACCTCCCACAATGATTTCCCTTGCATAGACAGGAACGATCTCTCTCTCCGGAAACAGTCCGGCGAGAATCCTTACCGCCTCCCCGTCATTCGGATCATCAAATTGCGGAACCAGCACGCAATGGTTTGCAATATAAAAATTAATATAGCTGGCGGCAAGTACCTCCCCCTCACTGCGGATATCCTCGCCCTCCTCGAACCGGTATCCCTCCAGATCCTCTCTTTTGACGCACACCGGATTTTTCGGCATCGGCATTTTATGGATCACCGGCTTCCTGCCCTTTGCATCGGTTACCGTCTGCAGATACGCAAAGCAGGACTGACTGTATTCATATTGAGGGTGCGCCGGATCCTCCGTCCAGGCAAGCACTACCTCGCCCGGTTTTACGAAAGCGCAGATATTGTCCACGTGTTCATTTGTCTCGTCCCCAAGGATTCCGTGAGGAAGCCAGAATACTTTTTTTGCCCCGAGATATTGACGCAATTTCTCTTCGATCTGTTCTCTGCTAAGCTCCGGATTTCTTCCCTGACTTAACAGACAGCTCTCCGTCACCATAACCGTACCTTCCCCGTCACTGTGAACGGAACCGCCCTCTAAAACAAAAGGAGACGCATCATAGCACTCATATCCCAGAAGCTCGCAGCACCTTCCGGCTACCTTCTGGTCTTTCTCCCAATGAGCGTACAAACCGTCATAAGTTCCGCCCCATGCGTTAAAATTCCAATTGACGCCCCTCACTTTTTCCCCGTCGGTAACAAAAGTCGGTCCCACATCTCGTGCCCAGGCATCATCGGAATCAACGACAAGCACATGAACCTTCGGGGGCAGCATCTGTTTTGTCTCCGCTTCATGCTCCTCATCGGTAAGCATATAGACTTCCTCGCCCTTTGCAATTTCCCCGGCGATCTGCGCAAAGACCGGTTTTGCCCACAGACCGCTATAAGGCCATGAACCGGGACGTACCGGCCAGATCATAAGACACCCTCTCTGTTTTTCAAATTCACCGGGCATATAAAATCCCTCCGCCGCCGGCGTTGTATTGCGATATCTCATCTTACGATAACCTTCCTTTAAAATCCTCATAGCCGAATGACCGCACCACCCGGCAGTCGCCGCTCTCATCCATCACTGCGATATCCGGCAATCCGATCCCGTTAAACGTATTATTTTTCACCATAGAATAAATCGCCATATCCTCAAAATATAATTTTTCTCCTACGTGAATCTCCCGGTCGAAAGAATAATCCCCGATCACATCACCGGCAAGACAGGTATTGGAAGATAAGCGATACGTATAGGCCTTTTCCTTCGGCTCTCCGGCTCCCCGTAACGGCGGACGGTAAGGCATCTCCAGCACATCCGGCATATGGCAGGCAGCGGAGGCATCCATGATCAATATTTCCCCTTCATTTTTCACACGTTCCAAAACTTCCGTCACCAGATAACCGGCGTTTAAAGCCACTGCTTCCCCGGGTTCTATATAAACCTGCACATGATACGTATCCTGCACATGACGAATGCATTTTTTTAACCGGTCAATGTCATAATCCGCTCTTGTAATATGATGACCGCCTCCGAAATTCACCCATTTCATCCGATGCAGAACCGAAGAAAATTTTTCCTCCACCGCGCAAAGGGTTTTCTCCAGATCATCGGAATTTTGCTCGCACAGCGTATGAAAATGAAGTCCCTCCACATCTTCCAATTCCTCTTTACGAAAATCACACTGCCTGATTCCAAGTCTGGAGCCTGGAGCGCAGGGATCGTAGATCGCATGTCCCTCCTGGGTGGAACATTCCGGATTGACGCGAAGTCCCATGCTCACCCCGTGTTTTTTACAGATCTCTTTATATTTCCTTAATTGCGAAAATGAATTAAAAATCACATGATCACAGATCGATGCGATCTCCTCCATTTCCTCCGGACGATATGCCGGAGAAAAAATATGATTTTCCTTATTCATTTCCTCTCTGCCCAATCTCGCCTCAAACAATCCGCTGGCAGTTGTGCCGCTGATATAAGAACCGATCAGGGGATATTCACAAAATGCAGAAAATGCTTTCTGTGCAAGCAAAATTCTGCATCCTGTGGTTTCCTCTACATCATGTAAAATCTCAAGGTTCTTTTTCAATTGTTTTTCGTCGATGACATAACAAGGCGTTTTTAATTCCTGAATTTTCATGCGCCTTCCTCGATTCTCTTCTGCTGTTCCCATGAGCAGCAACTTTCTGCTTTATTCCACTTCCTTCGGATTTTCTTCTACCTTCCACGGCAATCCGAAACGATTCAACGCCTCCATATACGGATCCGGATCAAACTCCTCTACATTGAATACTCCCGGTTTTTTCCATGTTCCGTTTACCACCATCATGGTTCCGATCATTGCAGGCACTCCGGTGGTATATGAAATCGCCTGAGATTCCACCTCCCGATAGCACTCCTGGTGATCGCAGACATTATAAATATAAATGGTTCTCTCTTTTCCGTCTTTCTTACCTTTGAAAATACATCCGATATTCGTTTTTCCCACAGTTCTCGGTCCAAGGCTTGCCGGATCCGGAAGCAATGCTTTCAGGAACTGGATCGGCACGATCTCCCTTCCCTCGAACATCACCGGTTTTGTGGACAGCATGCCCACATTTTCCAGACATTTCATATGGGTGAGATAACTCTGCCCGAAAGTCATAAAGAAACGGATTCTCTTTACCTCCGGAATATTTACCGCAATGGACTCGATTTCTTCATGGTGCAAAAGATACATATCTTTCATTCCCACTTCCGGAAAATCATATTCTCTCTTGATGGACATGGCGGGAACCTCTACCCAGTGACCGTCCTCCCAATAAGACCCCGGCGCGGAAACCTCCCGCAGATTGATCTCCGGATTAAAATTCGTCGCAAACGGATATCCGTGATCTCCGCCGTTACAGTCTAATATATCGATGGTATCAATGGTATCAAAATAATGTTTTTTCGCATAAGCGCAGAAAACGCCGGTGACTCCCGGATCAAATCCGGTTCCTAAAAGCGCCGTAATTCCTGCCTTTTCAAAACGCTCTCTGTAAGCCCACTGCCAGGAATAATCAAAATATGCCGTAAATCCTTTTTCCTTACAACGTTTTTCATAGATAGCGCGCCACTTCGGATCTTCCGTATTCTCCGCCTCATAATTTGCCGTATCAATATAATGCACGCCGGTCTCCAGACAGGCGTCCATAATGGTAAGATCCTGATAAGGCAGTGCCACATTCAATACCGCATCCGGCTTATAAGCACGGATCAGGGTGATCACATCCTCGGTGCGATCCGCATCTACCTGAGCCGTGGTGATTTTCGTCTTTGTTTTCCCCTCCAGTTTCTCCTTTAGGGCGTCACATTTTGCTTTCGTCCTGCTGGCAATACACAGTTCTTCAAATACCTCGCTGTTCTGACAACATTTCCGGATCGCAACCGACGCCACGCCGCCGCAGCCGATTACCAATACTCTGCTCATTTATTTTTCCTCCTCCTCTAACATTTCCTCCACATAGCGGGGTAGCATAAACGCGCCCTTGTGAAGATTGGTTGTATAATACCTTGTCCGGATCCCCAGTTTTTTCCACTCCTCTTTCCGCAGATCTTCCAACGGATGATACTTCTTGGAAGCAAAGCCGAACAGCCAGTATCCGGATGAACAGGTGGGAATGTGCGCCTGATAGACTCTGCTCACCGGAAAGGCTTTATATGCCTTGTGATGCATTTTCACACATTCTTCTTTATCATCATTATAGAAAGGACTTCCATGCTGATATACCATGATCCCGTCTTCTTTTAATGCTTTGTAGCAGCTTCCGTAAAATTCTTTGGTAAACAACCCTTCCGTGTAACCAAAAGGATCCGTTGCATCGTTAATAATGATATCATACTCGTTATTTTTTCCCCTTAAAAAACGCAGACCGTCCTGATTGTAGACATGCACTCTCTCATCGGCAAAGCCTGCCGCAAGATTCGGAAAATGCGTCTTGCACACCCAGACGAACATTTCATCCGGTTCCACCACATCGATGGTCTCGATATCCTTGTAGCGGGCAAATTCCTTCGCCACGCCGCCGTCTCCACCGCCGATGATCAATACTTTTCTGACATTCGGGTGAACCGCCATAGGAACATGGGTCACCATTTCATCATAGATAAATTCGTCTTTTTCCGAAAATAAGATTTCTCCGTCCAACGCCAGAAATTTTCCGAATTCCGCAGATTCCAGCACGTCAATCCGCTGACAGTCACTGACGCCGCTGAATAATTGTTTTTCGATCCGCATGGATAATTTCACATTGGGAGTATGAAGCTCTGAAAACCACATTTCCATAGAAATATTCCTCACTTTCTTTTATACCGGTACCATTCGGTTTCTACGCCAGCACCATCAGATTTTCCACCTTCGTATCCTCAGTTCCCTGCATGGAACAACCTTTTTCCTTTGCATAAATGATATATTCGATTATTTCTCCCGTGATCATCTCCCCCGGCGCAAGGATCGGAATTCCCGGCGGATAGCACATCACAAGCTCTCCGCAGATGCAGCCTTCCGTCTGCCGGATAGGAAGTGATTTTTTCTCCGCATAAAATGCTTCCTGAGGCGACCGTATCACCTTCGGATTGATGAACTCACCGGACAGCATTCCGGTGCTGTCTTTCCGGTAAAGCCTTGCAATATCCGCCAGCGCCCCCACAAGACGCTCAATATCCTGAATTCTGTCCCCGATGGAAATATAGGCAAGAATATTGCTCACATCTCCAAATTCAATCTGGATATCGTACTCATCACGGAGAATATCATAGACTTCAATTCCCGCAAGTCCGATATCTCTTGTGTAAATCGATAATTTCGTCACATCAAAGTCATATACGCTGGTTCCGTTGATCAATTCTTTTCCGTAAGCATAATATCCGCCGATCTCATTGATTTCATTTCTCGCATACTCCGCCATCTCCATCACATGACCGAAGGATTTTTCTCCCCGAAGCGCCAGATTTCTTCTGGAAATATCAAGGCTTGACAACAACAGATAGGAAGCGCTGGTGGTCTGGGTAAGATTGATGATCTGACGGATATAATCTTCGTTCACGCCCTGATTTAATAATAAAATCGAGCTTTGGGTCAGACTTCCCCCGGATTTATGCATGGAGATCGCCGACATATCCGCCCCCGCCTCCATGGCGCTGAGCGGCAGATCATCGCGAAAGGATAAGTGTGTTCCATGGGCCTCGTCCGCAAGCACTTTCATTCCATGGGCATGCGCCAGCTCCACGATGGCTTTCAGATCTGAACAGATTCCGTAATAGGTGGGATTATTCACCATAACCGCTACGGCATCCGGATTTTCTTCTATCACTTTCCTCACGCAATCCGTTTCCATTCCGAGAGAAATTCCCAACTTGGAATTCACTTCCGGATTGACATAGACAGGGATCGCTCCGCATAGAACCATAGCATTGATCGCGCTCTTATGAACATTTCTCGGAAGAATGATTTTATCTCCGCGCTTGCAGACCGATAAAATCATCGTCTGCACCGCCGATGTGGTACCGCCTACCATCAGAAAAGCATGCGCCGCGCCAAAAGCTTCGGCAGTCAGTTCCTCCGCATCACGGATGACCGAGATCGGATGGGAGAGATTGTCTAACGGTTTCATGGAATTCACATCGATTCCGACGCATTTTTCCCCTAGAAGTTCTACCAGCTCCGGATTTCCTCTTCCCCGTTTATGTCCCGGAACATCGAAAGGCACCACTCTCTGCCTGCGCAATTTTTCCAACGCCTCATAGATCGGCGCTCTTGTCTGATCTTTCATCTGTCTACTTCCTTATTTATTTACCAAATCTTTTATCACTTCTGATGCAATGATCAATCCTGCCACCGACGGCACAAATGCCGTGGAGCCGGGAATCCGCTTTCCTTCCCCGCCTTCTGTTTGCGCGGGCGTAAGCGGCGCTTCTTTGGAATATACCACCTTTAATCTTTCGACGCCCCGTTTCTTTAATTCCCGCCGCATCACTTTTGCCAGCGGACAAACGGAGGTTTCATAAATATCCGCCACTTCAAACCGGGCAGGATCCAGTTTATTCCCCGCACCCATACTGGAAATTACCGGAATATTCTTTTCCTGTGCCTGCATGATAAGAGAGAGCTTCCCTGTCACCGTATCGATGGCATCAACTACATAATCATAATTCCCAAAATCAAACATTTCTTTCGTCTCCGGAAGATAAAAACACCGATAGGTTGTAACTTTGCAATCCGGATTGATGTCCCGGATCCGTTCTTCCATCACATCCACCTTGTATTTTCCGACAGTTTTATATGTAGCGATGATCTGCCGGTTTAAATTCGAGACAGCAACGGTATCATGATCGATGAGATCAATCGCTCCGACTCCGCTACGCGCTAAGGCTTCCGTCACATATCCGCCCACGCCACCGATCCCAAAGACCGCAACTCTCGATTTTTCCAGCCGTTCCATAGCCCTGTCGCCCAAAAGCATCCATGTACGGGAAAACTGCTCTTTCATCCTTTGTCTGACCCTTTCTGCACTCATCTTGCACTATAATTATTTATGAAACTAATCATAGCTTAAAACAGTGAAAAAAGCAACCGTATTTTTTGTGGAAAACTTGACATTTATGCAAAAAAACTGTATGATGAAACCTGTTTATACTATATTGGCATCCGATCGAACTTAGTCAGATAATAAACTTTATTTACCAGTGGAGGAGTTACATTATGGATATTAATGATTTACAAGAGAAAATTCTTGATTTAAAGAAGAAAAATGACGTCTGTATTCTGGCGCACAGCTATCAGAATAAGGCGATTACGGAAATTGCCGACTTTACCGGTGATTCCTTTCAATTAAGCGTGATGGCTGAGAAAGCGTCTCAAAAAAATATTGTTATGTGCGGCGTGCGCTTTATGGCGGAAACGGTGAAACTGCTTTCCCCGGAGAAAAAAGTGCTGTTAGCAAATCCTGACGCCGGATGTCCGATGGCGGATCAGATGGATCGGGACATGATCAATATGATCAAGACGGAATATCCGAATTATACGGTTGTTGCCTATATCAACACAACCGCAGAATTAAAAACAGTCTGTGATATCTGCGTCACTTCCTCCTCTGCGGTCAAGATCGTAAAAGCTCTTCCAAATAAAGATATTTTATTTATTCCGGATTGCAATTTAGGTGATTATGTAGCAAAACAGGTTCCGGAAAAGAATTTGAAACTTTTGCAGGGCGGATGTCCTATCCACGGAAAAGTGACGGAAAAAGACGTGCTGGAAGCAAAGAAGCTTCACCCGAACGCTTTTATCATGGCTCATCCGGAATGTAAACCGGAAGTATTAAAACATGCGAATTTCATCGGTTCGACTTCCGCCATTTTAAACAGAGCCATCGAAGGCGGCGAGCAGGAATATATCATCGGAACGGAATTAAGCATTGCAGAGCATCTGTCTTTCTGCTGCCCGGATAAGAAATTTTATATGCTGTCCAAGCATTTGATCTGCGACGACATGAAAGCCACCACGTTAATGGATGTCTATCGCGCGGTAGCAGGCGAGGGCGGAGAAGAAATTATCCTCGACGAGGATACGATGCGCGACGCAAGAAAATGTATTGATAAAATGATCGAGTTAGGTTAATTCATCAGGAGCTATTATGTATTTTTCGGAAGAACAGAAAGAGCGATATGCCAGACATTTTGTATTAAAAGAATTCGGCGAAGCAGGACAGAAAAAATTACACAAATCTAAGGTTCTTGTGATCGGTGCAGGTGGGCTTGGCTCCCCTGCACTTCTCTATCTTGCCGCCGCGGGAGTGGGAACTCTGGGAATCATCGATTACGATACCGTATCCATGTCTAATCTGCAACGACAGATCATTCATAAAAACCAGTCGTTGGATATCCCGAAAACAGAATCCGCCCGCAGAGAAATCCTTGCATTAAATCCGGATGTCCGGGTGAATCTGCACGATATTTTTTTAACTCCCGATAATATCCTGCCGCTTTTAAAAGATTATGATTTCATTTTAGATTGTACCGACCGCTTTGAGATCAAATTCCTGATCAATGACGCCTGTGTCCTTGCAAAGAAACCTTTCTGTCACGCCGGCGTCGTCCGTTTCGGCGGTCAGGTCATGACTTATGTTCCGGAACAGGGTCCTTGCCTTCGCTGTCTTTTGGGCGAGGTTCCAAAGAACGCCGCCACCTGCAAGGAGGTGGGCGTCTTAGGCGCCGCAGTCGGCGTAATCGGCAGTATTCAGGCATTGGAAGCGATCAAATACCTCACCGGTACAGGCGAGCTGTTGACGGGAAGAATCTTGAACTTTGACGGGCTTGGCATGAATTTTCGCATATCAAAATTCCCCGCAGCCGACAAGGAATGCCGGGTATGCGGGGAACATGGAGACATCCGGGATCTGACCCGGAACCGGAACGACTATACGCCATCGTAATCATCCAGAAAATGATGGACTTGTCCTTTTTTCTTATATGCGATCACCGTATCGAGACAAACATTTTCCACACTGCGGAAAATGTTTTTTTCGATATAGGGACTTTTTTTACTGAGTTCCCGGATCAGTTCCTTGATCTCAAGACGTTTGGAATTCTGCTCTTCTGCCCCCTGTTTTTCCAGCATTTCCGTAAACCGGCAGGCACAGCGCAGGAATTTTAATTCATTATAATTTCTCCAATGAATAATATCCTCCTCGCGGATCAGATACATGGGACGAATCAATTCCATCCCCTCAAAATTTGTGCTGTGCAATTTCGGCATCATGGTCTGAATCTGCGCTCCATAAAGCATTCCCATTAAAATAGTCTCGATCACATCGTCAAAATGATGTCCGAGAGCGATCTTATTGCATCCCAGTTCCTGCGCTTTGGAATACAGATATCCCCGCCTCATTCTGGCGCAAAGATAACAGGGCGAATTTCCCACATCCTTTACCGCATCAAATATTTCCGAACAAAAAACTGTCACCGGCACCTGCAATAATTTTGCATTACTTAAGATTAACTGATAGTTTTCCTCATTGTATCCCGGATTCATCACGAGATATTTCACTTCAAAATTTTTCTTGCCATGCCGTTCCAATTCCTGAAATAATTTCGCCATCAGCATGGAATCCTTTCCTCCGGAGATACATACGGCGATCTTATCTCCGTCCCTGATCAATTCGTATTGATTGATCGCCTTTGTAAATTTTGTCCAAATCTCCTTGCGGTACTTCTTTACGATACTGCGCTCGATATCCCTGCAACGCTGATCCTGCTTTGAGAGCAACTCTTTTTTTGACATGATTAACCTCTTTCATGAGCTGTATGATTTTCTATCCTCTGCCACCAGTAAAGGTGAGGCAGATTCCATGGAATATTTGGCGGAAGAAGTCTCTGTCGGTTCTATCCTGTAATCATCATCCCGCAGCGGAATGATATCTTCTAAAATCATCCTTCTCAAATCTTTCTTCATAGCCTGATTATATTTAAATTTCGGTAAATCTCCGTTTCTATCTTTATAGGCAGCATAATCTGACGAATCCTTGATATTATTAAGTCCGGGGATTTCCCCGGAATCCCGCTTCATTCTCTGAGCTGCATACATGACGGCTGATTCAGGAACGCACCAGTGTTTTGAAAAATCTTTCACGACATTATGGATTGCCTCTTCTCTCATTTCTTGAATGTCGCATGGCTTTAGCCCTGCGACCTGCTTGCTGGAGGCGGCAGCACTTCCCGTAGGTCGGAGATTCAAATAAGTTTCCTTTCTTTACTCCCCACCTATAGAGGTGGGAGATTGAATCGGAGTGCCGTTCAATCCTGAAACATTGATGTCGACAGATAACGGTCACCGGAATCCGGCAGCAATACGACAATATTTTTTCCTTTATTTTCCGGTCTCTTTGCAAGAATCAAGGCTGCCTTTAACGCTGCTCCCGAAGAGATTCCCACAAGAATTCCCTCCGTCACCGCAAAAGATTTTCCCTCCGAAAATGCATCTTCATTCTCTATGGTAATGATCTCATCATATATTCCGGTATCTAAAACCTTAGGAACAAAATTCGCTCCGATTCCCTGAATTCCGTGAGGACCTGCCGTTCCTTTCGACAATACGGGACTGGATGCCGGTTCCACTGCCACGACCTGAACAGACGGATTTTTTTCTTTCAGATATTGCCCCACGCCTGTAAGCGTTCCTCCGGTTCCTACTCCTGCCACAAAGATATCCACCTTTCCGTCTGTCTGCTCCCAGATTTCCGGTCCTGTTGTGGCTTTGTGAGCAGCCGGATTTGCCGGATTGTCGAATTGTCCCAGAATCACCGAACCTTCGATTGTCCTGTTTAATTCCTCAGCTTTTTCTATGGCTCCGCTCATTCCCTTACTGCCCTCGGTGAGAACCAGCTCCGCTCCGTATGCTTTCAACAATGTTCTCCGCTCCACACTCATGGTTTCCGGAAGCGTCAGAATTGTCCGATATCCCTTCGCCGCAGCCACAGCCGCAAGACCAATCCCCGTATTTCCGGATGTAGGCTCAATAATCGTTGCGCCCGGTTTCAACAATCCCTTTTTCTCCGCATCTTCGATCATCGCCAACGCCACACGGTCTTTGACAGAGCCTGCCGGATTCAAATACTCCATTTTTGCAAGAATTACCGCATCCTCTACCTGATTTTTTTTCATATAATTATTTAATTGCAGCATTGGTGTATTTCCGATCATTTCTGATGCGCTTTGTTTAATATCTAACATTTTTTTCTATCTCCTTTTCCAAAAATAATTTTTTTGCACCAATCAGGAACATCATCATCAATCACGATCCATCTCTTATCTTTATAAATTGCTATTGTTCTAAAAGATTTTGAATTATCAAATAATTCTATCCTATCGCAGTATCGGATAATCTTCTCTAATTGTAAAAATGAATTTTCATATCTTTTCCTTATGTCTTGCTCAGGAATTCCATGTCCTCCATTATTAACTCTGATTTTTACCCTTTCTACCGCCAACTCAGCTGAATCAAGTCCCACATAATATAATTCAATACAATATCCAAGTCTCTTTGCTTTTTCTATATTTTTTATAATACTGTTTCCACAAAGAGTGGTCTCTTGATTAAATGATACCCTATTTTCAAAATATTCTTTAATTTTATTAACTGCTTCTCTTCCGGCTATTGAAACATCCCTGCTATTGTCCCATCTTCCAATTCTTCTCACTATTTCATCAACATTCACTCGTTTCATACTCAAAATTTTGGGATTTGATTGATACAATGTCGTTTTACCTGCACCATTAACTCCTGCAAATATCACATATTTAGGCATAATTCAAAACCTCTTCTCTTTAATAGCCTTTTTTTGTTTTACCTGTAAAACAAAATCTGTTACCACCTTTATAAATCTCTTCTCATCTTCTGTTTTTGCATTTTCAATCAAATCAAAAAAATCATCAAATTCAATATCAGTACATTCATTATACAACTGATGTAAAACTTCAGATTTTGACATATTTTCACTTCCTTTCAAAAGTTTTATCATCTACGGCAGCATTTCTTTCTCCCACATTCTTATGGTGCGGATTCCCGAACGGTCAGCCGCTGCCTCCAGTTTTCCGATCTCGTCTTCTGTGAGCCGGATCTTCACTGCATTGTCAAGTTCCTCCACCTGGGAAATTTTCGTCACGCCAATGATCGGTACCGTTCCTTTTGCGATTGCCCAGGCGATCATGATTTCCGCCACTGTCGCCCGATATCTTTCGGCAATTTCTCCCGTCACCTGATTTAATTGCGCAAACCTTGATAAAATCTTATTATAATTCTTCGCCCTCGAAGTTCCCTCCAAAAACGGATGTTCCGGATCGAATCTCCCGGTCAATGCTCCCTGTTCCAGTACCATATAAGCATAAAAAGTCATCTTATTTTGTTTGCAATAATCCAATATTCCTGAAGTTTCCGATGAACGGCAGACAATGCTGTAATGATTCTGGATTGCCTTCGCCTGCAGTCCTTCTTCCGCCAAAATCTCCTGTGCCCTTTTTATTTCCGCAAGATTAAAATTAGAAAGACCGATTTCACCGATCTTTCCCTGCTTTGCCAAAGGAATGATCTGTCTGACCCACGTTTCCATACCCACCGGATTGTGGATCCAATAGGTATCAATGTAAGAAACACCAAGCAGGTCACAGCTCTCCTCAAACATTGCCTCCACGCTGTTTTCCTTCTTCCGGTCTGCGTGCTGCGGCGTGAATTTTGCAGAGATTCGGTAGGAATTTCTCTGTTTTTCCCGCAAAAAGCTCCCAAGTATCCTCTCGGAAGTTCCCATCCCGTACACAAAGGCGGTATCCCAGAGAATAAAATTCCGCCCCATCGCCTCCTCAAATACAGGCTTCAGATTCTGCGGTGTATAATTGCCTCCGAAAGTATTGTCATTCCCCCATGCCCAGGCTCCCAGTGCAACCGGCGGGAAATTCGGGGTTCCTTGTAATAGCTGTGTATGATCCATGTCTTTCATCGTCTCCCCCTTTCTGTCCGACATCTCTTTTCCATACCGCTATTATATAGATTCCTGTGAGAATTTGCAAGGCATGCAGTTAAAAATCTTCTCTTATCTCTTTGATGTTTTCCTCCACCTTCAACATCCGGTATCCCACGCCTACATGTGTCTGAATATACTTCGGAGCATCCGGACCCGACTCTATTTTTTTACGCAAGGTCGCCATAAATACCCGAAGGGACGCCACATCTCCATCCCAGCTGCTTCCCCAGACATTTTTCGTGATATAGGTATGTGTCAGCACGCGCCCGATATTTTTCGCCAGTAAACACAATAATTTATACTCCATTGGCGTCAGATGCAATTCTTCTCCGTTTAAGAAAGCGCAGCCCGACACATAATCAATCTTTAATCCGCCGTTTTCAAATACCGACTGGTTTGCGGACAATTCCGATTTCATCGCCTCACTATGGCGCAATGCCACGCGCAATCTCGCAAGCAATTCCTCCACGGAAAAAGGTTTCGTGAGATAATCATCCGCTCCGCTGTCCAACGCCTCAATTTTATCGCTGTCCTCACTTCTGGCGCTGATGACAATGATCGGGGTTTCCGACCATGTCCGGATTTTTTTGATCACCTCAATTCCGTCAAGATCCGGAAGACCAAGATCCAGCAGAATCACATCCGGATTATATGTGGAGGCTTCCATCAGGGCACTTTCCCCGTTTACCGCCGCCAAATATTTATAATCATGGGTTTTTAATGTTGTGGTAATCAGATTTCTGACCGGAGCGTCATCTTCCACCACAAGAATTACCATTTTATTCATCGATTTTCACCTTCCCTGCCTGAAGCGTAAAGACAAATACCGCGCCATGGGGAACATTGTCCTCGATCCAGAGATGTCCTCCATGCGCGTCTATGATCGATTTGCAGAGTGGAAGTCCCAATCCCATACTTCTCCTGCTGTCCACGATCTTATTATCTCCGGTAAAGAACATATCAAATACTTTCTCTTTCCATTCGTCCGGCACGCCGTTTCCGTTATCGGAGATCCGCACCTGAACGAACTCCCCCTGTCTGCCGGCATGAATCCTGATCACCGATCCCTCCGGCGTATATTTGATCGCATTATCCACGATATTTACGATCACCTGAACGATCAGCTTAATATCCATTTTTGCAAATAATAAATCATCTTCATATTCCGTCACGATCCGATGTTCTGTTTTTCTCCGATTAATATGGTTCAATGCTTCGTCGACGATCTCATCCACCAGTTCCGTTGTCATGTGAAAATTCAATCTTCCGTCTTCAATTCTGGTAACAGAAAGTAAATTCTCCACCAATCCGACAAGCCACTGGGAATCATCATAAATATCCAGATACATCTGATTCTTCGTCCGGTCATCCAACTGTCCGGAATCCATCAGCAGATTGCCTGCATTTCCGGATATCGAGGTAAGCGGAGTACGCAGGTCATGAGAAATTGCCCTCAATAAGTTGGCTCGCAACTGTTCCTTTTGCGCCAGCAGATCCGCCTGTTCTTTTTCTTTTGCATTCCGGATATTTTCATTCGCCAGAGTTCCCGTAATAAGCGACGCCAGAAGCATAATTGCGAAGGTCGCCTGATATCCCGGCTCATAAGCGTGCAGGGTAAGTCTCGGCTCCGTAAATAAAAAATTAAACATCAGCACACTGGCAAGCGAACTTAACACACTGCAGCCATAACTTTGCGTAAATATGGCAGTCAGCAAAACTCCCAAAATATATACCGTAATAATATTTGCTTCCGTAAATTTCAAATGATAAAATAAAATTCCGATTCCCGTTGTTGCCGCAAGGATTCCCAGTGTAATCAACAACTCCCTGATAAAAACATTGATTTTCATCGGAACCTCCTGTATTTCTTAAATGATACCAACGATTATAGCACAACCTCTTATTATTTTCCACTTTCCTTTTTTTTCTGTTCTTTTAACCGTTTTTTTGCGATCAACATTCCGTAAGATTCCCTCTTATCATTGATTTTTTTTAAATTTCTCAAATTCTGCCGTAAAAAGCGATCGGTTCCGACTGCAATCTCATAACCGCACAAAAATACTCCCGTAATTCCCAACATAAATAAAATGAATGCCATAATAAATCCCTCCATTCTACAATGCGTTTTTAAAACATTTTTTCATATCCTGATAAGTCCCCAGTACAAGCATTGTATTTTCCTGTTTCAAAACCATATCCGGCGTGATCACCATATTCATATCACCGTTATTCTTGACAGCAAGAATATTGACATGATATTTTCTCCGGATATCCAGCTGCGCAACACTTTTTCCAACCCACTGTTTCGGCACCCGGACCTCGTAGATTCCTGTATGATCATCCAGTTCCACATAGTCCAGAACATGATCGGAACCATAGCGGATCGCAGCCCATTTTGCGATCTGTTTTTCCGGATACATCACCTCGTCCGCGCCGTTTCGCAGCAGAAATTTCTCCTGCACCTCCGTGGATGCTCTGGATACTACCAGTTTAGCTCCCAATTCTTTCAAACTCCATGTTGTTTCCAGGGAATTCTGAAAATCATCTCCTATCGTCACAATACAGACATCAAAATTACCAACGCCCAGAGAGCGCAAAAATTCATAATTCGTGCTGTCCCCGATCTGCGCATTTGTAACATAGGGCAGGATCTCCTGCAATTTTTCTTCCTCTTTATCGATCGCCATGATCTCATGACCTAAGCGATTCAACTGATATACGATCTGTTTTCCAAAACTTCCGATACCGATCAACAATACGGTCTTCATAGTACTCCCTCTTTTCTATTAACCTACAGTAATTTTTTCTTTTGATAATCTTGAAAGATTCTTTCCGTTTTCCGACACTGCCGCGTAAATCAATGTCAGACCGCCCACGCGTCCCATAAACATTAATCCTGTTAGCAGCAATTCGGAACTGTGGGAAAGCATCGGCGTGATCCCAAGACTTAATCCCGTTGTGGATACCGCCGATGCCGTTTCAAACAGACACCATCCCATGGGGAGATGTTCTGTACTGCTGATCATCATCGCCGCCAGCACAAACATCGAAACATCAAGCATTAATATCGTTGCGGCATCACGAATTACTTTTTCGTCGATCCGCCTTCCGAAAAAATGAATCTCGTTTTTTCTCATAAAAGCCGCCTTCATATTTGCAAATAAAACAGCTGCCGTTGTTACCTTGATTCCTCCTGCGGTAGAACCCGGTGCCCCTCCGATCAGCATCAGCACGATCATACAGCCTTTTGCGGCTCCCGACATCACATTCAGATCAGCGGTATTAAAGCCTGCTGTTCTTGCAGTCACCGTCTGAAACAGTGAACAAAGAATCGCTTCCTTCTGCCCTGCGTTCCGAAATTCCGCAAAATAAAAATACAATGCCGGAACGCAGATCAATGCTGCCGTAGTCGCAAAGATCACCTTGCTTTGCATACGATACTTCCTGATATGTATTCCATGCTCTTTTATATCCGCCCATGTAAAAAATCCGATTCCGCCGACAATGATCAGACTCATAAGAACAAGATTGATAAGCAGGTCTCCGCTGTAACCGGTCATAGACACAAAAGGATGCTCTTTCGTTCCCAACAGATCAAAACCGGCATTGCAAAAGGCTGATACAGAATGAAACACAGCAAGCCAGACGCCTTTGATCCCGTAATCTCTGCAAAATACCGGCATCATCATGACTGCCCCTGCCAGTTCAAAGAACAGAGTGAATTTCACAATAAATCCGGTCAATCGCACGATTCCGCCCATCTGCGGCGCTGCCATCGCCTCCTGCATCGTTCCCCTTTGCATTAATGAAATCTTTTTTCCCGAAAACAGGGCAATGGCAGCGGCGACGGTGACAACTCCCATTCCGCCTACCTGAATCAACAGCAGAATGACCGCCTGTCCGAACCCTGACCAGTAAGATGCCGTATCCTGCACAGCCAGTCCCGTCACACATAATGCCGATGTTGCCGTAAACAAGGCGTCCCATATCCCTGCACTGCCATTTCCCTTTGTGGCAAAAGGCAGCATTAAAAGAATTGTTCCCGCAAAAATTCCCAATAAAAAACTAAAAAATATAATCTGAAAGGAAGACAAATGTCTTCTCTTTTTCAACGCTTCCATCGTTTCACCTCCACGCTGCTATCCTACACCCAAATCTTTTAAAACGAAATTAATGTTTTGATTCTTAACATAAAGATTTCATAAAGATTTATCTTGCGATCTGATAATGACCCTTGATTTTTCCTTCCATCTATTCTATAATCACTTTTGTTGCGAAAACGCAGCATAACTATATTAACAAATGACACCGGTGCCTTCGATTGCGCAAAGCAAGGCCGAAGGGTAAAAGGGAAACAGGTGCAAAACCTGTACGAGCCCGTCACTGTAATTGCAAGAATAATGTAAAAAAACATATCGCATGTCCCGAACCGGATGTGCCGTATGCAAACCACTGGCGCCGTCTTACGCCGGGAAGGCTTTTTTACAAATGCATAAGTCAGGAAACCTGCCGGATGTCCGTACAGAAACAAAAGTTTCAGGTCACGCGGATCTGACCCATGTACAGAAAGGAAAAAGACATGAAAAAATCTATGTTACTCTTTACAACGCTTGCATTAAGTACCGCAATGTTGTTCGGATGCAGTTCCTCGGACAAAGAGGACACAAACACAAAGGAGACTACTGTTGCCTCCAAATCCAATGACTCAGATTCTGACAAAAAAACGGAAGAAAATGAGACGGAAGAAAATGTTGACGAAGAAGAAAATTACGACACAGGAGACGCATCTTTGGACGATATCAGAAATCAGGATGAAATTGGCGATAATGAATTGCTTGTGGTAAGTTTCGGTACAAGTTATAACGACAGCCGCCGTTTAACCATCGGCGCCATTGAGGGTGCTTTGGATGACGCCATCGATGATTACTCTGTCCGCAGAGGTTTTACTTCCAATATTATCATCGATCACATAAATAAACGGGACAATATTTTAATTGATGATGTAGACGCCGCTTTAAAGAGAGCTTCTGACAATAGCGTAAAAAATCTTGTAATCCAGCCGACCCACCTGATGCATGGTCTGGAATATGATGAGCTGGTTGAAAAAGTCGGAAATTATTCCGATGCTTTTGAAAAGGTTGTTTTCGGCGAGCCGCTGCTGACAAGCGATGACGACTTCAAGCGCGTGGAGACAGCCATTACCGACTGGACAAAAGAATATGATGACGGCGAGACAGCCATTGTATTTATGGGACATGGTACCGAGGCTGATTCCAATGAAATCTATCAGAAGATGCAGGATCTTCTGACCGCAGACGGATTTGAACATTATTATGTAGGTACCGTAGAAGCTACTCCTTCCCTTGACGATGTTCTTGCCCTTGTAAAAGAAGGCGGTTACAAGAAAGTTGTTCTTGAGCCTTTGATGGTTGTTGCCGGCGACCACGCCAACAATGATATGGCAGGAGATGAAGACGGTTCATGGAAGAAAGCATTCGAGGATGCCGGATATGAGGTAACCTGCTTAGTCAGAGGTCTCGGAGAAAATGAAGAAATTCAGAAGCTTTATGTAGAGCATGCGCAAGCTGCCATTGATTCCATAAAGTAATTGTAACTATTCAGCGGACAACCCGAATTTCTATGGAATTCATAAGAGGAGTTTAACATCATGAAATCTCGTTATTTATCCACACTCCTTGCATTGACAACAGCCTGCGCATTGCTTGCAGGCTGCGCGTCTTCGCAAACGGAGACAAAAACAAAAGAGACAAAGCAGACAGAAACTTCCGCAAAGGAGCAGGAGACTTCCACAGAAAAAGAGACCGTCGCGCCCATCGATGTGGTGACCGATGATATGGTCGCCATTCCGGGTTCCGAGGTGCAAGACGGCGTTTATCCCGTTCAGGTGGATTCCAGCTCCAGCATGTTTAAAATCGCTTCCTGTGAACTCACTGTAGCAGATGGCGTGATGACCGCCGCACTGACGATCAACAGCGCAAGCTACAACCGCCTGTTCCTGGGAACCGCAGAGGAAGCCGCAAATGCCAAAGAGGAAGATCTCATCAATTATGAAGAAACTTCTGACGGAGCAAGAGTCTTTACATTTCCGGTGGAAGCTTTGGATGCCGGCGTCAACTGCGCCGCTCTGAGCGCAAAGAAAGATTTATGGTATGACCGGACCCTTGTATTTCGCGCAGATTCCCTTCCTGCCGATGCGTTTGCCGAAGGCGTGATCTCTACTCCCCAAAAACCGGAACTGGAAGACGGCACTTATACGATTGCCGTTGATTTGGAAGGCGGTTCCGGAAAAGCAAGTGTCGCTTCCCCGACTACTTTAAAAGCAGAAGACGGAAAGGTCATTGCCGTCATTACATGGAGCAGTCCGAATTACGATTATATGATGGTGGACGGTGAAAAATATCTGCCGGTGAATACCGATGGAAATTCCGTATTTGAGATACCGGTTTCCGGTTTTGATTACAAAATACCGGTTTCCGCAGATACAACAGCCATGAGCACTCCTCATGAGATTGAATATACGTTATATTTCCACTCAGACAGTGTGACATTGTCAGAGAATTAAGTATCTAAAAAAGATGAAAAAACATATTATTTTACTTTTCATATTCCTTGCCACTGCAATCACTGCCTGCAGTGGCAAAACCATATCACAACAAAAAAGCGGTACCTGGGATGAGCGTAAACCCGTATCTCATATGACGCTTGACTACGCAAAAGAATTTACCGTTGATTATTATGAAGATGATTATGCCCTCATTACCATAGGCAGTGATCAGAAATACCTGGTGGTTCCGAATGGGAAGACCATTCCCGAACATGATAATTCCGTCGTAATCCTGCAAAAGCCGTTAAATCCTGCTTATATCGCCGCATCTTCCGCCATGGATTTGATCGACGGGATCGGCGCTCTGGATAAAGTATCCTACCTTTCCACAAAACAGGCAGACTGGCAGCTTCCCCATATTTCCGAAGCAATGGAAAAAGGTACGCTTACGTTTGCGGGAAAATATAATATGCCTGATTACGAAATACTGCTCTCCGGCGGCTGTGCCCTTGCCGTAGAGTCAACGATGATCTATCACAGCCCCGATACGAAAGAAAAGCTGGAAACCCTTGGAATTCCCGTTCTTGTAGAGCGTTCCAGCTACGAATCCCATCCTTTGGGACGCATGGAATGGATCAAATTATACGGGTTATTATTTGATCGGGAAAAAGAGGCAGACGCATTTTTTTCCGAAAAAGAACAGCTTGTAAAAGACCTTACTGCCGATTCTTCCGGTTCTTCAAAAACAGTTGCCTTTTTCTACATCAATGCCGGCGGCAGCGCCGTCATCCATAAACCCGGCGATTATATCGCAAAAATGATCGAACTTGCAGGAGGCACTTACGCCTTTACGCCGGAAGATTTATCCGTAGACGCAAGCGCCCTCTCCACCATGACGATCCAGATGGAATCCTTTTATTCCATTGCAAAAGATGCAGATGTTTTAATTTACAACAGTTCCATCACCGGCGATGTGGAAACCATAGACCGGTTACTGGAAAAAGATCCTATTTTCGCAGACTTCCGGGCGGTAAAAAACGGAAATGTCTGGTGTACCGAAAAAAATATGTTTCAACAGAGCACCGGCGTTGCGGACATGATTTCCGACCTGCACCGGATCATCTCCGGAACCGCAACAGAAGAAACGCTAAACTTTTTACATCCTGTAAAATAAGGAGTTCATTATGCACTGCAAACGTTACCTGATCGGATATCTTTTTTTGATCCTGTTAATTTTTCTGCTCTTTGGAGCAAATATTTGCATCGGAAGCGTCCGTCTGTCCGGGACAGAGCTTTGGAATGTGCTCCTTGGAAAATCCACAGACAGAATCTCCGAAAATATCATTATGCAGATCCGTCTTCCCCGCGCCCTCGCCGCAGGACTTTTGGGCGGCGCCCTTGCGGTGTCCGGTTTCCTGCTGCAGAATTTTTTCGGCAATCCCATCGCAGGACCTTTTGTACTGGGAATTTCCTCGGGAGCGAAACTGGTCGTTGCCCTGACCATGATTTTCTTTCTTCAAAAAGGATACGACCCCGGTTCTTCCTCTCTGATCTTCGCCGCTTTTCTCGGCTCTCTGGCAGTCATGGGGCTTATCCTCCTGATTTCCGGAAAGACCGGGCAAAATATGGCGATTCTCATTGTCTGCGGCGTCATGGTTGGTTATATCTGTTCCGCAGTCACGGATTTTGTCGTAACCTTTGCGGAAGATTCCAATATTGTAAATCTTCACAACTGGTCTCTCGGCAGTTTTTCCGGTATCAGCTGGGACAATATCCGCATCATTTTTCTTGTTGTGCTCTTTTGTCTCGGATTTTGTATTTTTCTCGTAAAGCCGATGAGCGCCTATCAGTTAGGAGAAATATATGCCCAAAATATGGGCGTAAATCTGAAGGTGTTCCGCATTGCGCTGATCCTGATATCAAGCCTGTTATCCGCCTGTGTGACAGCCTTCGCAGGTCCTGTATCATTTGTGGGCGTTGCGGTTCCTCATCTGACAAAAACATTATTTCGCACCGCAAAACCCATCATCATACTTCCCGCCTGTTTTCTCGCAGGCTCTGTATTTTGTCTGCTTTGCGATCTTCTGGCGAGAATGTTATTTGCACCGACAGAACTTGGCATCAGCTCCGTTACGGCAGTCTTCGGCGCGCCGGTTGTTATCTGTATCATGTTAAACAGAAAGAAATCCGCATAACATATTTCGGGAGGTTTTTATGCTTTCGACCAATCATTTATCCGTGGGCTACAAAAAAAAGATCATCATCCATGATATTGACCTGACCGTTCAGCCGGGAGAGATCATCACCCTGATCGGTCCAAACGGAGCCGGAAAATCCACAATATTAAAAACCATATCAAGACAGCTTGCCCCGATATGCGGCGTTGTCCGCATGGAAAATCAGCCGCTGTCGGACTACACGCCGGATGCTCTCGCAAAAAGGATGTCGATCCTTATGACGGAACGCTTAAAAACAGAGCTGATGTCCTGCCGTGAGGTGGTGGAAGCCGGAAGATATCCCTATACCGGACGTCTGGGGCTTCTCTCTGAACATGATAAAAAGATCGTATCGGATTCCATGGAAATCACGCACACCGAATCCCTTGCCGATGAGGATTTCAATACCTTAAGCGACGGTCAGAAACAGCGCATTTTGCTTGCAAAAGCAATCTGTCAGGAGCCGGATCTTCTGATCCTTGATGAGCCGACCTCTTATCTGGACATCCACTACAAACTGGAATTACTGGAGATTTTAAAATCCCTCGTCCATGAAAGAAAGATTGCCATCCTCATGTCCCTTCACGAACTGGAACTGGCGCAGAAAATATCAGACCGGATCCTCTGTATTGACGGTGAACAGATCGACCGCACGGGAACGCCGGAGGAAATCTTTAAAGAAGATTACCTCTCCTCGCTTTACCATGTGGATGTTGCCTGCCTGAATACTCTGTACGGCTCTGTGGAACTTCCCCGGATTGCCGGCGAACCGGCAGTCTTTGTCATCGGCGGCGGCGGAACGGGAATCCCCGTCTACCGCAGATTACAGCGTATGAGAATCCCCTTTGCCGCAGGGATCTTGTTTGAAAATGATCTGGACTACCCGGTTGCCCGCTCGCTTGCTTCTAAGATCATAACCGTTCCCGCCTTTGGTGAAATTGACGATAACACCCTGCAATCGGCGCTTTCTCTTATGGATTGCTGTCAGTATGTTCTTTGCTGTAATGAGAATTTTACCGGCTGGAACGAAAAAAACCGGCTGCTCTTTCAACACGGAAAGGGAAAGCTGGTCAAAAAAGCGGAGGAAGTGATGTTCCCATTCAATGTCGCATGGCTTTAGCCCTGCGACCTGCTTGCTGCCAACGGCAGCAATTCCCGTAGGTCGGAGATTCAAACTCCCACCTACGTA
>CADBTR010000074.1 GCA_902797675.1 uncultured Lachnospiraceae bacterium
GAGATTCAAACTCCCACCTACGTAAGTTTCCTTTCTTTACTCACCACCTATAGAGGTGGGAGATTGAATCGGAGTGCCGTTCAATTGCAATATCCCATTCTCTTCCTTGCCTCCGCCAGCAACACGTCTCTCCGGTTCATGGATGCATCATTTAACACCAGCTCAAATAATCCATTTAAAATCTCCCCCATCTTCGCCCCCGACGGAATCCCGATCTCCAGCAGATCCCGTCCTTTCACCGCAAGCGTGCGCATGGACATGCAGTCCCCGTCCTCCCGCATCTGAGAAAATACCGCTTCTGTCTCCAAAAGCAGTTCAGGATCTACATTTTCCATGGCTCTGCGGTATGGAAAATAATATTTCTCCATATAATCCACGCCGATCTGCACAGCCAGATGCCGCAGATAAGGTTTATCCGTCTTTAACGGAATGTCCTTAAATTTTTTTAATATTTCACATATCCTGATCGTCTGATTGTCGAACTTTAACCCCTTCAAAACATGCTGATACGGAATGCAGGAGATAAATACCCCCCACCGCAGGAAATGATCCTTCGGCGTATTCATCAACCGTCTTGCCGCTCCGCTTATGCCGGGCTCTTCTCCCGTCACCGCCGGTCTATTGTCGCACCGATCCTCTGCCGCCGCAGACGGGCTTCCCGGCTCTCCTTCAAACACCGCCTGCAATATTCCCGCCCGTTCCAATTCCGTCACCCGGTCCGGATGATCCGATGTCAGCAATTTATCAAGTTCCGTCTGGATCCGCTCACGGCTGATCTTTTGCAATGTGCTGCTTAAATTGCACACTGCCTCCCAGGTCTGCTCTTCAATTGCGAAATCCAATACTGCCGAAAAACGCACCGCGCGCAAAATACGCAGCGCATCTTCATGAAACCGTTCCTCCGGCACTCCCACGCAGCGGATCACCCCCCGCTTCAGATCGCCCACACCGTCGAATTCGTCTACGATGCCGCTTCTGTCACTGTATGCCATGGCATTGATCGTAAAATCACGCCGTTTCAGATCCTCCGTCAGATTTCCGGTAAACACCACCTCTTTCGGGTGTCTGCCGTCCTCATATTCCCCGTCGATCCGGTAAGTCGTCACCTCGTAGCCCACGCCGGATATCATGACCGTCACCGTTCCGTGAGCAATACCGGTATCGATGGTCTTATAGAACAATTCCTTAACCTGAAAGGGTTTTGCCGATGTGGTGATATCCCAGTCTTTCGGTTCTTTTCCCAAAAGAGAATCGCGGACACAGCCGCCTACCGCATAGGCTTCGTATCCGCTCTCCTCTAAGACCGATATAATTTTTTTTACATGCTCCGGTAAATCAATCTTTATCATCTTAATATGCCTTACCCCAATATACCATTTTTTTCGCCGGCTTTCCGCAGCAGACACAGACATCGGATAAGTGCTCCTGCTCAAACGGCATACAGCGCGAGGTTGCCGTTGTCTCCTCTTTGATCTTATCCTCACAGGCCTGATCGCCGCACCACATTGCCTTTATAAATCCCGGCTTATTCGCAACCGTCTCCTTAAAGGACTCGTAATCCGCAGCCACATAAGTATGCGCATCTCTGTGTGCTCTGGCTCTCTCCAGCATATCTTTCTGGATGGTCTGTAATAATTCGCCTACCTTATCCTTCAATTCCTCAAAGGTTACAGTCGTCTTCTCGCCGTTATCTCTCCTTGCAAGTACCACCTGACCTGCTGCCAGATCCTTCGGACCAATCTCCACACGAAGCGGAATTCCTCGCATTTCCTGTTCCGCAAATTTAAATCCCGGACTCTTGTCCGTATCATCTACCTTTACCCGGAATCCGGACAATACTTCTTTCAATTCAAACGCCTTGGCAAGAACCCCTTCCTTCTTCTGCTGGATCGGAACGATCATCACCTGTGTCGGCGCAAGCAACGGCGGCAATACCAGACCGTTATTATCACCGTGAACCATGATCACTGCTCCGATCAATCTTGTAGTCATTCCCCAGGAAGTCTGATGTACATATTTTAATGTATTATCCTTGTCCGTATATTGAATATCAAATGCCTTGGCAAATCCGTCGCCGAAATTGTGGCTGGTACCAGACTGCAATGCCTTTCCGTCATGCATCAGCGCCTCGATGGTATAAGTTGCCTCTGCTCCCGCGAATTTCTCTTTATCCGTCTTTCTTCCCCGGATTACCGGCATAGCGAGAAATTCCTCGCAAAAATCAGCGTAAAGATTCAGCATCTGCTGCGTTCTCGCCTCAGCATCTTCCGCCGTTGCATGCGCTGTATGACCTTCCTGCCACAGGAATTCTCTGGAACGCAAAAACGGTCTTGTCTCTTTTTCCCATCTGACGACAGAACACCACTGATTATACACCTTCGGCAGATCACGATAAGAATGAATGTCATTTTTGTAAAAATCACAAAACAACGTTTCCGATGTAGGTCTGACGCACAATTTCTCCTGCAGCGGCTGCAAGCCGCCCTGTGTCACCCATGCAACTTCCGGCGCAAATCCTTCTACATGGTCTTTCTCCCGCTCCAAAAGGCTCTCCGGAATGAACATCGGCATATAGACATTCTGTACGCCTGTTTCCTTAAAACGCCTGTCAAGCTCATGCTGAATATTCTCCCACAGCGCGTAGCCTGCCGGTTTAAAGATCATGCAGCCTTTCACACTGGAATAATCCATCAGTTCCGCTTTTTTTACCACATCCGTATACCACTGGGCAAAATCCACCTCCATGGATGTAATTGCCTCTACCTTCTTATCTGAAGCCATTGTTTTCCTCCTCTTTCTTTAAGATACGCTTTTCCTCTTCTTCTTCCATTTTTTTCGTCAGTTTCTTACTGGCAAAATACAATCCGATCATAAATACTGCCACAAGAACCGCCCGCGCAGGGTGTTTTCCCACATTGACAAGGGAATCTCCGAACAGCGCCAGCGACATTAACATGCCGAATTTCGCCGTCATCATGATCGCCATATAGGAAACACCTTCAAAATCAGACAACCCCACCACAAAGTTTACAAAACTTGACGGGGTAAAGGGCATCAAAAGCAGGGTAAATACCACCCCCGGTTTCATCTTGCTCACCCATTTATTGGCTTTTTCAAACCTGCCCCCCTGTGTCTTATATTTATCAAAAAACTTCTTTCCCACCAGCCGCCAGATATGGAATGTGACTGCACAACCGAGACAGCTTCCCGCCCATGTCAGGAAAAATCCCATCACGTTTCCATACGCGGAAATATTCAATGTGATGATTCCGATCAATGGCAAAAAGGGCAGAAATGCTTCGCCAAACGCCAGCATTACCGGCACCAGCGGTCCCAGAAGATGAAACTGATCCAACAGGTATTTCCAATAATCGGGATTCGAGAGTTTCGCGATCCACTCCTGTATCATTTCAAAAAAACTCCTTCATACTGCTATTTGACAGTTTTTTCAAGTCCCTCCACATTGACATTCCGGTCTGTCTTTGCGGACAGCGTGTTGGCTTTCATGACTTCCGTCATATCAAACCCCGTGGTTTCCTTAACCGATTCGATGGTCTTCGCCAATACGGACGGTACATAAGTTCCCATCTGTGATACACCGGAATCTCCGTTTCCGCTGTCTATAATGCTGATCTTATCGATCTGTGACAGAGGCTGAGCGATCTCGTGTGCCATAGCCGGCAATTGTTCGATCACCATCTGGATCACACCCGCTTCATTCATCTTCTGCATAGCTTCGGCTTTCTTCTCCAAACCTTCCGCCTCAGCGAGAAGTTTTGCCTTCGTACCCTCTGCATCCGCAAGGGTTTTTGCCTGAATTGCCTCAGCTTCCGCTTTTCCTTTCAATGCGATTGCCTCTGCCTCCGCTGTTGCCTTGGCCTTAATTGCCTCTGCCTCCGCAAGTGCTTTTGCCCTTGTTGCATCCGCCTCTGCGATCGCATCGATCTTCTTCTTTTCCGCCTCTGCTTCCGCATTCTTGATCTCTGTATACTTGGCGGCTTCTGCCTGCTGCTCCTGTTTCTTACGGTCTGCCTCCGCAGGTTTTACCACTTCCGCCACCAGCTTCTTTTCCTGTTCCAGCGCGATCTGCTCCGCCAGCTCAGTATTCTTCTGCGCCTGTGTGATCTGAACCTGGATCTCAGCTTCCGCAATCTCCTTTTGTCTTTGCTGTGCCAAAAGCCTTGCATCTGCCTCCGCCTGGATCACGGATTTCTGCGTCTTCTTCAACTGAATCTCATGGGCAAGCTCAGCTTCCGCGTTGGCTGTTTCCTGCTCTTTGCGGTATTCTGCCTGCCGGACTGCTTTCTCCTTCTCCGCTTCCAGGACTTCCGTCTCTGCCCGGAGTTTCGCCTGCTCGCCCAGCTTCACTGCCTCGGATGTCTTCTCATCCTGCTCGCGCTTTGCATCAGCTTTCTGAATCTCCGCATCTTTCTTTCTCTGGGCGATCATACCTTCACCGAGAGCCTTTACATATCCATTCTCATCAGAAATATCCGTAATGGTAAAGTTCTTGACCTCCAGACCCATGCTGCCAAGCTCTGTGCCCACAACTTCCTGCACTTTTGATGAAAAATCTTCTCTCTTGCGGTATAATTCCTCTACCGTCATCACCGCAATGATCTCACGGAGTTTACCTTCCAGCACTGCATTGGATGTCCGGACAATCTCCTGTGCGATCTCCTGCTCGTTTCTTCCATCAAACTGCTCTATGGCTGTTAATATCGATGCCGTATCGTTCCGCACTTTGATAACCGCCGTGGTGCATACGGAAATCGGTACACCCTGGGAAGACAGACTTCCCTTCGTCTCCACATGGAGCGCGAGATTGGCAAGAGAAATATAATCAATCCGCTCCAATACCGGAACCACAAGTCCACCGCCGCCGGTGATCACCCGTTTTTTCAAGCCGGTGATCACTCCCGCCTTATCCTGCGGAACTTTCTTCCACATGGAAAATAATGCCGCCAGCACCACAATAACGCCAAAAACAATGGCTCCGATCGTAATCAACTGCTGTGTATCCATAACATATCCTCCTCTTAAATTAAGATGATTCCCTTTATTTATACGTCTCCTCCGATGTTTTCTTCACATACGCCACATGGTGCTCGATCCGTTGAACCGTCACCTCTGTTCCCTGTTCCAGATCCATTCCGTCAACAGACCTGGCTGTGAGATTGATATTGGAATGTCCCTTCTCCGATGCAACGATGGCACCGTATCCGTCTTTCGGGATCCGGTTGCACACCACACATTTGCGAAGCATGACGCCCTCTATGATATCCGCTTCCGCCTGATGGGCGCGCAGATAATCCGCAATGGTCTGTGTCGCCACCGCCCCCAGATACGCCGCCGCTCCCGCGATCAGGTGCCTTGGCAGCATACTCATGTCCGTCAGGCAAAGACTGATCCCGCCGAATAAAATACTTGCCATGCAAAGGGCATTCATGCTAAGAGGCAGAAAATCAATATCCACATCTCCCACCACAAGGTGGAAAAAATCGATCTCCACAAATTCAACTGCCCCGTCGATCAGCCGGAACGCAATCGAGATCAGCGGAAACAAAATTCCCAACGCCAGCATTGTGATATAGATTTTTTCCATAGATTACACCCCCGATCCTGCATCCTCGCCTGCTTCGCCGCCTCCGGCTCGTTCTGCTTCCACCAGTTCCTGCAATTTATCAAATTCCACCGGTTTTGAAAAATAATACCCCTGAAAAAATTCCACCGGAAACCGGATCTTCAGATAATCCGCCATCTCTCTTGTCTCGATTCCCTCGATACAGACCGTCTTTCGCAATTCTCTGGCGCAGGTGGTGATGGCGCGCAGCAGGCTTTGCTTTTCTGTATTCAATTCAATTCCGTCAACAAAGCTTTTATCGATCTTAATCTGATCGGTAGGAAGCTCGATCAAAAGATCCAGCGCGGAATATCCCGTTCCAAAATCATCAAGGGCTGTCTGCATCCCCTCTCCCTTGAAATATACCATGTCATTGCGCAGAGTCGCCATATCAAGCAATTTACACCGCTCGGTAAGCTCCAGTTTCAGATTCTTTGTCGGGAACCCTTCCTCCTCGATAATGGAAGAAAGCCTCGCCTTAAAGTCATTTCGCTTTAACTGGGGATAAGCAAGGTTTACATTGACGATAAAATCCGGATTCTGATTAAGCAGCTTTTTCGTATCTCTCATTGCTGTCCTTAAGATCCAATTTCCCAGATCAAAAAATAAACTGTCCTTTTCCAGCCATGGGATAAAGTCATTTGGCGGCACCAGTGTCCCGTCCTCATCTCTCCAGCGGACAAGCGCCTCCATACCCACGATCTTTTCCGTCACGGCGTCCACGATCGGCTGATATACTAAGAAAAATCCACGATAATCGTTTAAGATCGATCTTCTGATTTTTTTCACCAATTTAAAATGCCGACTGTCCAGACTGAATTCCTGCTGATCCACCACCACTACTTTCTGTTCATTATCGCTCTTCGCCTTATCAATGGCGTACAACGCGCTGTTGTAAATGGAATTCACATCAATCGTGGTGTCATTCACCGCCAGCAACGCCCCACACACATCAATGGAAATGTGAAGTCCGTCGATCTCCATTTTCTCCTTAAATGTCTTTTTCAACCGGTTATACATATTCAGCATTTCTTCCGCTGTCTGATGCTCCAGATCCCTCAGGATCACGATTTTTGTCCCCTCCGGCCGGAAGACGATACCTCCCTCTCTCTCGGAAAGCACAACATCTGCCATCTTCTTCAGAATCTTATTTCCAAAGGCATATCCGTAAGTGGTATTGATATCAAAAAAACTCCGGATTCCCATGATCAGCATGCAATACAGGCGTCCCTCCTGCTGATATTGCTCCATCACCTCAAACAGGCTGTTCCGGTTATACAATCCTGTAGTGTGATCAATCTTTCTTCGACCCTGATAACTGGTGATGCTTCCCGCAAAAAATTTCGGTTTTCCCTCCTCATCGCGTATCAGGGAACCATGTCCCGTACAGGTTACGTAGATCCCGTCTTTATTTCTTGCACGATACGTCATATCAAAGGAATCGATCTTTCCTGCAAACAGATCATCCACCTTCGCCTTATACGATACTTTGTCCTCTTCATCCACATGCTCCAGCCATACCTCTCTCGGATGTTCCAGATATCCGCCCGGAAGCCCGAAGTCCTCCACCGCTTCCCTGGACCAGAACGCCACATCTTCCGGTATATAGCAGACATGGATATATTTGCCTTCCTCACCTTTTGTAAATGCCTCGAACAGCATTTTCATCTCTTCTTTATCAATATGTCCAATAATCATCCAATCACTCCCAGCTTTTTATTTTTCCATCACCTTGCAACCAGTTTATACAAACCTCCACTTCAACCCCTCAGAAATGATATAAGATTCCATCGGTTCATCCAGAATACCCTTTCCTTTTTGAGCAAGAGGGTCAAATTCTTTATAATCAGACCACACGACCAGTCCCCGTCCCTCTTCTAAGTCCCAGCGGTAATCCAGATAACACCCATATATATCACATTGATAATCCTGCTGCCATCCTGCCACGCAAACTTTCTTTACGCCGGTAAACCACAAATCGATCATTTTCGGAGTCCACTGCCGCTGAAATCTCATATGAACTTCCTTTTCCGCCGGTCCGCCGTAGTACATGGTATCATCATCGTCCACGTACGCTCCGCTGCGGTATGTCATATTCATCATGCAGGCATCATAGAATCCTCCATACTGATTCACGAGATATTCCATATCTCCTTTATTCTTTACCTCAAGCCAATCCATAACAGCCAGGTCCTTCCATTTCTTTTTCCTTAAATCATTATCTATTGAATCATATCACAAATACCATTTTTATGCAAGAAAAAATCGACTCCGGTCAAAGACCGGAGCCGAAAAAGAAAGGAGTAAGAAACTAATCTTCTTCTGATAACGCTATTTCATACTTTTCTAAGATCTCCCGCTGTATTCTGTCGCGAGTCTCTGAATTGATCGGGTGTGCGATATCCCGATACTCCCCATCGGATGCTTTCTTGCTCGGCATCGCGATAAATAACCCCTTGTCCCCTTCAATGACCTTGATGTCATGCACAACAAACTCATTGTCTATGGTGATGGATACTACAGCCTTCATCTTTCCTTCTTTGGTTATCTTTTTCACTCTAACGTCTGTTATCTGCATATACTATCCCTCCGGTCCGTAAATACTACATCATACCCATTCGTTCGTTCTTATCCAATACAATCCTAGGCGTCTGTCCCGGCTCCGTAATATAGGACGTATTCGCTCTCACCGTTCCTCTGCTCTCCACGATACAGTTCTCGATCACCGTATTATCTCCGATATAAGCATTATTTAAGATAACGGAATTCTTGATCACGCAATTATTCCCAATATAAACTTTCTTGAACAAAACGGAATTCTCAATCTGTCCGTTAATGATACAACCGCTGGAAATCAGACTGTTCTTTACCTGCGCTCCCGGATTGTATTTTGCAGGCGGAAGATCGTCCACCTTGGAATAAACATCCGGATATTGTTTAAAGAAGTAATCCCTGACATTCTCCTTCAGGAAATCCATCTGCGTCTGATAATAAGCATCTACGGTTGAAATATTGCTCCAGTAGGAATCCAGCTTATAACCATAAATCTTCTTGATTCCTTTATAACGGATCAAGATATCATTTACAAAGTCAAACCGCTCTTCCTCGGCACACTTCTCGATCAACTCGATCAGCTGTCTTCTCCGGACAATATAGATACCGGTGGAAATCGTGTTGGACTGGGCAGTCATCGGTTTCTCTTCAAAATTCATGATTCGGCTGTCTTCATTCATCGTCACGACACCGAACCTGGAAACATCCGTTCCTGCCGGAAGATCCTTGCAAACCACCGTAATATCGGCTCTCTTAGCGATATGATATTCCAAAACCTTATTGTAATCCAGCTTATAAACGCCATCGCCCGGCGCGATCACCACATACGGCTCATGGCTGCTCTTTAAGAAGCCGATATTCTGCCAGATACTGTCTGCGGTTCCCCGATACCAGTATCCGTTATCCGCAGTGATCGACGGCGTAAATACATACAAGCCACCCTGTTTTCTTCCAAAATCCCACCACTTGGATGAACTCAAATGTTCATTCAATGACTTTGCGTTATACTGTGTCAATACAGCCACTTTCTGAATGTGAGAATTTGACATATTGCTCAGTGTGAAATCCACCGCTCTGTAGCTTCCCGCGATAGGCATGGCAGCGATTGCCCTTTTATTAGAAAGCTCTTTCATCTTCTTGTTATTTCCACCTGCCAAAATAATTCCTATAGCTCTCATCACCTATCACCTGCCTTAATAATATAGTCACCGCTCTCAAGCACTCCGTCCGCATAATCTTCTGCCGATGTCTGTCCCATGATTACTGTATTCTTGCCGATCTTCACATTCTTCGGAATGTATGTCTTCTCGCCGATGGTTACCAGATCAAAGGCGTATACCTTCTTGTCCAGTTTTGACGGTGCCATCTCACCGACGCCGATCTCCACGTTCTCATCGATCTTTACCTGCTCGGCAACGATAGCTTTATCAAGTTTCGCGCCTTTGCAGATCACGGAATCCTTCATAATGATGGAATCTTTGACAACCGCACCCTCTTCTACGGTAACTCCGGCGCCGATCACGGAATTATATACTTCACCGTGAATGTCGCAGCCCTCGCTGATAATGCAGCGCTCGATCTTCGCCGTATCCGCAATATACTGCGGCGGAAGCGTATCACTCTTCGTATAGATTCTCCAGAACTCTTCATAGAGGTTGAATACCGGAATGATATCGATCAACTCCATATTTGCTTCCCAATAAGAATTCAACGTTCCTACATCTTTCCAATAACTGTTATATTCATAAGCAAACATTCTGCAGTCTTTTTCAAAACAATACGGAATAATATGCTTTCCGAAATCGCAATTGCTCTGATCTTTTAATTTAACCAGTACTTCCTTCAGTACCTGCCACTTGAAGATATAGATACCCATGGAAGCCAGATTGCTTCTCGGTTCTTCCGGCTTCTCCTGGAAATCGGTGATCCGGTTATTCTCATCTGTCACCACAATTCCGAAACGTTTCGCCTCTTCCATCGGAACCGGCATGGACGCAATGGTCACATCCGCATTATTCGCCTTGTGGTAATCCAGCATGATCTCATAATCCATCTTATAAATATGATCTCCGGAAAGGATCAGAACATATTCCGGATTATACTGCTCCATATAATCAATGTTCTGATAGATCGCATTCGCTGTTCCGGTATACCACTCGCTGTTGCCGCTCTTCTCATACGGCGGCAAAATGGTTATACCTCCAACGTTTCTGTCCAAATCCCACGGGATTCCGATCCCGATATGAGAATTCAGTCTCAAGGGCTGATACTGGGTAAGAACACCAACGGTATCAACTCCTGAATTGATACAATTGCTAAGCGGGAAATCAATGATACGATACTTTCCGCCGAAAGCAACTGCCGGCTTCGCAACCTTGGAAGTGAGCACTCCAAGTCTGCTGCCCTGTCCTCCTGCCAATAACATGGCAATCATCTCTTTTTTAATCACGTTATCACCTCGCTGTAAATTTCTAACCGCACACGGTCATTGTTGTTCTGTCACACCAAAAACAGTATGAACTAAAGACTAAACTGCACTTACTCTGTTCTTTTTCTGCATTCTTACTCTTTATGCTCTTCATTATATCATAATTTTCCAAAAATTAAAGGGCTTTCTGCAAATTTGTACAACTTTTTTCTGCTTTCTTAAAGAAATTAGGCATATTCACCTATAATGTCGTCATTCTATCTGACGGAATTTTTGCAAAACTTCTTGATTGCATTTTCCTTAAATGGTAGTATAATATGGTGAAAACATCAATTTTATGTATCGGAGGGACAAATTATGCCGGATATTTGTTTAAATAAACTGAAAAAAGTGCACTTTATCGGAATCGGCGGGATCAGTATGAGCGGACTGGCAGAGATTCTCCTTGACAAAGGAGTTGCCGTCAGCGGTTCAGATTCCCATGAAAGCGAGCTTACCATCCGTCTTGCTGATTCGGGTGCTACAATATTATATGGACAAAAAGCGGAAAATATTACGAAAGATTTGGATCTTGTTGTTTACACGGCGGCCATTCATGAAGACAATCCGGAGCTTGCCGCCGCAAAAGCCGCCGGTATTCCGGTTATGGTGCGGGCGGAATTTCTCGGAATTATTATGAAAGATTTCAAAAACGCCATCAATATTTCCGGTACCCACGGAAAAACAACCACAACTTCCATGATTTCCCAGATCCTTCTGGAAGGAGACTGTGATCCTACCATTCTTGTGGGCGGCATGATGCCTGCCATCGGAGGAAATCTGAGAATCGGACATTCCGAAAACTTTGTAACGGAGAGTTGTGAATACACCAACAGTTTTCTCTCCTTTTTCCCTACCACCGCAGTCATCTTAAATGTGGCGGCGGATCACCTTGATTTTTTTAAAGATCTCGAGGATATCCGCCACAGTTTCCGCCGCTTTGCACAACTGGTGCCAAAGGACGGTTACGTTGTGATCAACAGCGACATCGAAGATTATCATTACTTTACAGATAATCTCCCTTGCAAAATCATTACCTTCGGAACGAATCCCGATGCAAGCGACTATTCCGCAGCCGATATTGCTTACGATTCCCTCGGCTGCTGCTCCTACACGCTGTTAAGATCCAAAGAACCGGTAGGAAAGATCCAGCTGTCCGCCCCGGGACTCCACAATGTGTCCAATTCCCTTGCCGCCGTTGCGGTTGCTTTCAACATGGGAATCCCGTTTGAGACTATTGCCAGGGGATTATCCCTTTTTTCCGGAACCGACCGTAGATTTCAGAAGAAAGGAACATTTCAGGGCGTCACCGTAGTCGATGACTACGCCCATCATCCGGACGAGATCAATGCCAGCCTTGCCACCGCAGAACACTATCCTCATCGGGAATTGTGGGTTGTATTCCAGCCTCACACCTATTCCCGCACAAAAGCACTCTTCCATGAATTCGCGGAAGAGCTCTCCAGGGCAGATCATGTGGTTCTCGCAGACATTTATGCCGCAAGAGAAACCGATACTCTGGGAGTTTCCTCAAAAATGCTGGCGGACGCCATCAAAGAAAAAGGAACGGATGCCTATTATTTTCCGGATTTTGCATCCATCGAAGAATTTTTGAAAAAAAATTGTTTACACGATGATTTGTTGATAACTATGGGAGCCGGAAATGTAGTAACCATCGGCGAAGACCTCATCTCATAATTACTTATCCACATATCCACATTTTTTTCCACCGATAGACTGCGGAAAGAAATGTGGATATATTTTTATTTTACACACATTTTACAATTCACACGTTTCGTCCGAAAAGTAAGCGTTTCTCCGTTTTTATCCACATTTTTATCCACTTATCCACACTCTTGTGTTAATTACAGGGCAAAAAAATGCACTTCTTCTCTCCGGATTGTCTGATTTACAGATTTCCTTTTCTGTGATAGAATACATGTTATACTTGTAGAAAACATTACGATTCAGTACAGAAAATAACACTTCACACTTTAAGGAACATTACATTATGGAACAAATCACCTTATGTCAAAAACAACCTTTTCAATATACCCTTGTTCAAAATAACTTTCTCGATCATTATATGATCAACGCCAACGGCGAATATGTAAAGATCTACCTGTATCTGTTGCGCTGTCTGGGGGATGAACAATTGCGGAACGCCTGTAGCATCAGCAGATTCGCAGATATCTTTGACTGTACGGAGAAGGATATCCTGCGGGCACTGAAATATTGGGAGCACGCAGGGCTTCTTACTTTGCAGACAGACGCCGGCCGCCTGTGCCGGATTGAATTGTGTGAGCCGGAACCTTTAAAAGCCTCCGCAGCAATTGAAACTGCCGGGCTTTCAAATAAATCTGACGGACTGCCAAAGCCCGCCGGACTTTCAGGCAAATCCGGCGGGTTTTCAAAAGCTTCCGAAAATCCGGAGGCAAGGCAGCTTTTGCGGATTGCCCAGACTTATCTGGGGAAAACGCTTAGTCCCATGGAAGCCGACAAGATTTTATATTTTTATCAGGATCTCGGCTTTTCCGCCGATCTGACGGAATACCTGCTGGAATATTGTATTTCCAACAATCACCGCTCCATCCGTTACATCGAAACGGTGGGGCTTTCATGGCATGAAGCAGGAATTACCAGCAGAAAGGAAGCTAAGGAGCATGTGCTGCAATTCTCCGGCATTTATTCGGACGTCTTCAAAGCCTTCGGGCTGTCCGGCCGCGCTCCGACTGCCATCGAGCGGGAGATGATCGATAGATGGCAAAAAGATTACGGGTTTGACAGAGATCTGATCCTGCAGGCCTGCAACCGCACCATCAGCGCGATCCATCAGCCAAGTTTTCAGTATGCCGACTCCATTCTCTCCAAATGGAAAAAGGCTCAGGTGAAAAACCGCACTGATCTGAACGAACTGGATTCCATGCATCGCAAACGCAAGGAACAAAATGCGGCAGCAAAAGCCGATCAACCGGCACGTCCGCCGAAGAAAAATGACTTTACAAATTTCCCTCAGCGGGAATATAATTTTGATGAAATTGAAAAAGAGCTGTTAAAGCGGAAGTGAGGTGACAGACATGAGTCTTACAAACGAACAATACCGGCAAATCCTGCGCAGTTATGAAGAGCTTCGTCTGGAGAATGTACGGGAACAGGAACGCCGGATAAAAGAAATTTTTGCAAAAATTCCCGAAATTGCAGCGATTCATGATGAGATTTCTTCTCTCTCTTTGAAAACGGCAAAGGAGCGCCTGCTTTCTTCCGACTCAGGGACAGAGCCTTTTCACAGTTCCCCGGCGGCTTCGGAATTAAAACGCTTATCTGCAAGAAAACTGGAACTGCTCAGACAAAACGGCTACCCGGAAGATTATCTTACCCTGCACTGTCACTGTGAAAACTGCCGCGACACCGGCTATATCGGCAATCAGATGTGTTCCTGCATGCGTAAAAAAGTCATTCATATCCTTTATGAGCAGTCAAACCTGAAAGAGCTGGTGGAACAGGAGAATTTTTCCACCTTTCGCCTGGATCTCTATTCCGATCAGGATATCGATGAAGCTGTCGGCATTTCCGCAAGGAAGAATATGACGGAAGTATTGAAAACCGCAAAACTTTATATCGAGCAGTTCGGTTCTGAATCCGGCAATCTCTTTATCTACGGTGCCGCCGGCGTAGGAAAGACATTTTTGATCAACTGCATTGCCAGGGAACTGATCGAGGATTCCCGCTCTGTCATCTATATGTCCGCCGTGAGGTTTTTTGATGTTCTGGCAGACGCCTCTTTCCATAAAGGAGAAAATCTGTCGGATTATGAGAGCACGGTGCAGCGTGACTTGTATGACTGCGATCTTCTGATCATCGATGATCTGGGTACGGAGTTAGGCAATTCCTTTACCGCCTCCGCCCTGTTTCAATGCATCAACGAGCGGGCAAACCGGAAGAAATCCGTAATCATTTCCACGAATCTTCCCCTTGCCGGGCTGCGTGATCGCTATTCCGACCGGGTGTTTTCAAGAATTGCAAGTAAATACAAGATCATAAAGATCTTCGGACGCGATCTGAGGATTTTGCGCTCGCTGCAGTAATAGATCGGGGTGCTATTCACAGCCGCTTCCCCCTGTATTCGCAACGGCATCTGTGAATAGTAACTATTATGGGTATTTTTCTCATTTAATTGCTTGACTTCACGCCAGAATCATATATAATGATACAAGGGTCAGAGTGTCTTCGACCCGTTACATAACAATGAAAAGTAATATACATGGAGGATTTATCATGCCTGATGAAAAGCATTTAGAAACCGTTCCGGTAGGCCCGCTGGGCATTATCTGTATGGAAAGCTGCCATTCTCTGGGGGACAAGGTGAATAAATATATTGTCAACTGGAGAAAACACCGTACCGGATTGATCACTCATTCTGTATCCTACACCGGATATCAGAAAGATTCCTACCTGATCGATGCTCAGGTTCCTCGTTTCGGTTCCGGCGAAGCCAAAGGAATCATTAACGAAACGATCCGCGGTGATGATCTGTATATTCTGGTGGATGTGGGAAATTACAGCATGACTTATTCTCTGTGCGGATTTGCAAATCATATGTCTCCGGATGATCATTTTCAGGATTTAAAGAGAATTATCGCCGCAGCCGGCGGAAAGGCAAGACGGATCAATGTTATCATGCCGTTCCTCTACGAGAGCCGTCAGCACAAGAGAACAAGACGTGAATCCCTTGACTGCGCCATTGCTCTTCAGGAACTGACCGCTATGGGCGTGGAAAATATCATTACCTTTGACGCCCACGATCCGAGAGTCCAGAACGCGATTCCGCTGAAAGGCTTTGAGACTGTTCAGCCGGGATATCAGTTCATCAAAGGACTTCTCCGTGAAGTAAAGGATTTAAAGATTGACTCCAGACATATGATGGTAATCAGTCCGGATGAAGGCGGTACATCACGTGCAGTGTATCTTGCCAACGTGCTGGGACTTGATATGGGAATGTTCTACAAGAGACGAGATTACGCAACCATCGTAGACGGCAGAAATCCGATCGTGGCTCACGAATTTTTAGGCTCTGACGTGGAAGGAATGGACGTCATCGTCATCGACGATATGATTTCCTCCGGCGAAAGTGTCCTTGAAGTTGCCAGAGAATTAAAGAAGCGCAAAGTCAACCGGGTCTTTGTCGCCGCTACATTCGGTCTGTTCACAGGCGGTCTTGACAAATTCGACAAAGCTTACGAAGAAGGTCTTATCGACAAGATCCTGACCACAAACCTGACTTATCAGACACCGGAGCTTTTAAGCAAGCCTTATTATATCGATTGCGACATGAGCAAATATATCGCTTTGATCATTGACACTTTGAATCACGATGCAACCATGAGCGACCTGTTGAACCCGGTAAACCGTATTCACCGTCTCGTCAGCCGTTACAAAGGCGAGAAAGAACAGTAATAACCGAAGGATTCTTTTGGTAATTTTGCACATGATACCCATGATTTCTTATCTATTTTTGTAAATTTAAAAGAATTTCAGAAAAATTTAAAATTTCTTCTTTCAAAATTCGCAAAAATAGATTATGATATATATATTATAAAAACACAAGGAGAAATAAAAATGGCAAACACAGATTTCAATTCTCAAGAATATCTCGAGAAATTAAACGCTTACTGGCGTGCCGCCAACTATCTTGCAGCTGCTCAGCTGTATATGTTGGACAATCCACTTTTACGTGAGCCTCTGACAAGAGACCAGGTAAAGAAGAAAATCGTAGGTCACTGGGGAACAGTTCCCGGACAGAACTTTGTTTATGCTCACATGAACAGGGCAATCAACAAATATGACTTGGATATGGTATTGATCTCCGGTCCCGGTCATGGCGGAAATTTCTTCGTAGCAAACTCTTACCTTGAGGGACACTACAGCGAGATCTATCCGAATGTAAGTCAGGATAAAGAAGGTATGACCAGACTGTGCAAGCAGTTCTCATTCCCTTGCGGAATTTCCAGCCACGTTGCTCCGGAAACTCCTGGTTCCATCAATGAGGGTGGTGAGCTTGGTTATTCTATCGCTCATGCTTTTGGTTCCGTATTCGATAATCCGGGATTGATCACAACTGTTATCGTTGGTGATGGCGAGGCCGAGACAGGTCCTCTTGCTACAGCATGGCATTCCAACAAGTTCCTGAATCCTGCAACAGACGGTGCTGTTCTTCCGATTCTTCACTTAAACGAGTACAAGATCAGCAACCCTACCGTATTCTCTCACATTTCTCATGATGAAGTTGAAAGCTTCTTCCATGGTTGCGGATGGGAGCCACACTTTGTAGAGAAGACCGAAGAAGACGATGCAATGGCTATGCATAAGAAGATGGCAGAGGCTGTTGATGCCTGTATCGAGCGGATCCTTGCGATCCAGAAAGATGCCCGTGAGAACGGCAACACCAAGAGACCATTCTGGCCAATGATCGTTATGAGAACACCTAAGGGCTGGACAGGTCCTAAGGTTGTAGACGGCGTAAAGATCGAGGGTTCCTTTAACGCTCATCAGGTGCCGATCACAATGGACAAACCGGAACATCTTGATATCTTAAAAGAGTGGCTGTTAAGCTACAAGCCGGAAGAACTCTTTACAGAAGATTATCAGCTGATTCCTGAATTAAAGGAGATCGCTCCTAAGGGCGATCACAGAATCTCTGCTAACCCGCATGCAAACGGCGGTTTATTATTAAGAGATCTGCGCACACCTGACTTTACAAAGTATGGTGTTGATGTAACTGCTCCGGGCGCTGTAAAGGCTCAGGATATGATCGAGCTTGGCGCTTATGTAAGAGATATCTTCAAGTTAAATAAAGAAGCCCGCAACTTCCGTATCTTCGGACCTGATGAGTCTATGTCAAACAGACTGTATCATGTATTTGAAGAGGAAGAGAGAGTCTGGAACGCAGACATCCTTCCGAATGATGAGCATATGTCAGTAGACGGACGTATCATGGACGGTTACTTAAGCGAGCATATGTGCGAAGGCTGGTTAGAGGGTTACCTCTTAACAGGTCGTCACGGTTTCTTCGCAAGCTACGAGGCATTTATCAGAGTCGTTGACTCTATGTGCGCTCAGCATGCAAAGTGGTTGAAGATCACAACTCCGTTGAACTGGAGAGCTCCGATCGCCTCCCTGAACCTGATCCTTACTTCAAACGTATGGCAGCAGGATCACAACGGATTTACACATCAGGATCCTGGTTTCCTGGATCATATCGCTAACAAGAAGGCAGATGTGGTACGTATGTATCTTCCACCAGACGCTAACTGCTTACTTTCCTGCTTCGATCATTGTATCAAGAGCAAGAATTATGTAAACGTTATCGTTGCATCCAAACATCCAAGCTTCCAGTGGCTGACCATGGATCAGGCTGTTAAGCATTGTACCCAGGGTGTAAGTATCTGGGAGTGGGCATCCAACGATCAGGGTCAGGATCCTGATGTTGTAATCGCCTGCTGCGGTGATACACCTACTTTGGAGGCACTTGCTGCAACAACCATCATCAGAGATAATCTGCCGGATGTTAAGATTCGTTTTGTAAACGTTGTTGACCTTATGAAGCTGACTCCTCATACAGAGCATCCTCATGGTCTGACAGACGCAGAATACAATGCAATCTTCACAAAGGATAAGCCGATTGTTTTCGCATTCCATGGCTATCCGACATTGATCCATGAATTGACTTATTTCAGAGAGAATAAGAATCTTCATGTTCATGGTTATCATGAGGAAGGTACGATCACAACTCCATTTGATATGAGAGTTCAGAACGAGATCGACCGTTTCCACCTGGTAGAAGATGTGATCAACAGTCTGCCGCAGGTAGGCAATAAGGGATCTCACCTCATCCAGAAGATGCATGATACCTTAGTAGCTCATAAGCACTACATCGGTACTTACGGAGAAGATCTTCCGGAAGTTCGCGAGTGGACATGGCATACACCGGAAAGCAAATAATTATAAATAAGCCTTTCTGAAAACAGGCAGGGAAAAGAATTCCCTGCCTGTTTTTTATATGTCGCACCTGCGAACAGCTAAAGCACAGCCTCTCGCTCTTCTTGCGGGCATCTAATGCCAGCTTGTGCAAGCACAGCCGACCACTGATGCCCTGTTGCTACAAAAAGCGGAAGGTCACTGACCTTCCGCCTCTGTTTCTTCATCCGGTAATGTAATCGGTTCTGTCGGAACCGGTGTTTCCGGCTCCTGATATTCCGTTGTAATCGGAATTTGTAATTCTGTGGTTATTTCCTCCGTAACTGCCTCTGTTGTCTCTTCCTCTGCCGTTTTTGTTTCATTTACTACTTCCGTTGTCTGCTGTGACTGATCGGTATAAATCTCATTTTCCTGTTCTTTCGCAGTAGTTTCCGAAGACTTATGGTCAGAATCCTCAGCGTCATCGCCGGACTCCTCCTGTTCCTCATCATCCTTCTTCGTGGATTTATCAGAGTCCTCCTCATCATCTTCTTCCCCGGTGTCAAAATAAGACGGAAAATCGATCTCATTTAGCGATTCATGAAGCTTCTCCATAAAGTCATGCCATGTATAACCGGCAGAATGAACAAGATCGCTGTCAATCTCCTTCGGCATATCATATCCGCACCACACAGCAGTGGTATAATACGCGCTATATCCACACAGCCACGTATCTTTATTATCGTTGGTGGTTCCGGTCTTTGCCGCGCAGATTGCCGTATCTACCTGAAAATCTTCTCCCGTACCGCTCTTTAACACATCTTTCATACAATCCGTCACCATTCTGGCTGCCTGAGTCTGATAGATCTGCTTTGCGCCGGTCTCATTATTTCCATTATCCAGGATCACATTGCCGAAGGAATCCGTAATTTTCTTAATACAGGTCGGATTACGGTAAATTCCGTCATTTTCCAGTGTCGCATAGGCCGCTGCCATCTCGTAAGTCGAAACACCGTAGGTCATGCCGCCGATGGACATTGCCGGCGTATAATCCTTCGCAACGATGTGTGAAAAATTCATATTTAACAGATAATTGATACACTTTGCATAACCCATTTCCTCAAATAATTTCCATGGAACGGTATTCTTGGATGTCTTAATTGCCCTGCGGACCGTGATTGATCCGGAATAGACATTCGGCGAATTTACCGGTCCGTCTTTGATCTCTGTATCTTTCACAATGCTGTCCGGATCATAATCGCCCTCAAACAGCGGCGCGTAAACCAGAATCGGCTTGATGGACGACCCCGGCTGCCTGAAACTCTGATAGGCTCTGTTTAAGGTATAAATCGAACTTTGCTGACTTCTGCCGCCCACAATCGCCGTCACATAACCCGTCCGGTTATCAATACAGGTGGCGCTCCCCTGAAATGCCAGCGTACCGTCCTCGCTCAATTCTCCGTTGGAGCTCAGATTATCATCAAGACTTTGCTGCAGCAATCCCTGAATCCCCATATCAATCGAAGTATAAATCCGATAACCGCCGGTAAAAAGCAGCTGATTACACTCTGTATATTTCTCCGAATATTCTTCATCATAAGCCTTTTCCTCGGCGTCACTGCCGAAGGAATTCTTAAATTCAAAGCCCTGCAAACGCATCAGCTCTCTCGTTGCCGAATAACGGATAAATGTCTCCGCGTAATTGCTGTTGATGGTTCTCTCATCCGGACTCAGCGTAATCTCCTCCGCGAGAGCATTGATATAATCCTTCTGTTTGATATATCCCTGCTGATACAGCTGTTTTAATACGCGATCCCGTCGCTTTAAGGTATTGTCCATATTTACAAAAGGATCATACAAAGTCGGATTATTTGGAATCGAGCAGATAAAAGCAAGCTGTGAAGTGGTAAGTTCTCCTGCCGATTTACTGAAATACCCCTTTGAGGCCGCTTCCAGACCGTAAAAGCCATTTGCAAAATAAATATCATTGATATAAAATTCCAAGATCTCATCCTTGGAATATTCTTTTTCCAGCTTCAGCGCAATAAATGCTTCTTTTATTTTCCGCTCTACCGAGACCTCATGACTCAAATAGATATTTCGCGCCAACTGCTGGGTAATCGTACTTCCTCCCTGGGTTACTTCCCCGTCATTCTGCACGATCGCGACCACAGCCCGTGCCACTGCCATCAGATCCACGCCGGAATGTTTGTAAAACTTCCTGTCCTCCGTTGTAACAAAGATCTGCCTTGCCATATAAGGAATCTCATCCAGTTTCAGGTAATAAGCATTCTTTGATGAACAGATTTCGGTAAGTTCATTTCCGTCATTATCATATACAATGGTCGTCAAAGAATCCGTAAACGCCGCTTTTCCCTTCTCATCCACCAGGGCTTCCGCCTGCTTTTTATACTTCAAAATAATTGATCCGTACTTGATGCCGAAAAATAACATCACAACAAACAAAAGCAGCAATGCTATTTTCATAAAAAACTTTATCTTATGCCATACCGTCTTTTTCTTTGACTTCTTCGACCTTCCTTTTTTCTTAACCTGTTTCTTTGCCAAATCAATTTCCTCTTTTCTCTTCAGATTTTGGAAACTATTGAAAATCCGTCGTTCTCAACATTTCCTGCCGCAATGAATCCGCAGCGATACAAGTGTCCATGACTTGCACTGTTTTTTCAGATACAGCCGATGCCAGGCACAGCTTGCAATACGCGGCGATCCCGCTGATCGGCTTCAATACATGAATTCCCGCCGTTTCATATGCTGCCACAGTTTCATAGGTATGTTCTTCCCCGGGAAGTCCGTACAAAAATGCCGGAATTTTCCTCTCCGCTGCCGCTTTCACAAATCTTTTCAACTGCTCATTCACCGCAAGCGTTCCGGAATGATACGTATTCAGAAGAATTGCCGAACAGGAATCCGGCAGATCCGGATAACGCATTCCTACGTATGGATGAATCCACAGGATCCTCCCGTCCTTTTCACAAAAAAACGGATCGATCCCTGTGATCTCATCTATCGTATTATAACACATTTCCTGTCGTATATCATCTTTCTTTCTGTGAAGATCTGATGTATTTCTGATGAACTTTCCGTCCTGTAATCTCCCGAGATAAGAATTTCCCAGGCTTTTTAAATCTGCGCTGTAATTCTCATGGGGAAGCAGTCTCGTCCCCCGATGAAATGTCACATCTTCTCCCCGGTTGCGATAACTCACCACCACGCCGCTCTCGTACCGTTCACAGATCAGTCTGACTGCCGCCGCAAAATTATCTCTGCCGTTGGCTTTTTCATATTGGATCGGATAATCGCTGGAGACAAGCACAATCGGAACGCCCATGTTCCCGAACACATACCCTAAAGCTGCCGCCGTATATTGCAGCGTATCTGTCCCATGGGTGATGATCACACCATCAATCTCAGCTTCCCGCAAGACCTCCCTCACGGTACGAATCAGCAGATTCAAATACTTCGGCGCAAGATTTTCGCTTAATATCCGATAAGGTTCGCTTATCCGAAAATCAATCCCATACTCTTCCATATCCCGGCGATGCGACGCATAATACCAATCAAGAAGCTGATATCGGCAGGCCGGATCCGGCGCGATATAGCCACTTTCCCCGACGCTGCTTCCAATGGTTCCCCCTGTAAAAATCACACTGATCTTCATGCTTATCCTCCCCCTTCATAATCTGCCGCTTTTACCTGATTTTGTCAATCATACAACTTTTTTACCGGGAAGTCAACAAAAGTTGCTCTTGTAAATTCCGCCGCTTTATATTACAATGTAGTTGTATCATTTTGTAATGAAATACTTATGAATAGGAGGTTATACTTATGGCACACGTTATTTCCGATGAATGCATCAGCTGCGGATCCTGCGCAAGCACATGTCCTGTAGAGGCTATTGCCGAGGGCGAGAACAAATTCGAGATCAACCCTGATACTTGCGTTGATTGCGGCGCATGTGAAGATGCCTGTCCTGTTGGTGCAATTTCCGCATAAGACGGATCTTGCCTCAAAATCCGGTCTGCAAGCCAACTTGCACCGGGTTTTTCGGCTTGTCGCCTTCACACAAAGTCTCCGGATATCCATTGGATTCCGGAGACTTTTTCTATCTGTTTTATTTTTTTCTCGAAAAGAAAAATCTTCTTTTTTTCGGTTCTTCGGTGGCAGCCGCCTCTCTGCTGTTCTTCTGATAAGATCTGAGCAACTCATCAAACTTGCGGAAATGCTCCTCCTCTTTTGATTCTCTCACCTGCATCAGAATATCCATTTCTTTTACCACCCGGTCGGATACCCTTGCCGAAACCTGTTTTCCCAGAGTATCATTATTCCCCTGTAATGCCTCCGTAACAATACCGCCGAGGATTTTTCTGAACTGTTCCATCTTTTCCTCTCTGCTTGCGGCAGATTCCGCTATTCCGGCAGTCTTTACGCCGGTCTCTCCACCGGTCGCACCATCTCTCATTTTCAGATTCTGCACAATCTCCTGCCTTGGCTCTGCCGGTTCTTTCCCTTCCATCAAATCCGGAATCAGAGGCTTGATCGCCTTCAGAAGATATCCCTGTTCCTTTAATTGTTTAATCCTGCAAAAAAGCTGTATATATGTTTCCGTATAATAACGATGTCCCATTTCATTTCTGGGAATCTCGATCTCCAATTCCTCCTCCCAGTACCGCAGCACATGTGTTTCCACATCCACAAGTTTCGCGGCATCTGATATCATGTAATGTTTATCCTCCATTTTCTCTGCTCCCTTCCGGTATATCTCAGTTACAAATCATATTTTGTAGTGCTTTAAGTATAACTTGTCCTGATTTTGAAAGCAAGAAAAGCGGCGCAGATATTACATACATTTTACAAAAGTACGATTATACGCCTGTTTATCAACTGCCGTACCCTCTACTTGCTGAGATTACCGAACTGAGTATATTGCGGTCTCCATACAAGCTCCACGGTTCCTACCGGACCGTTTCTCTGTTTTGCCACGATAATTTCCGCAATATTCTTCTTCTCCGATTCTTTATTATAATAATCGTCACGATAAATAAACATCACAACGTCCGCATCCTGCTCAATCGCTCCCGACTCACGAAGATCCGAAAGCATCGGGCGCTTGTCCTCTCTCTGTTCTACCGCTCTGGACAACTGAGACAAAGCGAGCACCGGAACATTCAGCTCTCTTGCCAATGCCTTTAAAGAACGGGAGATATCGGACACCTCCTGCTGCCTGCTGGCATTGGACTTTCCGCTGCTTCCGGACATCAGCTGCAAATAGTCGATAATGATCACTCCCAGATTCATCTCCATCTTAAACTTTCTGCATTTGGAGCGGAGTTCCGTAATGGAAATACTTGGCGTATCATCGATAATCAGATTGGAATTGCCGATAATATCGGCGCTTTCAATCAACCGCTCCCAGTCACTGTCCTCCAGCTTACCGTTTCGCAATACTTGGGCGTCCACTTTGGATTCCAGCGCAAAAAGACGGTTTACTAATTGCTCTTTGCTCATCTCCAGACTGAAAATGGCTGTCGTCACATTGTCCCGAAAGGCCATATGCTGCGCCAGATTTAAGACAAATGCCGTCTTTCCCATAGACGGTCTTGCCGCTATCAGGATCAGATCTGAAGGCTGCATGCCGGAAGTCTGATAATCCAGATCGATAAATCCGGTGGAAATTCCGGTAATACTGCCACTTTGCTTAGAAGCCGCCTCAATCCTCTCCAACGCGTTGATCACCACCTGCCGGATAGGAACGAAATCGCCGCCGCCCCTGCTCTGCATAAGCTGAAAAACCTTTTTCTCCGTCATATCCATCAAGTCTTCTACGGAATCCGTTCCCGCATAGCAGTGGGCTGTTATCTCCTCCGTTGTACGTATCAATTTCCTCATCAAAGACTTTTCCCTGACGATCTGCGCATAATGCTTCACATTGGCAGAAATCGGAATAGAAGCCACAATTTCACGTATCACGTCAATGCCCGCCACTTCCTCCGGTACCCCGTCTTCTTTCAGCCGTTCCTGCAACGTCACCAGATCCACCGGTTTATTTTCCTGATTCAGTTCCCACATCGCATGAAACAACAAACCGTACTGTTTTCCGTAGAAATCCTCCTGCGCTAAGATCTCCAGAGCAGCCTCCACCGCATCTCGATCCATGATCATGGAGCCGATAACCGCCTGTTCCGCCTCAAGATTATGGGGCATCGTTTTCTTGATCAATGCTTCATCCATCTTATCCCTCAATAACCTTTACATTCATCTTTGCTGTCACCTGTTTATGCAACCGGATCTGGATCACATGGGTCCCAAGGGAACGGATCGGTTCATCAAGAACGATTTTTTTCTTATCAATATCAAAATCCAATTGTTTCTTTGCCTCCTGGGCAATTTCCTTGGATGAGATCGAGCCGAAAGTTCTTCCGCCCTCACCGGATTTCATCTTCACCACAATCGTGCTTTTCTCCAGAACGCCTGCAAATTCCCTGGCTTCCTCCAACTTCTGCTGTGCGATCTTTTCTTCATTTGCCTTATGCAATTTCAGATCGTTCAGATTTTTGGCATTTGCCTCCAATCCAAGTTTCTTCGGTATAATATAATTTCTGGCATAGCTGTCATTTACCTTCACCAGTTCGCCTTTTTTCCCAAGACTTTTCACATCCTGTGTCAAGATTACTTCCATTTTTGCAATATCTCCTTTCCGCAGCCATGATCGCGCCGTCTTAAATGATATTTTCTTTTCTCATCATCCTTACCGTCTCGATCAGATTCATCTTTACCTCATCTAAGTTGCCGCCTTCAATCTGAACACCTGCCATATTCATATGACCGCCGCCGCCCATTCTCTCCATCACAAGCTGTACATTCACTTTATCAATCGAGCGGGCGCTGACATAAATCTTCCCCTTATAAGCTGTAAGTACAAAAGAAGCCTCGATCCCGTTGATTTCCAAAAGCTCATTGGCCACCTGGGCACCAAGCACTGTGGGACTGTCTACGCCATCGGCGTCACATACGGTGATTGCAAAGCAGTTCATGAAAATATCGGCTCTGCTGACCGCTTCCACCCTGCGCTTATATTCCTGAAAACTTTCCCGAAACATCATCTTAACGCGAACCACATCCGCGCCGTGACGGCGCAGAAACGCAGCCGCCTCGAACGTCCTGACGCCGGTTTTCTGCACAAAATTATTGGTGTCGATCACGATACCGGCATACATAGCATCCGCCTCCATGGGCTTCAGCTTAATACCATCCTGAAAATACTGCAAAATCTCGGCAACCATCTCACATGCGGAAGAGGCATAGGGCTCGATATAAGCCAAAAGGGTATTCTCGATCACCTCGGAAGTCTGCCTGTGATGATCCAGAACGATCACCTGATCTGTTTTCTTTAACAGTTCCGGACACTCTGTCCGGGACGGCTTATTGACATCTACCACCACTACCAATGTATCCGCATTCAGATAATTCAAGGCAGCATCGCTTTGAATAAACATATCCTTTGCGTACTCCCCGCTCTCCTCGAACCGCTGGATCATCGGACGTATCGACGCCGTAATCTCATTGACGATAATATGCGCCTTCTTACCCAGAACAGATGCCGCTTTATAAATTCCAAAGGCAGAACCCAGGGAATCGCTGTCCCCCATCTGATGTCCCATAATGAGCACCTGTTCCTTGGTTTCCATAATTTCCCGGATAGCATGAGCCTTTACCCTTGCTTTCACCCGGGTATTCTTCTCCACAAGTCTTGTTTTTCCGCCATAATAATAAATATTTTCTCCGTCTTTTACGACAGCCTGATCTCCACCCCGTCCTAACGCCAGATCCATCGCAGCCCGGGAATAATTGCTCAACTCCTCAAAATCCGTGGAGCCTATACCGATCCCGACGCTGATCGTCACCTGCATTTCATTGCCGAGATTCACCTGCTTGATCTCATCGACAATGGAAAACTTATCACTTCTTAAGGCGTCCAGATATTTATTCTGAAAAACTATGAAATACTTATCTTTTTCCAGTTTTTTTACAATTCCGTTCATGTTGTTGACGAACTTATTAATCTTCCTGTCGATCAGGGCTGACAGGATCGAGCCTCGTACATCCTCCACACTTTGCAGAACTTCCTCGTAATTATCCACATAAATGTGTCCTACCACCAGTTTTTGCTCTTTCTGCTCCCGTTCCAGGATTTTCTGGCGGGTCTCATTGATCATATAAAGGGCGATCATACAATCTTTCTGTTCGATCTCGATCACTTTCATGTTCTCAAACATTCCCTCTGTGGTCATTCGGTTCAACACCACACGGTAATATTCATTGTTATAATTGACATGAATTTCCGTGACCTGCTCATCCTGTAGCTTTTCTTTCGTTATTTCCGGAAAAAACTCGCAAATCGTTTTGTCCGATTCACGCTTCATCAATTCAGAAAAAACATGATCTTTCCATAAGATATTTCCATCCTGATCCATCAATATATATGGAAGCACCATATCATCCAGCAATTTCTTCTGCACTTGCGCATAATCCATTGCAAACTGGATCATTTCCTGAATCACCAGTTTTTGATTATACAGATACATTACCACCGTTAAAATTATATAACCGATAGCGATACTCAAAACAATCGATCCACCGTGAGGATCCGCCACTGTGATCCATACGCCCACAAACAACAGCACCACGGCCATAACAAACGGATAGATCAGATACGTAAGGATCTGCCCTTTTAATTTTAATCTGCCCTGCATGATTCATTACCCCTTTTCTATTTGAAACATGGGTTTTTCTTATACTTCCCCAAGTTTCCAGATATCGCGATTATATTCCGCAATGGTTCTGTCTGAAGAGAAAAATCCTGCTTTCGCAATATTCATCAAAGACTTCTTTGTCCAGCTCTCCCGATCCTCATAATCGGTCAGCGCCTGTTCTTTTACCTTGATATAATCTTTCAGATCAAGCAGTGTCATAAACCAGTCTTTGTAAATCAGCTCGGTATGCAACCGCAGCAATGTGGTTACATCACCAATCCGCATAATCTCACTGCTGATGATAAAATCAACCAGTTCCTTGATTTCTTTATCCTCAATATAATAATCCGCTGCGCGGTAATCCGACTTCGCGTAGTGGCTGATCACCTGTTCGCTGGACTCCCCGAAGGTATAAATGTTCTCCCTGCCCACAAGCTGCGCGATCTCCACATTAGCGCCGTCCATTGTTCCCAGAGTCACCGCTCCGTTTAACATAAACTTCATATTGCCGGTGCCGGAAGCCTCCTTGGACGCCAGAGAGATCTGCTCGGAAATATCACATGCCGGAATGATCTTTGCCGCCTTCGCCACATTATAATTCTCAACCATTACCACTTTCAGATACGGACTTACCTCCGGATCATGATTGATCAGCTCCTGCAAACACAGGATCAGATGGATGATATCCTTCGCGATGACATAGGCCGGCGCAGCTTTTGCTCCGAAAATTACCGTAATCGGCGTTGCCGGCTTCTCTCCGTTTTTGATCTTAAGATATTTATAGATCACATACAGCGCATTCATCTGCTGTCTTTTATATTCGTGCAGACGCTTTACCTGAATATCAAAGATGGAATTTTCATCGATCTCAATATTCTGAGTTTCCAGAAGAAATTTCTTAAATTCCTGTTTCTTGTGGAGTTTGATTTCACGCAACCGCTCCAGAACCTTCGGATCATTTGCATATTGCGCCAATTTTTCCAGTTCTTCTGCATCCGTCTTATAACCGTCACCGATCAGCTCCGTGATATACGCCGCCAATTCCTCATTGCAATGCAACAGCCATCTGCGGAACGTGATTCCGTTTGTCTTATTATTGAACTTCTCCGGATACAGCGTATAAAAATTATGCAATTCCGTATCTTTCAAAATCTCCGTATGCAGATAAGCCACGCCATTCACACTGTAGCCGTAATGAATGTCAATGTGCGCCATATGCACATTTCCGGCGGCATCAATAATATAAGTGCTTTCATCCTGCACCTTCGCCCGGATTCTCTTATCCAGTTCGCGAATGATCGGCACAAGATCAGGAACCACTTTTTCAAGGTATGACATCGGCCATGTCTCCAGCGCCTCCGCAAGGATCGTATGATTCGTATACGCGCAGGTCGCGGACACCACCTTAATCGCCTCGTCCATGGAGAATTGCTCTTCCTCCGTCAGGATACGGATCAATTCCGGAATCACCATGGTCGGATGGGTGTCATTGATCTGGATTGCCGCATAATCCGGAAGATCATGAAGATTGCTTCCTCTCTCTTTGCATTGCGCAAGAATCAGCCTTGCGGCGTTGCTCACCATAAAATATTGCTGATAAATCCTGAGCTGTCTGCCCGCCTCATCCGAATCGTCCGGATATAAGAATAACGTGAGATTTTTTTCAATATTATTTTTATCAAAATTGATGCCGTCTCCCTGAACAATGCTTTCATCTACGGATTCCACATCAAACAAATGCAGCTTATTTGTCCGGTTATGATAACCCGCCACATCAATATCATACATGCGGGAAACGACCTTGCAATTTCCGAAAGTCACCGGATAAGTGACATCCGTCTTCGTAAGCCAGCTTTCCTTCTCAATCCACGGATTCGCTGTCTCCTTCTGCAAATGATCTTTGAATACCTGTTTAAAAAGGCCCAAATGATAATTTAAACCGATTCCGTCGCCGTTTAATCCCAAAGACGCAATGGAATCTAAGAAGCATGCCGCAAGACGTCCGAGACCGCCGTTTCCCAAAGACGGCTCCGGCTCGATCTCCTCAATATCATAAATACTTTTTCCCGCTGCTTCCAGTTCTTCTTTGACCGACTGAAAAATTCCAAGATTTATCATATTGTTGGATAAAAGTTTTCCGATCAAAAATTCCGCCGAAATATAATAAACTTTCTTCTTTCCCTGATTACTCTCTTTTTCCTCTGCCTGCTCCTTTACCAGTTCCAGAAGCGCAAAATAGATTTCCCGGTCTGTACATTCCTTCAACGGCTTCTGATACTTTGTCAAACATGTTTCATTTACCATACTGCTGTGATTACTCCTTTCTTTCCCTTCCTGACAGGGACACCAGTTTCTTAAGCTGTGCTATTTTTCCCGCATCAAATTCTCCCTGTTTCATACGCCATTTCCAGTTCATTCCCAATGTGGATGGCAGATTCATTCTTGCGCTGTTATCCTTCTCCAGAATATCCTGCATCTGGATTACAACCGTATCCGCCACACTTAAGTAAACTGTCTTGATCATCTGTCGGACGATTTCATCATTCGTCGCCGCGCTGACATAGGCACGGATATACTCCAAATGTTCCTCGTCAAGAGTTTCCAGATATCCCTTTGCCGTATCATTGTCATGGGTTCCCAGATAATATACATAATTGCTCTCCGCATTATGTGGCAGATATTTATTTTCCGATCCTCCGTCAAAGGCAAACAGCAGTACCTTCATACCCGGATATCCTTCCCGCTTTAACAGCTGCTCCACTGCCGGATAATCTACGCCAAGATCTTCCGCAATGATCTTTGCATCTCCCAGCACACTGTTGATCGCCGCGGTAAAAGTCCCTCCGGGACCGTATGCAAAATGTCCTTCTTTTCCCGTTTTATCCGCAGGAATGCAAAAATATCTCGTAATTCCGATAAAATGATCGATCCGGATCACATTATAGAGGTTTGCCGACGCTTGTATTCTCCGTTTCCACCAGTCAAAGCCGTCAAGTTCCATCTCATTCCAGTTATACAGCGGATTGCCCCACTTCTGTCCGTCCTCGGAAAATGCATCCGGCGGGCAGCCTGCAACCTCTACAGGTCTGCAATCTTCATCCAGCTGAAACAGCTTCGGATTTACCCAGACATCTGCGCTGTCCAGCGCCACATAGATCGGAATATCCCCAATGATCTCGATTCCTTTTCCGTTGGCGTACTTTTTTAATTTATTCCATTCTTTATAAAAACGAAATTGCACAAATTCCCAAAAGCCGATCTGATCTTCCAGTTCCTTTCTGTACGCCTTAAGCGCCTTGGGCTTCCGGAAACGGATATCTTCCTCCCACGAAAGCCATTCTTTCTGCCCGAATTTTTCCTTGCATGCCATAAACAATGCATAATCCTCCAGCCAGAACGTGTTTTCTTTTTTGAATTTCTTAAATCCGTTTCTTTTCCCTTTCTTCCAGCGTCCGTACGCTTTTCTTAACAACGGGAAACGATGCTCATACAGCAGATCATATTCGATATACTCTTCTGTCGTATACCAGCTGACGCTATCGATCTCCTCCTGTTTGAGCAATTCATCTTTTACCAATCCATCCAAATCGATAAAATAAGGATTCCCGGCAAATGCAGAAAAAGACTGATAAGGACTGTCTCCGTAGCTGGTCGGCCCCACCGGCAGCACCTGCCAATACCTTTGCCCCGCTTTCTTTAAACAGTCAATAAACTGATACGCCGCTTTCCCCAGTGTTCCGATTCCGTAAGGTGACGGAAGGCTGCTGATCGGCAGCAAGATTCCCGCACCTCTCCCAAGTTTTCTCTCCATCCTTACCTCCTCCTCTAATAACATCTCAATCCGAAGTTCCGTCGTATAATTTTCTTCCGGATCCGTGAGGCTCCTCATAATCATCAATTCCACCGTCATTGACCGGTTTATCGCCCATCATTTTCTTATAATGCTCCGGAACCACCTTGTCGATTTCCTCGCCCTGGATATTTCCAAGCATACGCTCTCGGTAGACATATTCCTTGTCAATGCTGTTCTTTACAATACTTCCCACAATAAAGAATACCGAAAGGCATACAACCAGATAAAAACCGTTCAGTCCTACCACTCTCTCTGTATATTCCTTTTGCAAAATCATAGTATAATAGACACCTGTTACGATACACGATGCGGCAATTGCGAGAACGGAGTATATAATCTGACTGATCAAAGAGTACTTTCTAAAGCAGAAACCATTTACAAAATTCAATGCGCTCTGAATAAAACATACCAGCATCACGATCATTCCTGCTGTCATAATTCCAATAGCTGTACCATATTTTGCAGCCGAAATTTCACTTCTGGCCTGTTTTACCATATCCATATCATCCTCAGAGAATTCTTCCAGATTCTCCACATTTTCCGACATACTCTCAAGATATGCCTGTGCTTTTTGAGGCATTCCCACCAGAGAAGCATCTCCCTCATAAGCCTGCGCATACAGACTGTTTGCCTTACCATCATTGATAAATACATGGACTGCATCCAGCTTCATGCTGCAAACCGCGCCGATGGAACATAAGAAAAGCAAAAACGCCAATAATCTTCCGGATAAAATCTGCGTCTTGCTGACACGCAGATCCGAAACGATGGACACCTCCATCAGAACAAAGACAAAAATAAACAGAACAGCTCCGATCACCTTGTAATAAAAACTGAAAAACCCGTTCCCCGACAATTCATGAAAATAAACCATTCCAAGGGAAAATAACCAGAAACCGCCTTCTCTTACGACTCTCCGGCACAAAGTTACGATATCGCATTTTTTATTCGCCAGATCCTGTATACTGATGATAAGCTGGATCACCAATGAGCCTGCCAACAGACAAGATGCCAGTAAAAGCAATGCTGCGCTTACCAGATTTCCGATGGCAGCCATACTTCCTAAGCTTCCGCCTGTTCCCACGGCATGAAAAGAATCTTTCACCATATCAAGCATCTTGGGGAATGTAAGATCTCCATTCTTTCCGCCTATGGCCGGTGCCATCACCGACAGTCCTGCCGTCGCCAAAAAAACCGGTATGGACAATCCGGTCATAATCGCGGCCGTACGATATTTTCTTTCTGAGCTTCCCATATTTTCCATATTTCATTCCTCCTTGCATGCCCGCTTTTCGGGCACACCTTTTTCCTTCAAGAACTGTATGCGAAAAGTACCGCCCCAATTCTTACTACTGTAACCAAAAAACCAACTCTATTCTATCATATTTTATACTATACTGCAAATATCTTTTTTCACGGAGCGAAAAGATTGAGTACAAAAACGACAGCCGGATCCGGCTGCCGTCTCTGTTACCTATTCGTATTTCTTCATTAATCGATGGAATATGGCATCAATGCGATATGTCTTGCTCTCTTAACTGCAACAGTCAAAGCTCTCTGATGCTTTGCGCAGTTACCGGTAATTCTTCTCGGAAGGATCTTACCTCTCTCTGATACATATCTCTTTAACTTATTGACATCCTTATAATCGATCTCGCCATTTTTATCGCTGCAGAATACGCATACTTTTCTTCTTCTGCGAATCGGTCTTCTCTTCATTGGAGCGTCGCTGGCGTTCTTCTTTACTTCTGTTGCTGGCATAATTATTACCTCCTCGAATAATCTAATCCTAATTAAATGGCAGTCCCTCGTCTTCGACGCCGTCCGGAATATTCATGAATCCGTCGCCAACAGCACTGGTCGGCTCCGGTCTTGCGCTCTGTGTCTGCGCGTCTGAATTTCCTCCGTTGTAGCTTCCTGAGCTGTCACTGTTCTTGCTCTCCGCAAATTCCGTGTTCTCTACCACTACATCCGTCGTATAAACGCGAACTCCGTCTTTATTTGTATAGCTTCCTGTCTGAATACGTCCCTCGACTACAAGCTTTGTTCCCTGGTGCGTATATCTCTCCATAAATTCAGCCGTTTTTCCGAATGCGACACAGGAAATAAAATCCGCTGTCTGCTCATTATTTCCCTCTCTGCGGAAACGTCTGTCTACGGCAAGGGTAAATCTTGCCACCGCGGTTGAATTTTCTCCCTGAGAATATCTGATTTCAGGGTTTCTTGTCAGTCTTCCCATAAGTATTACTTTGTTCATATCCTATCCTCCTATCGGACAATCGTCCGGGGATATCCTGATACCCTGGTCTGCTTGTCCTTCTCTTAAGCTTCCTGCTTTACTACTAAGTATCTGACTACATTTTCCATAATACGGACATTGTCTTCTACTTCGTTTGGACAATCAGTATTCTCTGACTCGAATTTGATGAAGTAATAATATGCTTCCTTAGCTTTCTGGATCTCGTAAGCTAATCTCTTCTTACCCCATTCTTCCACATTTGTCACTGTACCACCGAAACGGGTAATATACTCTTTTACTCTCTCGATTGTTGCAGTTCTCTCTTCTTCTTCGAGCATTACATTAACAACAACTGCTAATTCATACTTGTTCATGTCTTTCTACCTCCTTTTGGTCTCTGGCCCGCCATAAAAGACGAGCAAGGATATAAAATAATATACCACAAGATGTGATTCTATCATAGATGCAATCAAAAATCAAGTATTTTATCTGCAATTCATACTCCAAAAACCAAATTTCTGACCTGCCTGATTTTCCGGAATACTTTCTTTCTGTTGAGACGCCGAAAAGAAATCCGAAAATCCATACTGTTTTGCCGTAACAGCTTCATTTATCGAAAAATATCCCGGCAATCCAAGGTAATATCGTCTTTCCTCCTCCGTATCCCCTGCCATGGAAAAGAACAGCAGATAATGAAATTGCGCATATTCCTTCAACAAAAACCGGTTTGCCGCAAGATTCCAATAACTCCCCGGAAACCAGACAACATCCTGAGGTTTTAATTTGATTCCCTTCGTCTCAAGACCATCAACATAAAGCATAATCTTCGGAAACACACGAAATATCTTATCCTGCCAGCACACGGGCAACTTTCCCGCGCCATTCCGGGATTTCAAACATTCCTCATCATATTCATAAACTGAATTTTCAGAATTTTCAATCTTTTCTATTTTTTCTGTCTTTTCCACATTTTCCTGTGGAAAAGACAGATTTTGTGTGGATAAGTCCTCGTTTTTTATTTCTTCAATTACTTTTTCCGTCACTTTTTCTTCTTTTTTATTCTGCCCGAACTTTTCCATGATTTCATCCTCCCCCCTGAATGTTCCGCATATGCAGTTTCTTTCGCTCTCACCGCAGTCAACAAGAATCCCTTTCATCTCATCAAAAGAAATTCCCTCCACTAAATCTGCGCAGGAAAATATTGTCTGAAAATCCGCCTGTTCATTATGTATGCTCATCTCTCCCGCAGGGTACGTCTGATAGGTTCCCTCCTCCTCTCGATAAAAGAACACCCTCGCCTTTTTTCCGGTATTTTGTATATCCTTTAATTGCAGGCTCATTCTGCACTCTCCGTTATGAATCAGCAATTTTGCGCTTCCGCAGGAGCCTGTTTTCCTGCCGTCCTCATATCGGTTCATATATACCGCCAATCTCTTAAACATTTCATTTCCTCCAAATAAATAAGAACTTTGCACATCTCAATGTATGATGCAAAGTTCTTTCTTATTACCGGAAATCCCGTTCCAATTTTGCGTACAGTCTGTGATCCCGCCATTTTCCGTTTACTTTTAAGTTGGATCTGCAAAATCCCTCCTGCGTAAATCCGCATTTTTCCAGCAGCCTTGCCGACGCGTAATTATCCTCCAGAACATACGCCTCCAGCCGATGCAGACCAAAATAGGGAAACGCCCATTCCACCGCTGCAGCCACCATCTCGGTGCCATAGCCTTTTCCCTGCTCCTCCTCTGCGACTTTATAGCCAACTATCCCGCTGCTGTAGGGAAACGGCCGCAACTGACCGAATGATACCGTCCCGATCACTTTCTTTTGCGAAATATCTTCTTTCCGGAATGCATAATATCTCACATACTTTTTTTCCGACATGGCGCGATACTCACAATCCAGCACATATTCCTGATAAACCGTTGTATAAAAAACTTCTTTTTTTTCCGGTTCATATTGTGAAAATAATTCTCTGTTCTCTGTCAAAAACCGCGTTACTTTTGCCGCGCTTTCTTTATCCAGCACAGTAAGAACCAGCCGCTCTGTTTCTATCCGATCATACATCTTCCTGATCCGCACCCTCCTGCCGTGATTCTTTTTCCCCTTTTTTCTTTTCTTTTTCCTTCTCCCGCAGTTCCCGAAAGAACTGTTTTAACATTTCGCTGCATTCCTCCTCCAAGATTCCCTGCTCCATCTCAACCTGATGATTAAATTGGGGAATCTGCAGCAGATTCAGGATAGAGCCGGCGCAGCCCGCTTTCGGGTTCATACAGCCCACATAGACCTTGCGGATCCTGGATTGCACGATAGCGCCGGAGCACATCTGACAGGGTTCTAAGGTGACATACATCTCGCAGTCATCCAGACGCCAGTCTCCAAGCTTCTTTGAAGCCTTCTTTATGGCATTTAATTCCGCATGGCTCAATGTATTCCGATCGGTCATGCGCCTATTATATCCCCTTCCCACAATGGTGTCACGGTACACGATCACGCAGCCGATGGGCACTTCACCGATCGCATATCCTTTCTTTGCCTGCCGTATCGCCTCTTTCATATATTTTTCTTCTCTCGTCATCTGCCAAACCTCGCCTTAATCTAATGCCGGCTTGTGCAAGCACAGCTGGCACTGATGCCCTGTTACACTGTTGCTACAGATAACAGGCTGCCGCGAAAATCGCGACAGCCTGCATCTGTTACTTTATCAATCGACCATCATCAACAGTCACTTCAATGACGCTCCGATTCAATAAATCATTCACTTTTCTTAACTGCAATGGTATCTACGGACATGGTACCGATTCCTCTGCCTCGCAGGATCTGTACGCCTCCGAGAGAACCGCTTCCGCTGATCTGTACCGTTCCGGAATAATATACCGTTCCGTCATCACAATTTGTGATCGTCACAACCGCAGTCTTTGCAGTTGTATCTACTTCTGCCTTGATCGTTACCCATGTTCCGACCGGAATATCCACATAGGTATCTGTATCATTTAACTGCCACTTTGTCTGGTTGGATGTATCGGTCTGGTTTGCCTTTGTTCCCTTCGGTGGCGTATTCACAAGTTTTACGATATAGCCGGAAGTAACTGCGGAATTTGTAACTGCACCATCCGTTCCCACTCCCTGGGCATCCGTTCCGAGAATCGCAAATGCGCTGGAAGATCTCTGTGTCAGTACACCTGCTGTCATGGAAGCATCTACGCTTACAGTATACTTTCCTGTAATTTCCTCGGACAGATCTAACTTCGCATAGGCCGCTCTGTTAGCTGGTACACTTGCATTTGCGGCATATTTCAGATAATTTCCTCTTGCGCCGCCATCATTGACAACACTCAGGGATGAGGATTCGCTTGCCGACCACTCTGTCAGCTTGCCTTTCTTGAAATCCTGATAATAAGCATACCCGGAAGTATCGATCTTATCTGTCGGATATGCGTAACAAACGATATTACTGATGGTTCCCGGATATCCGTTATTATCATTCCACCAGCTGCCCCAGCCAAGATTTAAGGTCGTGGAAGTATAATTCAGCCATGACAATACATTATTATAACCGCTGATGCTGTTTGAACCCTTTGTCGTTCCGGCGTCTACCGTCTTATTGGTATATGCAACCTCGCCGTTTACGCTTACCTGATAGCCGTCCGGCAGGAAGTCGATCCGCACCGTCGCGCCCTTGCCGATATAATCTTTCTGTAATGCCCAGTTCGCCATATTGGCGTCAAAGAAACCACCGGTAGCATTGTAACCAAGATAAGAACCGCCGGTAAAATAAAGTTTTCCGCTTCCCGCATCTGTAAATGCGATGATGTTATTAAGACGATCCATCGTTCCGTTTAATTTTACGTCAAACTGGATTGCAGCTCCGTTATACAATTCCAGACCGCTGGTATTGCTCTCGTTAAACGGATTTGCGAATGCATAAGTTCCCTCTACGGCTTTTGAAAGATCTGCCTCCTCACCGGTGAGATATTTTGCGATCACATATGGATCCGTGGCATTCTTCGGTGCCTCAAATACCTTTACCTTATATTCCTTCGTTTTCTTAATGCCGCTGTTCTCAAAGGTTGCCGTCAATGTTACTTCTGTTTCCTTCTCCGGCAGCGTTACTGTTCCGTCTGCAGCAATCACATCCGGCTGATCGGAAGACCATGTAATTTTAGTCTCTTGTGCTCCCGTTTCCGGAAGATCCATATCATCCAATGCAACCGAAGCCACCGTCAGTGAATCCATTGCCATCCTGATCGCGCGGATTCCCTGCAGATGCTTGGAACCCCAGACTTCAATCTGATCGTTAACGCCTAACAGGGTAAAACACATCGTATCATCCGATGTTCCCTCAATGATCTGTCTGAGAACAACACCCTTGTAGGTTTTATCTCCCAGATTCAATGTAATATACGGTGTATCTTTCGTTAATGTCCATGTACCGGAATATGCACCGGTCACAGTACCGTCGCTTTTTAATTCTACGCTGACCGGAGAGCAATATTCCAGATTCGTATTATTGACACTTGGTTTCTGAAATAATACATCATACACACCGATTACCTGAGACTTGCTGTAACCGTCTTCCTTTAAGGTCTCGCCCGAATAGCGATACGGTGCCGCCACAAGCCATCCGTCTTCATTGACGAATAACTGATGCGTCTTGACATAATGTCCCTCGGAACCGTCATTTGTTCTGGTATGATATACCACGTAGCTCTTTCCGTCTTTCGTATCGACAAATGCGGAATTATGTCCCTGAGCCACCTGAGCAAGCTCCATAGTATTCCACTTATAATAGCTCATTAACCGGATACCGACACTTCCATTGAGATTGGCTGTGGTAGAAGTATAGATGGCGCTTTTTCCCAAAGCATCCACATACGGTCCCGTAATGCTCTCTGAGCGGAATACTCTCATATTATATCCGCCATTGGCAACCAGTCCGCCATAACTCATGAACAGATAATAATAATCGTCGATTTTCTGGATATAGGAAGCCTCTCCGGATACGCCCTCGCCTCCGGCGATCTTGATACCCTGATAAATGTCTGATTTTGCTTCTACGGTCTCATATGTATAGGAATAATCCCGAAGTCCGGTAGCCGGATCGATCTTCAACATATAGATACCGCCAAACCAGGAACCGTAAGTCATCCACAGATCATCACCGTCATAAACAATACAAGGATCGATGGCATTCAGTCCATAGATATGATTGCCGTTTCTGTTTTTGGTATATCTTGCAACCGCCGTGGAATCAAACGCTTCGCCGGTGGCCTTTGTATAATCGGTGGAAGCCGCATCCGTGGCATTTACAAATCCGGAATAAACCACCGGTCCCACATACGTCCAACTGCCATCCAGCTTGTCCGCTGTCAGAAGCACAATGGATGAATACCAGTTATCTCCGTTGACACTCATATACATGCACCACTTATTCATGGTATCATTCCATACCACATCCGGTGCCCACAGGTTTCCGCTGAGATCATAGGTTGTGCTTCCCTTTTGAGCCCATTTTGCAGGATCCGCGAATAATGTCGCATAATTCGTATTGATATTGTTCGTAAATGTGGTCCAATTGCAAAGATCAGTGCTCTTTGCCCATGCCATATGGGAGCCGAAGATGTAATAGGTGCCATCCTTGTCCTGGATAATGCTCGGATCATGCACCGATACCGTTCCGTTCGTCTTGATCACATGCAGATTCTCGATGGACTCAATGCCAAGAATATTCTTCTGAATTGCTTCCATATCCGACACATTCACTGCGCCGTTTCGATCCACATCCGCCCTGTCTAACGCCTCGTCATCCAGTTCGCTGATAGACAGAATATTTTTCTGCACTGCCTCCATATCCACAGCATTGACAGCATCCCCCTGGATCACATTTCCGAAATCCGTAACATACTGTGTGTCAGCATCTTCCGCCAGTGCCGTCCCCGCCGCCGTTACACACAACGTAGCAGAGAGAATTGTCAGTTTTTTGCCAAACCCTTTCATAACTACCTCCTGTTTTATTTTATAATAATTTATCGCCATACGATCCCGTTTATTTCACCGGATTCGCATAGAATACAATGTTGCTGATCGTTCCGTTAAACGGTTGTTTCCACCAGCTTCCGGAACCAAGATACAGAATATCCGCTTCCGTTGCCAGCCAATCCAGCACGCCCCCGTAATTGGATATGCTGTTAGTTCCCGCAGTCGTCCCCTTATCTACAGTACTGTTTGTATACGCAACAGTGCCGTTTACACTGACCTGATAACCTGCCGGCAGAAAATCAATCTTTACCGTAGCTTTATTTCCGATAAAGTCTTTCTGCTGTGTCCAGTCTCTCATATTCGCATCATAATAGGATCCTTCATTATCATTATATCCCAGATAACTTCCCGCCGTAAAATACAGCTTTCCTCCGTCCGGACTGTTGAATCCCCAGATCGTATCAAGGCGGTCTTTTCCTCCGGTCACTTTTACATCAAACTGTATCGATACGCCGTTTGAGATATCAATGCCATTCTTTGCAGCCAGATAAAACGGACTTATGATTCCATGACTTCCATCTTCAATTCCGCTAAGATCTAAGGTCTCACCGGTCAGATATTTACCCAGTACATATGCAGATGTCTGTTTCTTCGGATCCGATATCACCGTCACCTGATACTCCTGCTTTTTCACGATTCCCGCATTATGAAATGTCGCAGTCACAGGCACTACCGTATTCTCCTGAGGATAAGTCACTTTTCCGTCATTGGAAATCAATTCGGTATTTCCGGAGTTCCATGTAATGCTTGTCTCATTTGCCGCCGTTGTCGGAAGACTTGCATCTCCCGTTACCCACGGAACAAGGTTGAATGTCTTCATCGCGTCATTCAGTCCTTTGATTCCCTGCAAGTGTTTTGAGCCCCAGACTTCCACCTGATTCTCTCTTCCCAACATACTGAAACACATCGTGACATCATCGGTTCCCTCGATCACCTGTCTTACCACAACGCCTTTATAAGTAACACCATCTGCTGTGATCGTAATATACGGACTGTTCTTTGTAAGCTCCCAGGTTCCTTCATAGGCTCCGGTTACAGTTCCGTCCTCATTTAACATAACCGTCACCGGTGTAACATATTGTTTCGCCCCGCTGTCAACCCACGGCTCCTGTACCAGTACATCATAACCTCCGGCTACCTGTTCCGTTGTATATCCGGTTTCTTTCAATGTCTCGCCGCAATAACGATACGGCGCTGCCACCAGCCAGTTATCCTCATTCATAAATAACTGATGTGTCTTTACATAATGGCCTTCCGATCCGTCATTGGTTCTCGTATGGTATACCACGAAATATTTTCCATTGGTGGAATCGATAAATGCCGAATTATGTCCCTGCGCCAACTGTGCCAAGTCCATGTTGTTCCATTTATAATAGCTCATAAGACGCACGCCCACAGTTCCGTTGGTGTCACCTGCTCCCGCCGTCTTATACTGTCTTGCGTCATTGCCAAGTTCGTCCACATACGGTCCTTTGATATTGTCCGCACGGAAGATTCTCATATTATATCCGCCGGTTGAAGTCAGACCGCCATAACTTAAAAACATATAATAATAATTGCCGATCTTCTGGATGTAGGAAGCCTCTCCGGATGCCCAGTTACCGCCTGCCAGCGTATAACCCATATACGGATCGGAGATTCCTTTGTTATACGCATATTTCACATTATAATCCCGAAGTCCCGTCTTCTCATCCAATTCTAACAAGTAGATACCGCCGGACCAGGAACCGTAGCTCATATACATCGTACCGTCTTCTTCTGTCCAGACGCATGGATCGATGGCGTGCGCGCCATACCCTTCATTCCATGTTGTAGTTGATGTTTTGGTATTTCCATCCATACAGGTATAAGCATTTCTGGCATAACGCGACGGCAGACTGCTGTCTCCGGTCACCTTCTGATAATCGGTCTTGGTATAATCATGATGATTTGCCGCTGTGGTAAATCCGGAATAAACCACCGGTCCCACATAAGTCCAGTTTCCATCCAGCTTGTCTGCGGTCAGCATACAAATGCAGGAATTCCAGGAACATCCGTTGATGCTCATGTACATACACCATTTGCCCAGGTTCTCATTCCACACTACATCCGGCGCCCACAGATTTCCTGCCGGATTATATACCGTATCCCCCATTTTTGCCCATGCGAACTCGGAAGCAAACAGGGTTCTGAAATTTGTATTGATATTATTGGTAAATGTTTTCCAGTTACAAAGGTCGGTGCTCTTCGCCCACGCCATGTGAGAACCAAATATGTAATAAGTACCGTCTTTATCCTGGATAATGCTCGGATCGTGCACCGACACAAAATCTTCTGTTCTGGTCACTTCAAAATTCTCGATATTCTCAATCCCCAGAATATCCTTCTGAACTGCCTCCATATCAAATACATTCACCGCTCCGTTGCGATCCGCATCTGCTCTGTCCAGTGCATCATCATCAAGCTGCGTGATCGACAGAATATTCTTCTGAATTGCTTCCATATCCACCGCATTGATACTGTCGCTTTCAATCACATTACCATACTGGGTCATGTAGGTTCTGTCCTGATCCGCCAACGCTGTTCCGGACGCAGCAAGACACAGCGCAGTTGAAAGAAACGTCATCTTTCTGCCAAATGCTTTCATAAAATCCTCCTTAACCTTTAGATCGTTTTTAGTCAATTACTTTCAGTATAATACAAAGTACGGCAAAAATCAATTATATTGTTTCATTATACAAGCAAAAAGAGCCAGCTTCCTCAAAGCTGACTCTTTTATGCACCCGATATATCTTCCAAATTAATCTGTTGATGCGGTCTCATGTAACGACACCCTTCGCCGATACCAAACAATCATACCGCCTTACTGTATTATGCTCCCTGCATACTCATATGTCATTTCTCAATCAACTGACATAATTTACGCTGTACTAGTGAAGTATAACAAAATTTACAGATAATTGCAAGTAGTTTTCGGGATTTATTTTTTCTTTAATTCCCTTTTGGCAGAAATTGCCAGATACATTCCGGAAAGAGCCGCCAAAATCATGTAGAAAATCGCAGTCACAGACTTTGTATCACCGGTCTTCACGCCGGATGCGACAGCAGTCAATGAC